>JAAYOB010000016.1 GCA_012520575.1 Candidatus Stramentimicrobium fermentans
TAAGGGATCTGTTTCCACAGACTACCCGGAGTGAGGCAGAGATGTCGGCCTTCCTAGCTGAAGGCGATGGTGATCTGGCAAGTAAAGCCCAGGCGGCTCTGGATATCAACCTGGAATGGGCATTGAGACTTGCCGACGATGCGCTCTTGCTGGACCCGGATAACCCAGTGGCATTCGAGACCAAAAAGGCGGCCATGCTGGCCCTGGCAGAAAACACGATGAATTCGCAGGCGCGCAACATGCTTCTGTCCGACTACTTGTTGATGACTAACCAGACCCGTAGGGTCTACGCATTCGCTGATCCAAAGCTTGTTTTTTCGAGGATCGATGATAAATTTGTTGAGTTGATGCCCATGGCCACCCTGCATCGCATCCTGGCCGTCAGTCTCAATGCATCGAAATCGATGGAGAAGGACATCGTCGTTAACGTTCAGCTGACCGACATCGAGACGAATGACCCCAAGGTGTCAGATCACTACACGTTGAACGTTCGTAAGGGTATCCTCGAGGTGGATCCCCCATCCGTGAGCAAGGGCCAGTGCGATATGGTGACCGACTCGCTGACCTGGAAGCAACTGGTTCTGGCGAAGCTCGATCCTGAAGACGCCGTCGCAAATGGAAAGGTGGTTATTTCCGGAGGAACTCCAGAAAGCTTCTATTCTTTCATGGAGCTTTTTAATTAAAGAAAGACACGGAAGTGGCTCAGTTACCAATTCTAATATTGAAGAAGAAGGAAAAGACAAAGCTAATATTTAGACGTTATTGTGCTTTTGTAATACATCGGAAAAATCGGACCGTTTGCCGATTTATCAGAAGCTGAAATGATTGAAAAATGATTTGATTTTGATAACGACAATAAAATCAATATAAACGATGATGTTATTTATTTAAAGTCAATGTAAAAAAGTTGACAAAAATCGCATAAAATCGGCGTTAAGAGCCGATTTTTTAACTTGACCCGGTCGGCTCTTCGCCGATGGGTCTTTTTTGCAGACCGGTACTTCGGATAATTACGAGTGTTCTTACAGGATTTGAGAAGTTCGGAGCTTCTCAAATTCTAAATGCTCAAAAATTAACAGCTCTTAGGGATTGGGAGTAGCCTAATGCTACTCCTTTTCTCGTTTATATCAATGCCTTCGGCTGTGGTAGTGGCAATGTTGGGTGTCTCGATTGAACCGACACAATTGTAATGTATATTTATCTTTAACTTTCATACTACCGGGAATATTTATAATATCAAAAACCACACCAATTTTATTTATAATTAATAAGTATATGCTCTAAAATAAAAAACATTTTCTCAGGAATGAAAGTTTTGCAATGACTAAAAGCGGAATTGCAGCATAAGAATGATGAATAAAGAAAAAAGAAGATTACCGGTCAGTATCATTAAGATAACATAAAAGAACTGTTCTACATATATATTTCTAACATGGTAAAAATCTATAATAGCTCCGACCTCCATAGAAAAAATCTATTTCACTTATCCCAAAGATATCTTTATATTAAATAGCAGAAAATCCCTTTACCAAATAGAGAAGTAAAATTATAAAATAAGATAGGAGGATGGCAGTTAAAAGATGAAAAATGTGTTTGCAACTAAATGGGGCATTATTATAGTGGGCAGCATTATCGGTATATTAGCCTCTTTGCTGCAGTTTTGGGGTAATCCCGTTAATATGGGTATCTGTGTGGCTTGTTTTGTACGGGATATTACCGGTGCACTGGGATTACATAGGGCAGCAGTAGTACAATATATACGCCCGGAGATAATTGGATTTGTTTTAGGATCCTTTGTGGCGGCACATGCCTTTCGTGAGTTCAGGCCCCGTTTAGGGTCTGCGCCTATTGTACGTTTTATCTTGGGTGTTTTTGCTATGATTGGGGCACTTATATTTTTAGGTTGTCCCTGGCGGGCACTGCTGCGCTTGGCCGGGGGAGATTGGAATGCTGTTGCCGGATTGCTGGGACTCACTGCCGGTATCTGGGTAGGAACCGAGTTTCTAAAAAAAGGATACAGTCTTGGAGCTGCTCATAATACCTATAAAGCAGCAGGTTGGGTTTTTCCCATTATAATGGCAGGAATATTCTTGTTAATGCTCTTTAATCCGATGATTGCGGGTGAGGCACAAAGTGGCGTTCTATTCTATAGCACCGCCGGTCCCGGGTCTATGCATGCACCTCTTTTTGTTTCCCTTATTGTAGGTCTCTCGATTGGTTTTCTGGCACAGAAAAGCCGTTTTTGCACAATGGGCGCCATACGTGATTGGATTTTGTTTAAACAAAATCATCTCCTGAATGGGATTGTCAGCATGGCCATCACCGCATTTGTTGTTAATTTGCTTTTAGGTCAATTTCATCCCGGGTTTTCAGGACAGCCCGTAGCCCACACCGTACATTTTTGGAATTTCGGTGGTATGGTCTTAGCCGGCCTTGCTTTTACATTAGCCGGCGGTTGTCCCGGCCGTCAGCTCTTTTTATCGGGAGAAGGTGATGGTGATGCAGCCATATTTGTGATTGGTATGGTTGTGGGCGCAGCCTTTGCTCACAATTTTGGTTTAGCCAGCTCTGCTAAAGGAGTGACTGCAGCCGGTATAACTGCTACTGTGATTGGGCTCATAACTTGCCTCTTAATTGGATTTACCATGAGAGAACAAATATAAGGAGATATTGAAAAATGAATAATACTATAAATACGGTGGATGCCAGAGGTCTTTCCTGTCCTCAGCCGGTTATTATGACTATTAGAGAGATAAAAAAAGTTAAAAAAGGAGATATTGCTATTTTAGTAGATACTGAAACTGCCCAGGAGAATGTGGTGCGTGCCGCAAAACTCCAGGGATGGAATATTGTTGAAGTGGTATCGACAGATGGTAATTATAAAATAGTTATCAGAAGGGAAGAGTAGATTAAAGGTGCTGAACATCTTTAAAAAAAAGGAGACAAAAACAGAGTCACCCCGACAGGAAAAGGGTATTTTAGTCTTTGATAATACTACAAAAGTTATCAGAGCAGAGAGCCTGCTAAAAGCAGGAGGATGGCAGATTGAGGTGAAGGGTCCTCCCCCGGATATTCGCAGTGGCTGTGACCTGGTAATCGAGTTTCCGCTTTTAGAGGAATTACCCATCATTAGAAAGCTCTCGGAGGCAAATATCAAACCGGTTCAGGTTGTTCCGGTTAGCAGTGCCCTATTGGAGCCGGTCGATCTTCTACAGGAAAAAGAATATGGAAATTATCTTATGGTGAGAGCTGCCAATATGAAAATTACAGTGGATAGGAATACCCATTTAATAGTCAATGTTTCCGGAGGCGGCTGTCCTGATGTTCCTTATCTGGCAGAACAGATGGTAAATAAATCCTTAGGTGCTGCTCCTCAGCCTCGCGATATCGGCTATACGCTATGTGCTTATGCACTGCAGATTGCCTATGAAAGGATTATCAAACTATGTTCGGTATAGTCGGAACCATTCCAGAGATAGATTTTCCCCTAACTTACGGCAAAGTGGCGGTTGAGGGAAATCAAATTAACATAGGCGACGAAAAAGTTAATATTAATCGGGGGACACCGGCTATGATTGCCGCAGCGGTAAAAACCTTACAGTATATGGATAAGCCTAACCCTTTTTGTTATCTGGTAGGAGATATCGGTAATGGGGATGGGTGCAAACGTCTTTATGAACATTTAATTGAACACATCACAGATAATCCTTTTAGAACACTGGCGCTGCATTATTTTCAACCGAATGTAGGTTTGTTTAAACGATTATTGGCTAAGATACAGAGTATGTCTACCAAGCCAACGCTAATTGGGGATGCCGGCTTTATGTATGTGGCTAAGATGGGAGGAGATGCTTCATCCTTTGACCTGTTTACTCCTGATGCCGGTGAGCTTGCCTATCTGGCAGACGAGAAAGCCCCGCATCCTTTTTATACTCGTGGGTTTATTCTGCATGAAGATAATCTGATACCGGATTTGATTCAAAGAGCGTATAAACACAATAATGCCTCCACTTATCTGCTGGTGAAAGGTGCGACAGATTATATTGCCTATAAAGGCAGCATTATTGCCAAAGTGGATAGCCCCAATGTAGAGGTCCTGGAGGCGATAGGGGGAACCGGTGACACCCTGACCGGTATTGTTTCTGCTTTGATTGCCTCTGGACATGATATCGAAAATGCCACAGTTACCGCAGCTAAGGTGAACCGCCAAGCAGGTTTAATTGCCCAACCGACTCCGGCTACACAGATATACGATATAATAAAAGAGATTCCTGTCGCCCTGGAGGAGATACTTCGTATTTAAAAATCTAAGGAGAATTACGGAGGGCTATCGATCTGTTAGTTTTCCTCAGCGATTTTAAAGAAATAGATACAATGGTCTAAAAATGCTTGGCTCAGTGGAGATAAGACGGAATTGGAGCGGTAAACGAGATAGAGGTATCGCTCCAATTGTAGGTCCGGCAGCAAATAACCCTTCATTAAACCGAGAGATAATTCCGTCTCTACTGCCCGGTGCGAAATTACTGTTAATCCCAATCCGGCTTTTACCGCCTCTTTAATAGTTTCTTGATTTTCCAGATAGGCCACTACATTTAGTTTCATATCCGTTTTACCATAAAACTTTTTTAAAGCGTTTTCAAAAATCATTCGGGTAGCTGAACCCGTCTCTCTCATAACAAAAGGTTCTTTTAAGAACATCTCCTGAACCGGATATGCCTTTAAATCAATTTCCAAAAGGGGTGAAGATAAATCTATTATCTTATTCTCAGTCCGCTTTTCGCCCGGTAGACTTACATTGGCAGCCGCAACCAGTATCAAATTATCTTTTAAGAGCTGAATTTGATTCAATTCGTTGGAACGGACCGGCTCTCCGGCAAAACCGAGTTCGTAATTGAAATTTAAGATGTTTTCAAAAACTTGTTCCGTGTCCCAATGTTTTGCCGAAAAAGTAACCAGAGGATATTTTTTTAAAAAATCCTTCATCAGCCCGGGCAGAATATAAGAGCTGGGAACACTGCTTGCCACAATCTCTAAATTACCCTTAATGATATGGTATTCCTGTTGAATGGCGAAAACAGCCTTTTTTTCTAAGTTTAACAACTGCTGGGCATATTGAAAGAGGACTTTTCCGGCATCGGTCAATTGTAATTCCCGCTGACCACGGACTAAAAGAGGAGTTCCAATCTCTTTTTCTAATGATTTAATATGAGCGCTTACGGTGGGTTGGGTCAGGAATATTTTTTCAGCTGCCCGGGAAAAGCTTTTCTGACGGGCAACTTCAACAAAGACTCTTAGCTGGTGAAAATCCATTAAATTTATTCCTTTTGAAATAGATAAAATAGGTGCTGAGCACTATTCTTTTTAGATTATTCCATATTCGATTAATAATTATATAGTTGTTTGTAACTACAGCAATTCAATGAGTTACGACTATTAAGAACATCTAGATCAATATTTTAAGTGAAGAAACAAGTATGCTCTTAATAAAGTATATCATGGTGATCTATGATATACAATTAGACAATTTACCATCTGTATAATCATCAAATAGGAAAGACAATCACTGCTATAATTTTAAATTGATAATTTTAAATAATTATTGCTATTCCGCTTATATTTCGTTTTGTATAAAATACCAATCTGAATACCGAGTTGTTAATATTGAGTTTAAAAAGTGTAATTATCCATAAAAAATAGAACAGTTATGGATAGAGACAAAGTTTAGAAGGAGGGATATTCAATGTGATTCCTGATTTCCACGAACCCAATATTGTCTGTTTAGCACCGGCTGCTTTATATGTCTCTTTTAACGAAGTACATAAAGTAGCGGATATTATTAAGAAAATCCTTATCGATAAAAAAATATGAACAATATAGCGAGTTGTTAACACACATCCTTAAGGAAGAATACTCTTAAAAAGGAGTAATAAGGCTAAAACTTTTAGAATACTATCCGGATTGGTAATTCTCAGAAATAGGCATAGACTTTAACTATATATACTCGTATATAGCCATTCCTAAGTATACGCTTGAGTATAAAGCAGAAGAGACTATAATGTTCTAAAGAGAGTCTATCGGTGTGATAGAGGTATCCGGGCCTAAGAGTTACTCTGTCTTAACAGCCTGCCTCAATGATAAAATCATCGAGGCCTACATTATGATACAAGAAGAAGATACAGGAAAGACAGAGCCTGAATTTCAAGAGTACCATGCCCGTAATGGTGTGAGGTGTCTAATAGATAATATGAGTAACTAAAATTAAAAATAAAAGGAGTTTGAAATGAGAGCAAATCAATTAAAGGATAAAAATAAATAAAGAATCATATACTTTAGGTACTCGTGTTTGCTAGGTGTATGGCTAGGTTTATTTGAAATAATCGGTCATATTGGGCTATTTGACTATGTCGAGAATATCTTGGAGAGTATTTTCCATGGGATTTGAGAGATTTAGAGAATTTTACCCGTGTAACTGAGCTTTTCGAAATGTCTTCCATGATTAAAATAGATCAAAATTGCCGAGTATTTATTGCCCGATGATTTCTGGGCTCAGGGATTCAAAACGTACTTTTTGCAGATATTAGAAATGCTGAGGAAGTTCAAGAGTATGTTAAAATGGTAAAGGTTGATACTCTCTAATATTGGGTGGGCTTAATGGCGCTTCCAACCGCAGAAATATTGGATATTACGTGGAAGCAGGCTCTACTTTTTATATAGATAGTTTAATAGGGAACGGTAATTGCGATTATGATTGAAAAAAAGATGCTTTGGATAATTTAGAGGAAATCCTAAGTGTAAAAGAAGTTGATATGATTCAATTTGGTCCAGGTGATTATTCGCTAAGTATCGGATATCCAGGGCAGCGTAGCAATGCAGAAGTAAGAGAAGCAGAAATAAAAATTATAAAGCAGCATTGGCTAAAGGAATAAGGCCTAGAGTAGAGCTTGATTCAATCCATTATAAAATAGATGATATAAAAAATATTTAGACTTAGGTGTTAAAGACTTTCATTTACCAAGTGAAGCAAAAATAATTTATGAATGGTTGGGGGAAAATTTAAAAATCTAATTGAGTAAGTATCATTAGCTCAATATTCCTATTTTATGAAAATTACTATTTATTAGATTAGAATAACTTAGAGATTAAATTTGTAGGACATTAGGTTATTGCACTATTATAATATATCTAAACATTTGTTTTAAAAGGAAGTAAATATACGGAATGATTAAATCAAATAAAAAGAAGCTTATTGCTTTGAACAACCCCTATGTTATAAAACATGTTGATGAAGCAATTAAACTTTGTCAGCCGGACAAAGTAACCGTCATAACTGATAAACAAGAAGAGATTAAATATGTTAGAGAACTTGCCTTAAAAAATAAAGAAGAGAATAAATTAAATTTACTCGGTCATGCTATACATTTTGATGGCTATTATGACCAAGGTAGAGACAAAGATAATACCCGATACCTATTATCTAACAAAGTAGATTGGGGTATAGATGTTAATTCTATAGATAGAGAAGAAGGATTGAGAGAGATTAAATCATACTTTAAGGGAAGCATGAAGGGGAAAGAAATGCTGGTATGCTTCTTCTCGTTAGGCCCAATTAACTCAGTCTTTTCCATTCCTGCCTTACAAATTACTGATTCAGCCTATGTTGCCCATAGCGAAGATTTGCTCTATAGAAGCAACTATGAAGGATTTAAAGCCTTAAATGGTTCAAATCAATTCTTTTATTTTCTTCATTCTGCAGGAAGACTGGAAAGAAATATTAGTGTAGATATCGACAAAAGAAGGGTATATATTGATCTAGAAGAAAACAGTGTCTACACGGTAAATTACCAATATGCCGGAAATTCCGTAGGTTTAAAAAAGCTAGCTTTCCGCCTGGCTATTCGCAAGGCACATCAAGAAGGATGGCTGGCAGAGCATATGTTTATCATGGGTGTTCACGGTCAAAAAAATAAGACCACTTATTTTACCGGCGCTTTCCCCAGTGCCTGTGGGAAGACCAGTACTGCAATGTTGCCAGGGCAGACTATTATTGGTGATGATATAGCCTTTCTTAGAAAAATAAATGGTGAAGTGAAAGCAGTCAATATGGAAAGAGGTATTTTCGGCATTATTGCAGATGTCAATGAAAAAGAAGATCCTCTAATTTTTAAGGCTTTAACTACACCTCGGGAAATCATTTTTTCTAATGTACTGATAAAAAAAGGAATTCCTTATTGGATGGGAATGGGGAAGGAACTTCCCAAAGATGGTATTAATTATAGTGGAGAATGGTATGAAGGGAAAAAAGATAAAGATGGGAATCCCATCAATCCCTCTCATAAAAATGCCCGATATACTATAAGATTGTCGGAAATGGATAATATCGATCCAGAAGCGGAAAATCCAGAAGGTGTGGTTATTGATGGCTTCTTTTATGGAGGAAGAGATTCGGATACCAGTGTTCCAATTGTAGAATCACTTTCTTGGGAGCATGGAGTATTTTTAGGAGCCATACTGGAATCAGAAACAACTGCTGCCACACTTGGTAAACAGGGAGTAAGAAGGCATGACCCTATGGCTAACCTCGATTTTATTTCAATCCCTTTTTTAGATTATGTAAATAACCATCTCGCTTTTAAAGAAGGATTAAAAAGAATTCCTAAAATATTTGCTACTAACTATTTTTTAAAGGATGAACAGGGTAACTTTATGACACCTAAAGCATATAATCTTTTATGGGTTTTGTGGGCAAATGGAAGAGTAAATAAGGAGTACGCAGCGATTGAAATACCAATTGGTTTAATCCCCCGATACGATGATTTAAAAAAAATTGCTAAAGATTGTTTGAAAAGGGATTATGCTAAAGAAGAATATGTTGCTCAGTTTTCTTTAAGGATTGATAAATATCTGGAAAAGACAAAAAGAATGAAAGCAATTTTTACTAAAACTAATGCCCCAATCCCCTTACTAAAAGAACTGGAAAAGCAAGAAGAGAGATTAAATAATGTTAGGGAAAAATACAAACAGTCAATCGTTTTACCATTCATCTTCTATTAAATAGCATTTTAATATGCGGTTGACATTGGGGGAAAGGGAATATATAATCCATAGTAGAATAAAGATGAAAAATGGAAAAGCAGCAGATTGGAAAACAGGGAGAAGAGTAGATCAAGGTTTGGCATACAGAGAGCCGCAGCTGGTGAAATGCGGCTGCAAGCTTGATCGAATTCCACCTTCCTGAAGGTTTTGCATCGTTGCAATATTAGTTGAAATATACAAATTCTATATAACTTTTATTGTACCCGGAGAATAGATTTATCTATTGAATTAGGGTGGCACCACGTGAGCAAACTCTCGTCCCTATTGTATATCATTGTACAAGGGATGGGAGTTTTTTATTTTAGGGGGATTTGGCAATGAACGAAAACACGAAAGTGAAAGACTTTAAAGTTATAGAGCACACAGCCGATGTCGGTTTAAACGTGTATGGCAAAGATAAAGAAGAATTATTTATAAACGCCGCTCGCGGAATGTTCTATCTTACTATCGGCTCTGTCATTGCAATTGCTCCTAACGAATATAAAAAATACTATAACATTGAAAGCACAGGTACCGATGTAGAGGATTTATTGGTGAATTGGTTGGAGGATTTACTTTTTGTCCATAATACCGAGTTCATAATCTTTACCGATTTTCTAATATCCGCTATGACTGAAGAAATGATTAAAGCAAAGGCAGGAGCAATCAAGCTTAAAGGTTCTCCCTATCAAGTAACCACTGAGATTAAAGCCGTTACTTATCATAATTTGCGAGTTTCCCAAGAGCAAAGCGGAAGATGGGAGGGAACTGTGGTATTTGATATTTAGTCTCTGATACCTTAGAATTTGATTAGAGGATAATAAAAAATTCAATCTTCTCATCCTACTTTTTAAAAAGGGGTTGATTTTATGAAAGATAAATGGGAAGGAATATTAAAACAGCAAGGACCTTATATCTGGGACATACCTAAGGACTATCGCCCGGGAATGCTGGTAGATGGGCGAATTTATGCCTCTCAAAATCTTTTAGCAGATATTATAAGAGACCAGGCTATGGACCAGGTAGCTAATGTTGCTTTTTTACCGGGGATTGTCGGTTACTCTTTAGCTATGCCTGATATTCATTGGGGATATGGTTTTCCGATAGGTGGAGTGGCGGCTACTCGTATAGAAGATGGGGTAATTTCACCCGGGGGAGTGGGCTTTGATATCAATTGTGGGGTAAGACTGCTTCGCTCCAATCTCAAACTAGAAGATATAAAAGAGAAGTTGAACCACTTAGTGGAAGCTCTCTATCGTAAGATTCCCTCCGGGGTCGGTTCAGAGGGAATTATTAAATTAGACATAGCGGAAACAAAAAGAGTTTTAGCGGATGGTGCGCAATGGGCTGTGGGGCAGGGATATGGGGAACAAGAAGACATTACTTTTACCGAAGAGAAGGGTAGAATGCCGCAAGCCAACCCGGAAATTATCAGTAACAGAGCAATTCAACGCGGACGGTCTCAATTGGGCACCTTAGGCTCGGGAAATCATTTTTTAGAGATTCAGGTAGTTGATAAAATATACCTTCCGGAAGAAGCAAAAGTAATGGGGCTGAAGGAGGGCAATGTCACTATCTTGATTCATACCGGTTCACGTGGTTTTGGACATCAGGTCTGTACTGACCACCTGGCAATAATGCAGAAAGCGGTTCAAAAGTACCGTATTAATCTACCGGATAGGCAGCTCGCCTGTGCACCTGTCAATTCTCCGGAAGGAAAAGATTACTATGAGGCTATGTCCTGTGCCGCAAATTTTGCCTGGGCTAACCGGCAGTGCATAACGCATTGGACCAGAGAGGTATTTAGGCAGGTATTCCGCATGTCTCGGGAAGAATTGGGATTGGAGCTGGTTTATGATGTGGCGCATAATATTGCCAAAATGGAGCTCCATCAATTTGAGGGGAAAAAAGTGAAGTTATGTGTCCATCGCAAAGGAGCTACCAGAGCATTCCCCGCTCAGCATCCTGATTTACCCTCAAAATATAAAGAAATTGGACAGCCGGTCTTAATTCCCGGCGATATGGGCAGCCGTTCCTTTGTTTCGGTCGGCCAAAAAAAAGCCATGCAGGAGACCTTTGGCTCTACCTGTCATGGTGCAGGGCGTGTACTCAGCCGGGGTGCGGCTATCAAAGAAGCTAAGAATAGAAACATTGAGGCGGAACTGAGGGCACGCGGAATTATCGTTAAAGCCAGAAGCAGAAAGACACTGTCGGAAGAGGTATCTGAGGCGTACAAAGATGTGTCGGAAGTGGTTAATGTAATGGACCAGAGTGGAATTTCTGCTAAAGTAGCCCGTTTGCGTCCAATAGGGGTAATAAAGGGGTAGTACACAACTGTCTTTCCTTTAAAGAATAAAAATTGTCTATTAGTTACTCGGAATATATTAATCAATTTAATTGAGATTGAATTAAAAAAATAAATTATGCGTGGAATAGACCAGGAGGATAGGTAAGAAGATGTTGGATTTAAAATTAATTCGTGCCGTACCGGAAAAGGTAAAAGAAGCTCTACTAAAAAGAGGTCAGGAGGCTGGCGATATTGATTACATTCTGGAGCTTGATGAAAAACGTCGCAAGATTGTTTTTGACTCCAGTGCCTTAAAGCAAGAAAGAAATCAGGTGTCTGAGGAGATCGCCCGTCTGAAAAAAGAAAAAATGGATGCCCGGGAAAAGATCGAAGCTATGCGGGGAGTATCCAATAAGATTAAGGAACTGGACACCGAAGTAAAATCTTTAGAGCAGGAGATGGAAAATATTTTGTTAGAGCTGCCCAATATAGTCGACGAGAGTGTGCCGGTAGGACCGGATGAGGGAAGCAATCAGGAAATTAGTAGATGGGGAAAGCCCAGAGAGTTTGACTTTGAGCCCCTGCCGCATTGGGATTTAGGTGAGAAATGGGATATTCTCGATTTTGATAGAGGTGCCAAGATATCAGGCGCCCGCTTTACGGTTCTAAAAAATGCCGGAGCGAGGCTGGAAAGGGCCTTAATTAACTTTATGCTCGATATCCACACTCAAGAGCACCATTATCAGGAAATAATGCCCCCCTTTTTAGTCAATGCCCATACTATGATGGGGACCGGTCAGCTGCCCAAATTTGAGAATGAATTATTTAAGACCAGTGATGAGCTCTACCTGGTTCCTACTGCCGAGGTTCCCTTAACTAATCTACATCAGGAAGAGATACTATTAGAGTCTGTTCTACCGCTCTATTACACTGCTTATACTGCTTGTTTTAGGCGAGAAGCGGGTTCTTATGGCAAGGATGTTAGGGGGCTTATCAGACAGCATCAATTTGATAAAGTGGAATTGGTAAAAATCTGTAGACCGGAAGAATCTTTTTTAGAACTGGAAAAATTAACCCAGGATGCCGAAACTATCTTACAAAGACTAGAGCTTCCTTATCGAAAAGTGGTTCTTTCTACCGGCGATATAGGGTTTGCCGCTGCCAAGACCTATGATTTAGAGGTTTGGCTGCCTTTCCAGGTAAAGTATAGGGAGATATCCTCCTGTAGCAATTGTACTGATTTTCAAGCGCGAAGAGCCAATATTCGTTATCGAGAAGAAGAGTCAGGAAAAGTCCAGTTTGTTCATACTCTAAATGGTTCAGGTATTGCAGTAGGCAGAACCATGGTTGCTATTTTGGAGAACTATCAAGAGCGAGATGGTTCAATTGTGATACCGGATGCCTTGCGTCCCTACATGGATGGATTGCAAAAAATTTCCGATTGAGGTAAAATTTTACTACACATCTATTTTGTAATTTCTTATACGGAGGGATGTCCGAACGGCAAGGGGCCGGTCTTGAAAACCGGTGTAGGCGTAAGCTGTCTGGGTTCGAATCCCAGTCCCTCCGCCAGATTTTTTCTTACTATTAAGCGTAAATAAATGGGTATTTTTGGTAAATAAAGATAGGTGAAAATGAGAGAGGAAGAAAAAGCCATAGGACTACTCGATTCCGGTTTAGGCGGGTTGAGTGTATATCGAGAATTAAAGAAGCAATTACCCCAGGAGCGCGCAATTTACTTTGGAGATACCGGCCATGCTCCTTACGGTGAGAAGACCAACTCCCAGGTTTTAGAGTATGTTTTTTCTATTGCAGACTTCTTATTACAGCAGGAAGTAAAAATGATTATTATTGCCTGCAATACTGCAACTGCTGTGGCCTTGGATAAAGTAATAGAGAGATACAATATTCCTATTATTGGAGTAATTCAGCCCGGTGCCGAGGAAGCCATAAAGAAAACCAGAAACAAGAAAATAGGGATCGTGGGGACCGAGGTCACTATCCGCAATAAGAGTTATAAAAAAACAATTAAAGAAATGGACTCAACCATAATTACCTATAGCAATGCCTGCAGTAATCAGATTATCAGAGAGATGGAAGAACGAGCCCTGAAGGATGAGAGTAAAATAAAAGCACTGTTGAAAGAGTGCGTTAGCCCTTTAATCAAAAGTGGTGTTGATACACTGGTCTGGGGATGCACCCATTACCCTTTTTTAAGTAAATATATTGATCAGGAGCTAAGCCCGGAAATAATTCTGGTTGACCCGGCAGAAGCTACCGTAAAAGAAGCCAAAGAGTGGCTTACCCGGCATCATTTAATATACAATACTGGACAATACCGAGAAGATACCTTTTTTATCAGTGGCGATGAAAGCTTATTTGCCTCCATTGCCCAAAAATTGTTAGGCTGTATACCAGGCAGATTTCACAAAGCTCCTAAATTATTAAGCAGCTGATTCTCTTAATACATATAATCGGTATTACCCAATTTTTTACTTAAAATAAACCTGATGGTATTATGATTAAAAAAACCATAATTTTTACAGTGAATCCGGGTTCCATCACTACCAAATGTGCTCTATTTGAACTGATTGGTGAAAAGATGGGACAGATATATGCAGAAACCATCGAACACCCCGAAGCAGAGATAAAACGATTTCCTGCCATTTCTAACCAGATTGATTATCGGGAACAATTAATTCGTCACTTCATAGATAAATATTTACCCCAGGGTGCTCGTATTGTGGCCTGTGCCGGACGAGGTGGAATGCTTACCCCGGTTCCCAGCGGGGCTATCAAAATAAATGAAGAATTGGTTAATTTTTCTCTATATACTCCGGTCTATCAGCATGCCTCCAATTTAGGTGCCCCTTTAGCTTATCGTATTGCTCATTCTTATGGTGTTCCTGCTTTTATTGTGGACCCGGTTAGTGTGGATGAATTTTCTACTCTAGCTCGATTTTCCGGACATCCTTCTTTCCCCCGGTTTAGTTTTGTCCATGCCCTGAATATCAGGGCAACGGTATATAAGCTAGCAGCAAAAATCGGCAAAGATTTTAATAAGGTTAGCTGCGTAGTAGCCCATTTAGGCGGAGGTTTTTCTATAGCCGCCTTAAAAAATGGTAAAATTATAGATAATGATAACCGTATGGAATCAGCTCCTTTTACACCGGAACGGACAGGTGGAGTTCCGCCCATTCCACTCATTGATGCCTGTTTCTCAGGTAAATATCAAAAAAGTGAACTATTGCGAATGTTGTATGGTGAAGGTGGAGTTTATGCCTATTTAGGCAGCAAAAATATGGTAGAATTAGAAAAAAGAGCTGTCCAGGGAGATAAAGACGTACAGCTTATATACCGTGCTATGGTTTATCAGATAGCAAAAGAGATTGCCGCTATGGCCTCTGTGTTGAATTTTAAAATAGATGGTATTGTTATCACCGGTGGTTTAGCCCATGACCGATTTTTGGTTCCGGAATTGAAGAGGAAGATAAAAAAATTAGGTAAGATCTTTTTATACCCGGGCAGTAATGAAAATGAGGCGCTGGCACAGACAGTAGCGAGGATTTTGAGCGGTAAAGCAAGATACCTCACCTGGCCGGTGCGCATAAGTTGACTATAGGGGAGATAAGAGTGATAAAGAATTTTACTGAATTAGAAGAAGCTGTGTTGAGATTAAAACCAATAAGAATTGTAGTAGTATCTGCTGAGGAGAAACAGGTCTTAGGGGGAGTACAGCTGGCTGCTCAAAAAGGTATCATTTCTGAACCGATATTGGTTGGAAATGCCAGCCAAATAAAAAGAATATTACGAGAAATAGGGGAAGAACCCAAACACTATAGAGTAGAAGATGTTACAAGTGATGAAGAGGCGGCTCAAAAGGCAATAACCATAATCAGAAACAGGGAAGCTCAAGTACTGGTAAAGGGCAGGATAAGGACCGAACAATTTTTACGGGCAGTCTTGGATAAAGAAAATGGTATTAAAAAATCTTCTCTTCTTTCTAATCTCACACTCTTTGAATTGAGCACCTACCATAAATTTATTGGTATCAGTGATATAGCTATCATTCCCTGTCCCGGCTTAAAAGAAAAGGTAGAGATTATCAAAAACTCCTATCCTTTATGGCTTGCTTTAGGAATCACTAATCCCAAAGTTGCCGTCTTAGCGGCGGTGGAGATAGTAAATCCGGCAATGCAAGCCACTGTCGATGCCGCCTGTCTTGCCAAAATGTCTCAGCGCAATCAATTAGGTAGTTTTATAGTAGACGGCCCACTTTCTTATGACATTGCGATGAACCGTGAATTTGCAGAAGGTAAGGGCATCAGTGGCTCACAGGTAGCTGGGAACCCTGACCTGCTCTTGGTACCTGATCTGGAAGCTGGAAATATTTTAGGAAAGAGCTTAAAGATTAATGGTAAGGCGCAATCTGCCGCTATTGTTTTTGGGGCAGATGTTCCTATCATGATTAATTCACGTTCCGATTCAGCAGAAAGAAGGTATTATTCCACTCTACTGGCGAGAGCGATGTTGGAATATAAAGCACTTTGCTGAAATCCGGTAAGACGAATCTTTAAAAAAGCAGTAGTGGGTAAACATAAACATGGTGAAATTATAGCATTGAATAGGAAAGCGCTGTAATATGGTTTCAATCTCTTTCAATTATAATAAACAAAATGAAATATGGGTGTTTTGTTATTTTACTTTTCCAGATCATCAAGAGTTGTATAAACATATTTTTTAGTTTAAAAGAATTATTTTATCTTTCCTATTTGATTTTACCTATCTCAACTGTTACCATTTTAAATTATTATTTAATTTCAGCTAACTTCAAACTAAAAACAGAAGGAGGTGTTAGAAAGTATTATAAGAGTTTTTATCTCTCGCTTGAAAACATTTTGATTTTTTTAAGGAGGAAAACAGAAGTGAATTTTTGTAAGAAAATCTCAGTGATAGTATTAACGGTTCTTTTAGCAGTAACTGTAGCAAGCGGGGCGGCATTTGCCCAGGAAAAGGTAATTAAGATTGGAACACTCTTTCCCTTGACCGGTTCAGTTGCGCTAGCTGGAACCCGTTGTAAAGCGGCAGTAGAGGCAGCAGTAGAGGTTATTAATAATGCTCATCCCGAAATTCAAGTTCCGTTGGCGGGGCAAGAAGGAATTCTGGATGGATACAAGATTGTGTTAGTACATGCTGACCATCAAGGAAAAGCTGATATCGCTAAAGCTGAAGCCGAAAGACTATTCAATCAGGAAAAAGTATATTCCATAATTGGTTGCTACAATAGTGCCTGTACTGCCCCGGCTAGTCTGGTAGCTGAGAGAGAAGGAAAAATATTTATGTGCGGTTGCTCCAGTTCTGCTGCTCTAACTGAGCGTGGCTTAGAATATTTTTTCCGAATGGCACCCACCGACCAGACCGAATCTCTTGAATTCTGCGAAGTCATGGAATGGATGAATGAAGCCAAAGGAGCAAACGTGCAGACTATCGGTATCATCTATGAAAACACCGAATTTGGAAAACATGCTGCTGATGAGGGCAAGGCGGCAGCCGCTGCAGCCGGCTTTGAAGTAGTTGCCGATGTTCCCTTCAGCCCCGGTGCTACCAATATGAACAGTGAAGTTCAGACTTTAAAGGCCAAGAATCCCGATGTAGTATTTGGTGCCTGTTTAGGAGGGGACTACACCCTCTGGGTGAGAACCATGAAACAGATGGACTGGCTGCCTAAAATGTGCTTGAACTATTGTACCGGATATCAAGACCCGGTTATAACCCAACAACTCGGTGATGATGCCAATTACTTCATGGGTGGAACCGGCTATGCTCCTGAATTTGCCGAATTGATGCCGGCAGTTGCTGCAGTGGAAAAGATCTATGAAGACATGGTCGATGTTCCATTCGACAGTGACTCCATACAAGAAGCGGTAGCTGTCTTGATTCTGGCACAGGCCATAGAAAAAGCCGGTACCTTGGACTATGATGCCGTTCGTGATACCTTGTATGCCAATGAATGGGATTCCCCTTTATCCATGGGCGGTAAAGTAGCCTTTGTTCCGGGTGGACAGAATTCTAAGGCTATGAGTATGATAACCCAGCTGCAAGGCGGGGAATACAAACGTGTTTATCCGGTAGACTTAGCCACTGACGAAGTAGTGTTTCCAATGATTCCCTGGAACGAACGTTAATTAGGAAGAATATAATTAAAAAAATAAAGGCATAAAATAATCTGACCATCATGACAGTAAAGTTGAATGCATTTACTGTCATGATGGGGTTTAGCAGAGAAGGAGACGTCAGCTATGTTTTTTCAGATAGCCATTGATGGATTATTAACTGGTATGGTCTATGCCCTGGTTGCCTCAGGGCTGAGCTTAATCTGGGGTGTAATGGATGTACTCAATTTTGCCCATGGAGAATTTCTTATGCTGGGCATGTATGTCAGCTATTGGCTGGGATTTTTAATGAATCTTGACCCGCTTATCTCTTGGATTGCCTCAGGAGTCTTTTGTTTTCTGTTAGGTGTTCTGACTTATAAATTGATTATTCAACACACCCTATCAGGCCCTTCCTTATCGGCACTATTAGCAACTTTTGGACTATCTATGATGTTAAAAAATATTGCTTTAAATAGGTTTTCTCCTAACTTTCGTATCTTAACCGGTACTCTGCTCGATGGAAAGAGAATTTTCTTAGGTAATATAGTCCTGCCATTACCACAGCTCATTACCAGTATTTTTGCTTTAGTGGTGGTATTTATTATCTATTATATTATTAAACGTACCCGGTTGGGCTGGGCTATACAAGCAACTGCTATGGATAAGAGTGCCGCTGAACTAATGGGTATCAATACCGAAAAGATATTCTTATTGGTCTTCGGCTTAGGCGGACTCTGTGTCGGCATAGCCGGTGGGTTATTACCCTCCTATTTAGCAGTTCATCCTGAGGTTGGAGGATTATTCAGTCTGATTGCCTTTGTCTGTGTGGCAATGGGAGGATTCGGCAGCATACCGGGGGCATTATTGGCTGCACTGCTAATAGGTTTAGTGGAGGCCTTAAGCGGATTCTACATTGCACCGGTATTTAAGTATGTGGCTGTTTTTGGTCTCTATCTGTTGATAGTTATGGTAAGACCAAAAGGATTATTTGGGTGGTAGAGCATGATAAAAGAAGATAGAAAAAAACAGGATTTGTTCTGGTATGTTCTGGTTGCAATATTAATTTTGATTCCTTTTATTCCCCGGGTGGCGGCAAATAGTTTTACCCAACACGTCTTTATTTTAATCTTATTGTATGCCAGCATGTCCCAGGCTTGGAATATTATTGGCGGTTATTGCGGTCAGGTCTCCTTTGGACATTCCGTATTTTTTGGGATAGGTGCCTATGGAGCAGGAATGGCCATAGTAAAGTATGGTATTGTGCCCTGGCCCGGCATCGTTATCGGTTCTTTGATAGCCACGGTTGTTGCTGTTGCGATTAGTTATCCCTGTTTTAAATTGAAAGGGCACTATTTTGCCATTGCTACCTTTGCCATTGTAGAAATTTTTAATCGTCTTTTTATGGTCTGGTATTGGCTTAATGGAGCTCTGGGACTGGATTATCCCATGTTAAAGGTGGGCTGGAAAAATTTTGTCTGGTATAAGACAAAAATACCCTATTATTATGGGGCTTTGATTCTGTTTGTGATTATTTTCGGCATCGTTCGTTTTATTGAGAGGAACCGTTTTGGTTATTACCTAAAGGCAGTAAGAGAAGATCAGGAGACCGCAGAGGCAGTTGGTATCAATAGTGCTTTCATCAAGCTGGCGGCTATGGCACTTTCCGCCTTTTTGGCTTCTTTCTGTGGAGCTTTTTTTGTACAGTATAACTTCCGGGTAGAACCGCCCATGGTTATGTCTCTCCATGTTTCTATGCTCTTCGTTCTGGTTACCATCTTAGGTGGCGTGGGTACCTTCTTTGGCCCATTGCTGGGTGCTATGATTCTAATTCCATTACAGGAATATACCCGAGTATATTGGGGAGGACTGGGCAGTGGTGTAGATCTCATCTTATTTGGTTTTCTTATTATCTTAATCATGGTGAGGCAGCCCAAAGGCATTATGGGGTTAATTAATGAATTTCAAAACTACAGAAATAGAAAGCGAAGAAGAATAATTTCTACGGAAGCAGAGATTAATTAATAAAGGTATGTGGTGGGGTACAGCTCATGTTAGAAGTTTGTGAAGTAAGCAAGAAATTCGGCTCATTGGTAGCCAATAATAAGATTTCATTTAATGTCGAAGAAGGGAGTATTGTGGGCCTTATCGGTCCTAATGGTGCAGGCAAAACTACTCTCTTTAACTGTATCACAGGTATGTATAGACCTACTTCAGGAAGAGTTAGTTTTCAGGGTATAGATATTACCAATTTACCTCCCTACAAAGTGGCGCGCTTGGGTGCAGTACGTACCTTTCAAATTGTCCATTCACTGAAAGAGATGTCGGTCTTTGATAATGTTCTTATCGGTGCCTATTTGAGGGAAAAGAATACCGAAAAAGCACGAGAGCTCACCGAGCAATGTATAGAAATATGTTACTTAAAAAAATTAAGGGATAATCGAGCCGGTGACCTGGCTATCGGATTGCAGAAAAGGCTGGAACTGGCTAGAGCATTAGCGACTAACCCTAAACTATTAATGCTGGATGAATGTATGGCGGGTCTTACCTCCACCGAAGTGAATGAATCGGTGAATCTAATTAAAAGCTTAAGAGACAAAGGTATCACCTTTCTAATAGTGGAGCATATTATGGAAGCGGTTATGCCTATTGCCGATAAAGTGGTAGTTCTCAATGGTGGGGTAAAAATTGCCGAAGATAGCCCTGAGGCAGTTGTACAGGATAATCGTGTCATCGAAGCCTATTTAGGACAAAAATACGGCAAAAAATGTCAGCTCAATAGCAAAGAGAGGGGTAAATAAAAAATGTCAGAACCACTATTGAAAATCGATAATATTAACTGTGCCTATGATGATATTCCGGTTATATTTGGGGTATCCTTTGAAGTAAAAGCAAAAGAGCTGGTAGCCATTGTTGGGGCAAACGGAGCTGGAAAGAGCACTATTATGAAGACTATTGCCGGCTTGCTCCATCCTATAGAAGGTGTCATAAGATTTAAAGGAGAGGACATCTCCCGTTTAAGGGCAAATCAGATATTACGAAAAGGTATCAGTTATGTACCGGAAGGAAGAAGATTGTTTGCCAAACTGACGGTGGCAGAAAACTTGGAATTAGGCGCCTATATCGAACATGACCGCAATGAAATTGAAAAAAGAAAAAAAGAAGTATTGAACCTCTTTCCTATATTAGAGGAGAGAAGAAGACAGATTGCTGAAACCTTAAGCGGCGGAGAACAGCAAATGTTGGCTATTGCCCGAGGTATGATGTCCGACCCGGAACTGCTGATGTTAGATGAACTTTCCTTAGGGCTGATGCCCTCACTGGTAGAGAGTGTGATGGAGACTATTGTTAGAATAAAAGAAAGAGGGACCACCATCTTACTGGTGGAACAAAAGGTTCAGGAATCCTTAGAGATTGCTGACCGGGGGTACGTTATTCAAACTGGTAAGATTGTCCAAGCGGGTAGTTCCCGGGAATTATTAAACTCCGATGAGGTGAAAAAAGCCTATCTCGGACTTTAATAATAAATTCTTTCGGGATTCGCTCTGTTATCAAATAAAATTATTAAATATATATAATACTAAATAATTTTACCAGTTTAGTTTAAATTAGGCCTAAAAATATTGGTCATCAATGTTTACCTTCCGATTGTACAAAATTTAAGGCAATTGCTAATAATAAGGTTGTAGAAAGACGGTAAAGACGAACAAATTACTAACTTCAAATATACTGTACTAAAATATGTTATAAATATGCGAATGTTGGTCAAACATAAATCTATTTAGATAGGAAGGCGACTAGCCGCCGTTGACTTTCTAAAGAGTAAGGTATTACCTCTGTATAGTGTGCTTGGTATCTGTTAAAGGGTGCGATACCCTATCATAAATTCTTAGATAGTATACATAAACCCTCTCTACCGGAACCTAAATAAATAGCATTAACCCATTCTTACAAGAAAAACATTAATAGGTAAACACGTTATGAAAGTAATACACATAAATAAAAAATATTTACATAATAAGGATATTAAATTATGAAAATTACATCAATAAAAACTTTTCCGGTAGGTATTCCACTAAAGTTTAATTACAGGATTTCTTTAACAGATATTGTTTTTAAAAAACATTTAGTAGTTAAAATGGAAACCGATGAAGGCGTTTTTGGGTATGGAGAAGTAGGGGTATTGCCGACCGAAATAGGCGGAACCCTTGAATCTCTTGCTTCTGCAGTAGATTATTATTTTTTGCCAGTCCTAAAGGGAATTAACCCTTTTGATATTGAGGATATTCATGAAAGGATGAATAAGTCAATTTATGGATTCCATTTTGCTAAAGCAGCTATAGATATCGCCTGTTACGATATCATGGGTAAAGTCCTTAATTTACCGGTACATAAATTGATTGGCGGAGCATATAGAGAAAAAGTGCCGGTTACCTGGTGCCTTGGTATAGAATCTATTGAACAGAATGTTTCTGAAGCAGTTCAAGCAGTAGGAGATGGTTATAGAGCCATCAAGGTGAAAGTCGGACAAGATGCAGATTATGATGTTGAGAGAATCAAAGCAATTAGGGAAGCCATTGGATCAAAACCTAAAATAAGAATTGATGCAAATCAAGGGTATAATCCCAAAGAGGCCATCAAGACACTTAAAAGAATGGAAAAATTGGACATTCAATGTGTTGAGCAACCTGTAAACAAATTAGATATTAAAGGGTTGGCAGAAGTGCAACAAGGGACCAGTATCCCTGTCATGACCGATGAAGCAGTCTATTCTTATAAAGATCTTATTCGGGTTATAGAACTGAATGCAGCTTCAATTATAAATATTAAGTTAGCCAGAGTTGGAGGGATTATGAGGGCAAAAAAAATAGCCCATATTGCAGAAGCAGCTGGCTTGAGTTGTGTGTTAGGCTGTATGTTAGAAATCGGCATAGGTATTGCAGCTGCAGCTCACGTAGCTGCTTCGACACCCAATGTTGATTTAGAATCAGATTTAATCGGACACCTATATCATAAAGAAGATGTTATTGAAGATTCTGGCGTTAAGATGCTTAATATAGAAGAGGGAGATTTATATCTTCCTCAAGAGCCGGGCTTAGGAGTTTCCGTCAAAGAAGGTATACTTGAAAAATATAGGATTTAATAATACTATTTAAATGGGTATAACAAACTAAGAATAATAGGGTTAAGATGAATGAGAATAAAAAATATACAGGTTGATATTGTTAAAATACCATTTAGAAAGCCTTTTACCATGGCCATGTGGACTTCTAAAGAAAAAATTCATGTAGTTGCCAGAATTACAAGCGAAGATGGTATTGTGGGGATTGGAGAGAGCGTCCCTTTAGTAGCTGAATTTGGAGAGCCGGCAAAAGGTATTAAAGAAATTATAGAACAATATTTTGCCCCCGTTTTAATTGGGGTGGAAATATTTGACATTGAAGAGATATATCGTAGAATGAATGCCGCCGTGAAATTTCACTGGTTTGCCAAATCGACAATAGACTTTGCAATCTATGATTTAATGGGAAAAACTGCGAATGTTCCTTTATATAGCCTTTTAGGAGGTTTAAATAATGATAAAATTCTTTTAAACTGGGTTATCGGCATACAAGAGCCAGAAAATGCAGCAAAAGAAGCAGAATATTATTTTAACAAAGGGTATCGATCATTTAAACTAAAAGCCCGTGAATCTGATAGGGCAATCAATACATTAAGAGAAGTTAGAGCAATAGTGAAAGACAAAGCCAAAATACGGGTTGATGCCAATCAGTCTTGGTCAGTTAGCGAAGCAATACAAACAATTAACAAAATGGAAAAATTTGAACCAGAATTAATTGAACAACCCGTTTCGTATTGGAATCTGGAAGGCATGGCTCAGGTTAGAAATGCTACTAACATTCCTATAATGGCTGATGAAGGAGTTGTCACTATTAACGATGCAATTAGAGCTGTAAGACTCGGTGCTGCTGATATTATTAATCTTAAAATTGCGAAAAGCGCCGGTATTTTTTATTCGAGAAAGATTGCGGATATAGCAGAAGGCGCTGGGCTAGAGTGCATTATTGGGAGTATGCTGGAAGGGTGGATCGGAACCGCAGCTAGTGCTCATTTGGCAGTGTCTTGTAAATCTGTCAAAAAAGGATGTGATCTGGTAGGGCCTCTTTTACATAGTGACCAGATTGTTAAAAAAGAAAATTTTGGTTTTAAGTATGAAGAAGGATATTTAAAACTATTACCTACTATCCAAAGTGGGCTTGGAGTGGAAATAGACCCGCTAAAATTAATACAATATCAGGAGAAAGTTAATGAAAATAACTAAAGTTGAATCAATTCCGGTTAGGGTTCCCTTAAAAGGGGAATGGAGAATTTCATCAGGAGCAAGAACTCATTCCGATTATGTAATAGTTAAAGTTTTTACTGATGAAGGGATTGTTGGCATTGGTGAAGCCTCTCCAGTGCCGCGTTGGGCTGAAGAAACCCAAGGATCCATTATGTATGTTTTAGAAAATATGATTGGTCCCAGTATTATCGGTATGGACCCATTTCAATTTGATCATGTCAATGAGAAGATGGATTCTTTAATGCAACGAAATATCTTTGCTAAAGCAGCAGTTGACATGGCATTATATGATATTGCAGGTAAATATCTTCATACGCCCGTTTATAATCTAATAGGAGGATTGTATCGCAAAAGTATCCCTCTTGCCTTTGTCACAGGAATTAAGACTTTTAGAGAAGCCCAAAAAGATATTGAACAAGCTCTTCAAGATGGCTTTAAGACCTTCAAGGTCAAAGTAGGAAATAATATTTTGGAAGATATAGATTTGGTAAGTAAAATTCGAAAATGTATTGGAGATAACTTAGAGATTACCGTTGATGCCAATGCAGTGTGGGGAACCAGAGAAGCGATTGAAGCGATTAACCGCTTAGATGAATTCTACCTTGGGGCGGTAGAGCAACCAGTTCAAAGGTGGAATATTGATGGACTTAGAGAAGTGAAGAACAGTGT
Source organism: Candidatus Stramentimicrobium fermentans (assembly GCA_012520575.1). GTDB lineage: Bacteria > Atribacterota > Phoenicimicrobiia > Phoenicimicrobiales > Stramentimicrobiaceae > Stramentimicrobium > Stramentimicrobium fermentans. The sequence continues at coordinate 24,524 of JAAYOB010000016.1, forward strand.
AAGGCCTGCGATAATGGCTGATGAAAGCCTATTCGATTTGCATGATGCGCTAATGCTAATAAAACATGAAGCTGCAGACATATTTAATACTTATGTTTCTAAGGGTGGTGGCATGAGCAACAATCAAAAGGTTGTTGCGGTAGCAGAGGCAGCCGGTATACCATGTCTTTTGGGGAGTATGATAGAATTAGGTATAGGAACAGCAGCAGGGCTCCATTTTGTGGCAGCCACCAAAAATGTATGCTTACCAAACTATATTGTTGGAACGCTTATGCATAAAGATGATGTTATTAAAGAAAAATTTGAATTAAAAGATGGCTGTTTAGAAGTACCGGATGGAGAGGGATTGGGCATTACCCTTGATGATGAGAAGATTGAGAAGTATCGAGTACAATAAAAAATTTGTAAAGAATGTTATAAAAAATTTTAGACAATATTGATGTTGAAATAGATCTTATCACTGTTAAGCATTACAATAGCTATACAAACAAATTAATTCTTTAACTAACTTTCACAAAGCAAACATTATACTCCTTAATACTTTCTGGAAATGGACCTTTGCCGGGCTTTGCCCCGGCAATCTCTTTATGGTTCAAGTAAGTCTATATGTTTTTCGTCCCATAGAGGGTATTCCCTAATCATAATAGGGGGAGATGGTGCCAACTTAACTGAATATCTCTGGCATTTTTATGTAATTAAAAATAATAGCAACTTATTACATGTATTTTTTACTTCTTATCTTACTGTTAAAACTTACTTACCCCTGTTCATACTTTGACTTAATCTGATTTCCATTAATATTTGAGATAAGAAAAAGTACCCACAAGTTGCTGACACGAACGAATTTTTATCAATATTTGTCAAAAAATTAATTATTTATTACAATTGCCTTAATTTAAGAGCTTAAGAAGGTATTGCGTCCAGCCCGGGTTATATTGTTATAAATTTGGTGACGTATGAGTTAATATAGCAATAAGCAATATTATTCCTCTTAATTACCGTTAAGGGAATGTTAATAGAATTGCAGTACCATTGGATAGGTTAAGAATGCAGCGTCTATTATTTAAATTATGGCGAGAAACCGGAAAGAGATTTAACAATGAATAAAAATATCAAAACCGGAGAACAGTGCAATGGAAGACGTCATTTATTATGATATTGTGGAGACTGAATTAGGTTGGGTAGGAATAGCCGGAAATGAGCAGGGTTTAGTCAGAATAATTTTACCGGAAAAATCAACTGGAGATGTCTTAGGGGAATTACACTTCTCTTTTTCTTCCGGGGGAAAATTAGTCAAGAGTGAAGAACAATTCTCTTCTTTGGTCAAGAGAGTCAAGGACTACTTTAAAGGAATCCCGGTAGAATTTAATCAGGAAAAGACCAATCTTATCGGATTTACCAATTTTCAAAAAAAAGTACTATTATTAACTAAAGAAATTCCCTTTGGGATA
>JAAYOB010000017.1 GCA_012520575.1 Candidatus Stramentimicrobium fermentans
AATCGGTAATGAGGCAATATTTACTAAAGAAAAACCGGCTCAGACCGGTCTTACCGGAATGGATCTGGTACGGTTAGGATTGGAGAGGAGCCGTTCGGCTCGGGAGGCCCTGGATACCATTATCAAATTATTAGAGGAGTATGGGCAGGGAGGAAGTTGCGGTTATAGATACAAGCTATATTATATGAACAGCTTTATTATCGCTGATAAGAAAGAAGCGTTTGTCTTGGAAACGGTAAAAAGATGGTGGGCTTGGAAGAGGGTTAAAGATACCTGGAGTATATCTAATGTCATTTCTTTGAGACGGGATTATGACGAATGTTCAGCCGGATTGATAAAAAATGCCGTTGAGAAGGGCTATTGTAAGAGTGACAATGATTTTGACTTCAGAGAATGTTATTCCGATAAATTTATGACCTGGGCGGCAAAGGGAAGAGAAAGAGAAAAACGTTCCCGGGAGCTGCTCTCTCGACAGGATAAAAAGCTTAACCTGCAGGATTTCACCGGTATTCTTAGAGACCATGGAGAGAATTGTGATAACCAAAAGTGGTCACCGGACAAGAGCGGGGCTACTTTGTGCCTGCATTCTAAAGATCCGTTAACCAACAGAACTCAATCGGTATGTTCTATGGTCGCTGAACTCAATCCGGAGAATAACTTCTATCTTACCACCGGGGCTTCTAACCCCTGCCTTAGCCCTTTCTTCCCGATTTTTACTAAAGATACCGGGGTACCGGAAGGCTATCGGGAGGGCGGAGAATTATATAATCCGGAATCGTTCTGGTGGCAATGTGAGAAATATCATCGCCTTGCTTTATGGTGTTTTCCCGATGCTCTATCTCAAATAAGTCCGTTATACAGGGATTTTGAAGGTAAAATAATAGACAGATTAAAAAAGAATAACTTCACAGCCAATCAGAAAGAGATTGATGGATATTTTAAAGAGGTAAGGGAAATGATTTCAGGGTGGGGTGGGCGGCTGGAAGGAGTTATTCCGGAAAAGACCAATTGGCTTTATCGCTATTACTGGCAAAGATATAATAAGTTAAACAGAATTACCTAAACTCAAATCAAAAAGGAAAAATGAAAGGATTAACAGGAGAGGTAATATGTTAGAAATAGCGGAAGAGTTAAGAGCTGCCCTTCAGAGGTATAATGATGGAAGATGGAGAGGGTTGCTATCTCTGTTATTTCCTATGGACAGGATAACTGCACTGAGATGAAAGAGAGTACCGATAGAGTTCTTTATACAGTATATGATATGCGCTACCCGGAATTGAGGGAATCTATAATGCACGACGAACATTTTAATAATATTGCCCGCTATATGAACTTGGCAGCACCCTAAGCACAAATAGCAGAATTAGAAGTACTCCCCTTGTAAATATATATTTTTTCTCTTTAAATTATAGTAGAACATATGCTATAATCAAAAAATATAACAAATCTTCAAATTATCAATAATAAGCTACTATTGTTCTTCCGGTTTCAACTTATTGATGAAATAGAAGGGAGGTGGTCATAACAAATAAAACGGGAAGAATGAATAGATTTTTTTGCTTATTTTATGATTTTGGTTTTGCTAAAATTATTTTAAAAAATAAAGGAGATAAAAAATGAATTTATTCAAAAAACTCGGCATTACTTTGCTGCTGATTTCCCTGGTTTTAAGCATAAGCGCACCAGCCGCATTTGCCTTTGATACCATTAAGATCGGTTCCCTGGTAGCGCTTACCGGAGACTGGGCGGCTTATGGACAGACCGAGGAGAGATCCGGCCAATTAGCCGTTGATGAGATCAATGCGGCAGGCGGGGTCCTGGGCAAGCAGGTAGAACTAGTGGTATATGATTTTCGGACCAGGGAAGAAGATGCCGTTAATGCAGTTCGACGTATGATTGAGGTAGATAAGGTTGTTGCTATAGTAGGTGCCAATGGCAGCGGTATAAATAATGCTACAAAATCCGTAGTTAATGCACTTAAAGTTCCTCAGTTGGGAACTGTGTCAACCAATCCGGATGTTACCGTAGACCCCAACACCGGGAAAGCCTATCCCTATTCTTTCCGAATCTGCTTTACTGATCCCTATCAGGGAAAACTAATCGCCTTTTTTGCGGCTAACAATCTGGAGAGAATGAATGCTGCTATCCTTTATGATATCGGAAGCGATTATTCCCATGGTCTTCGTGAATTCTTCATTGAAAATTATGAAAATTATGGTGGTAATATTGTAGCAGACCTGGCTTTCCGAGCAGGAACAGATGTGGATTTTCGTGCTCAGCTTACCGAGATTAAAGATAAAAAAGCCGATGTGCTGATTCTTCCCGATATGGGCAAAGAGATGGCTCTTATCATGAAACAGGCACGTGAATTGGGCATGGATGATATCATATTTGTAGGCGGAGACGGTTATGGTGAATTTATGTGGGAGATTGCCGGAGATGCTATGGAAAACTCCTATTGGATTAACCATGTGGCACCCGAAGACCCGGCTATGGCTCCTTTCTTTGCTGCTTATAAAGAAAAATACAAAGATGAATGTAAAGAGTTTACCAACGGAATTTTGGCTTATGACGGTGTCTATCTGTTAGTCGATGCTATCCGACGCGCCGGTTCCGAAGACCCAACCGCTATCGCAGAAGCCTTGGCGGCCAGTGATCATGTACAACTTCACCATGCCGTTATTACTATGGATGAGTTCCATAATCCCAAGGATAAAGAAGGAATAGTATTGATTGCCAAAGAGGGGAGAGGGCAATTCTTTACCAAGATACAGCCCTAACTTATCCTATTATCTTGCGTATTATGTGTGAAAGCTGATTATTTTTAACGGGCACGAAGGGATGGTTTGTGCCCGTTTTTAATATAGAAAGAGGTGAGAGCTTGGGAATTTTAATACAGCAGATCATAAATGGTCTATCTCTGGGTTCAGTCTATGCGCTTATTGCAGTCGGCTACTCTCTGGTCTACTCCATTCTTATGTTCTCCAATTTTGCCCATGGCGGTTTTTTAGTCATAGGGGGATATATCTGCTACTTTGTACTTAAAGATATGGGCGCCGGGATATTAATAGCCGGCTTCTTATCCCTGCTCGGTGCAGGAGCTGCTGCAATCCTGACCGAAAGACTGGCTTATAAACCAATTAGAGAAAAAACCAACAACACCCTTTATCTTTTAATTGCTTCAATGGGAATGAGTATTGTAATTGAAAATATATTTGTAGTTACTATAGGCGGAAGATTCCGTGCATTGCCGGATATAATACCTACTACCCCGATTCACCTATCCGGTATGGCTACCATCAGTGCCTTTGACCTCATTTCTCTCTTAGCGGCGGTAGTCTTTTTGAGTATATTACAGTTAATACTGGTGAAAACCAAATGGGGTTTAGCCATCAGGGCTGCTGCCTATAATCTGAGAATCGCCAGTCTGATGGGAGTCAATGTTAACCTGCTCATATCCCTTACCTTTTTTATTGCCGGTACATTGGCTTCAGTGGGGGGAATCTTTCTGGCAGTTAGATATACTCTTTACCCACAGTTGGGAGGTATCACCATTAAAGCCTTTGTGGCGGCAGTGATAGGAGGGTTGGGCTCTCTGCCCGGAGCCGTGGTGGGCAGTATTATATTGGGGCTGGCAGAGATGTTGACCGCCGGTTTTATTTCCAGTCAATTACGTGACTTAGTGGTATTTTTCTTTCTGGTTATTACTCTGTTGGTTCGTCCTCAGGGACTGTTTGGCAAAGATGTCGGCGAGAAAGTTTAAGGAGGCCAATCTATGTCTGCTTATACCGAAGGAATTATTTGTGTACTCTGCATTAATGCTATTGCTGTAATGGGAGTTTCTCTGGTTACCGGTTATACGGGGATTTTCAGCCTGGGGCATGCCGGATATATGGCGATAGGGGCATACACAGCAGCTATCCTTACCGCAAGATATAGTTTTTATTTTATTCCCGCAATAGTGGCAGGGGGTTTATTGGCAGCCCTGATAGCTTATATAATAGGTGTCCCTACTCTCAAGCTAGTGGGAGATTATTATGCCATTGCCTCCATCGGTTTGGGTGAAGCCATTCGCTTAATCTTAGAAAATGGCGGAACTTTCACCCGAGGGGCAAGAGGATTTCCCGGGATACCGAATTATACCAATTTAACTGTGGCGGTCTGTTCTTTTGTTATTATGGCTTTTTTAATGTTTAATCTTATCAATGGCAGATTCGGTAGGGCTTTTAAGGCCTGCCGCGATGATTATATTGCTGCCTCTCTATTAGGTTATAATACCGCTAAATATCGTATTTTGAGTCTGGTTATATCGGGTTTTTATTGTGGAGTAGCGGGAGCCTTACTGGGAGGATTTCTTTTGTATATTAAACCGCTTATGTTTGATATGATGAAATCTACCGAGCTCACCTCGGTGGTGGTCTTTGGGGGGTTAGGCTCTATGTCGGGCACCTTGTTGGGAATGGTTATAATAACCTTAATTACAGAGGTTTTTCGTCCCATATCTCAGTATCGTATGCTGATCTATGGAGCAATTTTAGTCATTATTATGGTTCTTCGCCCAGAGGGAATTATGGGACAATATGAGTTTGGTCCCGGCATGTTCAAGGCGATAAAAGAAAAATTTAAAGGCGACCATTATTCTGAAGAGGGCAGGAAAGTGTGATGGCAAAAAAATCCAATCAGAATGTTTTACAATTAGAAAACCTAACTAAATATTTCGGTGGAGTGCCGGCAGTAAATGATATCAGTTTTTCTATAGAGGAAGGAAAGTTAGCAGGACTTATCGGTCCCAACGGTGCCGGTAAGACTACCATATTTAATCTTATAACCGGAGTATATCCTCCCGATAGCGGAAAAATATTATTCTGGGGTGAAGATATTACCTATTTAAAAACTTACCAGGCTATTGGCAGAAATATGGCCAGGACTTTTCAAAATCTTAGACTCTTTCCCCATTCTACCGCCTTGGAGAATGTAATGGTAGCCCTACAGCAGCACCATTCTTATTCTTTTATTGAGGCTATTACTCATTTGGGTGGGTGGGGCAAGAAAGAGAGAGAAATTAAAGCAAAGAGTATGGATATTTTGGATAGAGTGGGCTTGGCGGATAGGGCTAATCAGAAAGCCAGGACTCTTCCTTATGGTATGCAGCGCAGACTGGAGATTGCCCGGGCGCTGGCCTTGGAGCCCAAATTTTTATTTCTGGATGAACCTGCTGCCGGAATGAATCCGGAAGAGGTTAATGCTTTAAATACTCTTATTCTTGGTATCCATAAAGAATTAAAATTTACCATACTGGTAATTGAGCACCATATGGATTTAGTTATGGAAATCTGTTCTCATATTATCTGTATGAACTTTGGTACCAAGATTGCGGAAGGCAATCCAATGGAGATTCAGAGCCATCCTGAAGTTCTAAAGGCATATCTGGGTGAATAGGAGGGTGAATGGTGATGAATGAGCGGCCAATACTGGAAATTAAAGACCTCCATGTCAGTTATGGAGCAATTAAAGCATTAAATAATGTCTCTCTCTATATTGAAGAAGGGGAAATTGTCAGTGTCATCGGGTCTAATGGGGCGGGTAAATCAACCCTTATGCAGGCTATTATGGGGTTGGTTCCCCGTGAACGTGGTGAAATTTTCTTAAAAGGAGAACCTTTAGCCAGAAAAAGTTATCAGGTAATTAACCAGGGCATTACCCTTACTCCTGAAGGGAGACAGGTTTTTGCCCCACTTACCGTCTATGAGAATTTAATGATGGGCGCTTTTTCCAGGAAAGATAGGGATAAGCTGGAAGAGGATATGAACTGGATATTTTCTCTTTTTCCGATTCTAAAAGAACGGCAACAACAGTATGCGGGAACCCTCTCCGGTGGAGAGCAGCAGATGTTAGCAATAGCCAGGTCTTTAATGTCCAGACCAAAAATACTCTTGCTGGATGAACCGTCCCTGGGGCTGGCGCCAATTATCATTAAGGATATATTTGAGGAACTGCGTAGAATTAACGCGGAAAAAGTTACTATTCTGCTGGTAGAACAGAATGCCCGGCAGGCATTAAAACTTTCCCACAGAGTTTATGTGATTCAGACCGGCAATATCATTCTGCAGGGAGATTCTAAGGAGTTACTATCCCACCCTGATGTTGAGGCCGCCTATCTCGGTTTAAGAAAAAAATCTGCCATTCCCTGTGATTGAGTTAAAATACATAGTGCGGATTAAATTAAATCAAAATATCTGTAGAATTTCTAATCAACCGTTAAAATTGATAATCGGTTTTAAATAAATCGGTTAAATTTCTTTCTTTATGAGCAGTATGGAACCCATTGTTATATAAAATAAATATTCTATTTGGAAAAATGAGGAAAGGGGAACTTAATGGTAGATAAAAAGAGGTTAGTGGAATCATTCATGGAATTGGTGAAGATAGATAGTATTTCCGGAGAAGAAAAGAATTTAGCAGACTTTTTGGTAGAAAAATTGAAGGAATTGGGTTTGGAGGTTAGAGTAGACCGGGCAGGCGAGAAGGCAGAATCAGATAGTGGTAATGTTATAGCTTATTTAAGGGGAGATGCAAAAGAGGCAGTTCCTATTCTATTCTCAGCCCATATGGATACCGTTGTTCCCGGGAAAAATATTAAGCCGAAATTTGATGGAAACAAGATAACCAGTAGCGGTGACACCATTTTAGGGGCAGATGACAAAGCTGCCATAGCTGCAATATTAGAAGCATTACGAATTATTAATGAGAACAATATTTCTCATGGTGATATTGAAATAGTCTTTTCTATTTGCGAAGAGATAGGTTTATTAGGTGCCAAGAATCTGGATATCTCCAGTTTAAAGGCTCGGATGGCATTTGTTTTAGATTCCGGCGGGCAAGTTGGTAAGATTATCAATGAAGCACCTTACCATAATGATATAAAAATAGTTATTTATGGAAAAGCTGCTCATGCCGGAGCCAATCCCGAAGAGGGAATCAATGCCATTAAGGTCGCAGGGGTTGCCCTTTCCCGGATGGCTTTAGGCCGATTAGAAGAGGATACCACTGCCAATATAGGAATTATTTCCGGTGGCAAGGCCTCTAATATTGTTCCGGATGAAGTGATATTAAAAGGAGAACTCAGAAGTAAAAGCGAAGAAAAATTGGAAAAGTATACCAGCGAATTAAAACAGGTAATAGAAACCACTGTTCAGGAGTTTAACGCCAGGACAGAAGTTAAAGTTGAGAGGGGATACTATGGGTATCACCTGTCCGCTGATAGCGAAGTAATAAAAACTGCTATAAAGGCAGCTGAAGAGATAGATTTAAAGCCGGTATTGCTTCCCAGTGGAGGGGGAAGCGATGCCAATGTCTTTAACAGATTAGGTTTTCCAGCAACTAATCTAGCTATAGGAATAGAGAAGGCACATACAGTTGAGGAATATATTATGGTTGACAGTCTGATCAAATCGGTTGAATATATCCTATCTATTATAAAAACCGCAGCTTCTGCATAAATGTTTAAAAAAATATTTGGCATAATACTGATAAGAATCAAAATAGCAAAGATATAACGAAGCGGAAGCTTTGCAGGAGATAAGCCTTTTATGCACAAAATCAAACAAGAACAAAAGACCGGTATGAGCCAACTGGTGGAGGTACGTCTCATCGGTTAGGTTAATTACTATTTGAACTGAACGGCCGTATATCCAAAGGTACGTACGGTGGTGTGAGAGGAGCTAAGATTTTTAGAAAATTGCATATTTATTTAGTCCCTTCAAATAGAAAAATGCTTACAACAATTGAATTTTATGGTATACATAATATGTATACAGTTGTAATGGGACACATTTTTTAACTGTCTATTTGTAACAACAATATCATTTTCATTTATTCAAACAGGAATTGAATCGGTTGCTATTTATGGAAACATTGTTTTTTTCGGTGGTAAAAAGAGGCAAGGCTAACTCTGTGCTGCGTAAGGCACAAAAATATGGAGCAGAGGATGGAACTATCTTCTTAGGAGAGGGGACAGTACAGTCTAAGTTATTGGAAAGGGTGGGCCTTGCTAAAACTTATAAAGAAATTTTGATGGTTTCAGCTACAGACGAACTCAGTACTAAGCTACACAAAAAGCTGGGCAAAGATTTTCACTTTACCAAAAAAGACAAAGGAATTACCTTTTCTATTCCTTTTCAGAACCGGCAACTAAAGAATAGTGAACAGGAACAAGATAACTGGCGAAAAAACCCTGACTCTTCACATTTTTGCATCATCACCATCGTGGATAAGGGTAGGAGTAAAGAATGTTTAGAAGTGGCGAAAGCTGCAGGAGCAGGAGGAGGGACTCTTATCCATGGCCGAGGTGCCGGTATTCCTACTGATTATTATTTTCCTTTAGTTATAGAGCCGGAAAAAGATATCATAATGATTATTACACCCAAGGAAAAAGTTGCTGCTATCAGAGACAGTATTTTTTCCGAGCTGGAACTGGATAAAACGGGCAATGGAGTAGTATTTGTTTTACCGGTACTGGAAACCACCGGACTTTTTGAAGACAGATATGAAGAACGTAAGGGGAGCGATGTTATTACTCAGATCCTGGAAAAAACACAGGAGGTTACCCGAACCCTGCTGCCGGTGGTGTTGTTGGTCCTCTTGCTCTGTTTTACCATCGTTGATGTTGAGACAGATATTATGCTCAGGTTTCTGGTGTGCAGCGTTATATTATTAATAGGACTATCTATCTTCTTGTGGGGTGTAGATTTAGCTATGAACCCCATTGGGGAGCACCTTTCTTGGGAAGTTGCCACCTCTAAAACGCCATTAAAGATTGCAGTCTTAAGTTTTATGTTAGGGTTTTTAATCAATGTTGCCGAGCCGGATTTACTGGTTCTCGGTTCGCAGATTGAGGCTGCCACCGGAGCCGCTATCAGCGGTCCTATCTTTGTTTATATTGTATCTGTAGGCGTGGGAATACTGGTCTCTTTGGGCGTTTTCAGATTATTACAGGATGTACCGCATAGCAAGTTTATGGGAATTGTTTATTCCGCAATATTAGTACTTACTTTTTTTGCCTCTGAAGAATTTCTGGCTTTCTCCTTTGATGCATCAGGTGCCACTACAGGTGCACTTACCACCCCCTTTATTCTGGCATTGTCGTTAGGTTTGTCTAAAGTAAAAGGTGGCCAGACACGGGAAGAAAATTCTTTTGGCCTGGTGGGTATCATGAGTGCCGGACCAATGTTTGCAGTCATTATCATGTCTATCATTACTGGACAGAAAAATATTCAGGCTGCCACAGTTGATTTTTTAGCAGCGGAAGGCGTAATAGGTCCTATTCTGAAAATCATTCCGGAAACATTTATGGTCTCTCTGGTGGCAATACTGCCAATATCAACACTATTCTTTATCTACAATTTTAAGAAATTTAAACTACAGAAGGATGAGTTAAAGGAAATTTGCAAAGGTTTAGCTTTCACATTATCAGGACTTGTTTTATTTTTAGTAGCCGTGAATTCCGGATTTATGGATATGGGGCGGATAATCGGTATGGAAGTAGCAAAAATGAGCCAATGGCTATTAATCGTAGTAGGTTTTCTATTAGGACTAATTGTGGTTTTGGTGGAACCGGCTGTGCATGTCTTGGGTGAACAGGTGGAAAAGGTAACCGGCGGGCATATTCCTATCAGTATTATTAGAGCGACTCTTTCTATTGGAGTGGCCCTTGCCGTTTCCTTATCCATGGTTCGAATTTTAGTCCCTGTGGTTAAATTGCGGTATTTTCTGGTCCCGGGGTTTGCCATTGCTATACTACTTTCTTTTAAATCTGACCCGGTTTTTGTGGGAATTGCCTATGATGCCGGCGGAGTTGCCTCCGGCCCCATGACCGCTACCTTTGTGCTTGCATTTGCTCAGGGGGCAGCTACGGTAATTGAGACCGCCAATGTTTTGATGGACGGATTTGGAGTGATAGCCATGGTAGCTATGACTCCCGTCCTTTCCATAATGATTTTAGGAAATATCTTTAAACGCAAAGAGGTTAAACTTCCTGTTCTAGAAGTGAAGGAAGATTTACCTCCGGTTTTGCCGGCAGTTGATGAATTGGAGCACAATTGTATTATGGGAGTAGTAAACAGAGGTTTTGCCGAAAAGGTAGTGGAGGTAGCACGACATTCCGGTGCAACGGGTGCTACTATCATACATGGAAGGGGTTCAGGTAAACACCAGAAGATATTACCGCCTGTTATAAATATAGAGTTACAACCTGAAAAAGAAATAGTTTTATTAATTACCGGCAGCCACGTTAGTGAACAAATAGCCGATAATTTGTTGAAAGATATTCAACTTAAAAAAGACGGTGAAATAGAAATATTTATTTCACATACCACAGCAATGGTCAAAACCCTTACAAATACCGGGGAGTGAGATCTAAAAAGAGGAGTACATATCTTTGATCTAATCTTGTTAACAACTCAGAGGGCATCGACACCATAGAGCAACCAAAAGAGAAGGGGTTACCAGTCGATACCACGGGAGCTATAGAGGGTAATTTAAAGTAGTAGCAACCTATTACATGTATTTTTTCATGTCTCATTTTACTGTTAAAACTTACTTATCTTTACTCATACTTTGACTTGATCTTATTTTCATTAGTATTTGAGGTAAGAAAAGCACCATAAGTTGTTGACATGAACCCCCAACTCCCCATAACTTGACAAAGTAAACTATTTTTATATAAACTTAAAATGAAAATTTATTCTATATCACAGAAACAGGAAATAATTCTTTACCATATATGAATAATACAAATCCTAAGTATCCCATAAAAGTATTAAACAAGGCACTCGCTGTGCTGGAAGTATTGTTAGAGCACAAATCTCCCATTAGTATGACTGAAATCAGTGAAGAGCTGCACTTGTATCCCAGTACCATCCACCGTATTCTAGATACTTTAAAGCACGGTGGGTATGTAGAGCAGGATCCGGTAACCCAAAAATATCAATTAGGCTTAAAGCTTTTAGAATTAGGAATGGTTAAGCTGCAACAAATTGACCTTATAAAAGAAGCCACCCCCTATTTAAAAGAATTAGCCAAAAGTTGTAATGAAACTGTCCATTTGGGAGTATTAGATGGTACAAGCGTTCTCTATCTTGCCAAGGAAGAATCAACTCAGACCATCAGAATGATTTCTTATATTGGCAGACGTGCACCGCTACACTGCACTTCTCTGGGGAAAGTCTTATTAGCAAACTTATCAGCAAATAAAAGAGAAAGAATGCTGGATAATATAGAGCTAATCAAACTTACTGAAAATACCATAACTGATAAACAAGAGTTGTTAGATGAGCTCCATAAGATTGAACAACAGGGATTTGCTCTGGACAGAGAAGAGCATGAGAAATATGTTCGCTGTATTGGCGCTCCCGTCAGGAACCATCAGGGGAAAGTAGTTGCTGCAGTAAGTATCTCCGGACCTTCATATCGTGTAAATGAAGTTATGAATAATTGCCTATTAAAAGAGCAACTAGCATCTGCTTGCCAAATGATTTCCCATCGACTGGGGTTCGATAATAAACAGATTTCTACAGGTTTTTTAGAATAATTTGACAAAAAGGACTTATTGATTTAGCATTATGCTATATTGTTGTATATAGAATTACATTCTATATTATAGAATAATGTTTAATTTCTAGAATAACTACCATATTCAAATTAATCTACAAAAACTAATTTATTGGAGTACCTAATGAACGATATTTTTAAAAGAATCGAAGAATTGGGCATTGTCCCAGTAGTAAAAATTAATAAACCTCAAGATGCAGTCCCTTTAGGAAAGGCTTTACTTCTGGGAGATCTTCCGGTGGCTGAAATTACCTTTAGAACATCTGCAGCTGAGTATGCCATTAAAGCACTAACTGAGGAGCTGCCAGAACTTTTAGTGGGAGCAGGAACTGTATTAACTATTGAGCAGGTTCAGAAGGCAATATCTGCCGGTGCCCAATTTATTGTAGCGCCAGGTTTTAACACCAAGGTAGTTGATTACTGTCTGGAGAATAATATACCGATAACACCTGGGGTGAATAGTCCTACTCAAATTGAAATAGCTTTAGAGAAAGGGTTGAAAATAGTGAAATTTTTTCCGGCTGAAGCCTCAGGAGGTCTTGCCCTACTTAAAGCAATGTCTGGACCATTTTCTGAGATTAATTTTATCCCTACCGGAGGAATTGAACAAAATAATTTGCTATCATACCTGGCCCATCCTCAAGTTATTGCCTGCGGTGGTAGCTGGATGGTTAAATCAGATCTCATCTCTTCCCAAAACTTTGAACGTATTACTGAGCTCACCAGAGAAGCAGTCTCTACCATGTTAGGATTTCAACTTGCTCATTTAGGTATAAATGAAGAAAATCAGGAAAAAGCCCTTAGCTCAGCAAACCTACTTTCACGTCATTTTTATTTTAATATTAAAGAAGGCAATAGTTCTATCTTTGCCGGTACAGGTTTTGAAGTGATGAAAGAAAGATATTTAGGTGAGCATGGTCATATTGCCATTGCTACTAATAGTATTAATCGAGCAATTGCCTACTTAAAAAGAAAAGGTATTTCTATTTTGCCAGATACAGCTAAGGAGTCTGAAGGTAAGTTAAAAGCGGTTTATCTGGATATGGATATTTCCGGGTTTGCTGTTCATCTAATACAAAGATAGTGATTAAAAGTGATTGAAGGGAGAATGTAGTGAAAAGATATATTACTTTTGGTGAAATAATGTTAAGGCTTAAACCACCTCACTTTGAACGATTTTTACAGAGTCCTCTGTTGGAAGCTACCTTTGGCGGCGGTGAAGCAAATGTGTCAGTTGGTTTAGCCAGATTTGGCCTTGAAGTGGCTTATGTTTCAGTTATTCCCGCTAATCCCATAGGTGAAGCCTGTATCAGAGAATTAAAAAGGCAAGGGGTAGATACCTCGCTTATAGTAAGAAAAGGGGAAAGACTCGGTATCTATTTTATAGAAGCGGGGGCTAACCAGAGACCCTCTGTGGTAGTCTATGATCGTTCTCACTCTGCTATTGCCGAAGCAAAGCCTGGGGATATTGATTGGGATAAAGTATTTGAAGGAGCAAGCTGGTTTCATATTACCGGTATAACACCTGCTATCTCCAGTTCAGCAGCCGGTCTATCTCTGGAAGCAGTGAGAAAAGCCCGAGAAAAAAATATTACCGTATCCTGTGACCTCAATTATCGTAAGAATCTTTGGAAATATGGTAAATCTGCCCCGGAAATTATGGGTGAATTAGTAAAATACGTTGATATAGCTATTGGTAACGAAGAGGATTGCCAAAAATCATTGGGCATTAAGATAGACATAGATGTTGAGTCCGGAGAATTGCCGGCAGAAAAATATCAGGAAATGACACGCAAGATACTTGCTTTGTACCCCAATATAAAGAAGATAGCAATTACTCTAAGGGAGAGCCATTCAGCTGATTACAATGGCTGGTCGGCGGTATTGGATAATGGGGAAGATTTTTTTGTTTCTAAAAAATATGAAATTCACGACATTGTAGATAGAGTTGGCGGTGGGGACACCTTCGCAGCCGGTTTAATATATGGATTAAATAATCTCTCCGGTGACCATGAAGCTTTAGAATTTGCTGTAGCAGCATCTTGCCTTAAACATTCCATATCGGGTGACCTGCCCTTGCTATCGGCCGATGAGGTTACAAAATTAGTTAAAGGGTCGGGCACCGGAAGAGTTCAAAGATAATTAAAAAAAGAGATTGAATATGAAAAAGAATAGACTTAAAGATGCTTTGAAAAATGGAAAAACTGTATTCGGTCCCTTTCTCAAATTTACTGATCCGGCTGTAGTAGAAATTATGGGATTTGCTGGCTTTGATTTTGTGATAATTGACCAGGAACATGGACCTATCTCTATTGAAACAGCACAAAATATGATTAGGGCAGCCGAATCGGTAAACATCAGTCCTATTATACGTGTAGCTAAAAATGATGAATCCTTAATTTTAAGGGCATTAGATATTGGAGCCCAGGGTGTGGAAATTCCTCAGATTAATTGTAAAGATGATGCAATCTTGGCTGTTAATTCGGTTAAATATTCACCACAGGGATGCCGCGGTGTTTGCCGATATGTAAGGGCAGCTAATTATTCGTCAATGGACAGGTTTAAGTATTTTGAATCAGCAAATAAAGATACCATGATTATTATTCATATAGAAGGGGTTAAGGGAATTAGTAATCTAGATGAAATATTATCTGTTCCCGGTATCGATGTTGTTTTTATTGGACCCTACGATCTCTCTCAATCCCTGGGAATTCCTGGGAAAGTGCATGACCCAATAGTGGAAGAAAAAATGCAGGAAGTAATCTTAAAATGCAGACAACAAAAAGTAGGGGTAGGCACTTTTACCGATGATGTGCAAACTGCAAAGAAATGGGTCTCTTTAGGAGTGCAATATATGTCTTTTTCTGTTGATGTAGGAATATTATATGACGCTTGCTGTTCTCTTCGAGACAATTTAAATTTAAAAAACAGTTCTTACGCTAATATTTGATTTAGTTATAGGTATATAGACCTATACCATAAAATTAAAAGCATATACTCAATTTTATTATACTAAAAGGAGGTTATCCTATGCGGATAGAAGAAAGACTAAAAGAAATAGGCTTTAGTCTACCTGAGGCTGCTAAACCTCTTGCTGAGTACATTCCGGCTAAGCTGGTTGGTAATTTAGTCTTCTGTTCCGGTCAGGGTCCGGTCAAAGACGGTAAGATGGTTTTTATAGGCAGGGTAGGCAAAGAGCTGACTATGGAAGAAGGATACCAAGCAGCTCAAATATGTGCCCTCAATTGTCTTGCTGCCATCAAAACAGCCATCGGCTCTCTGGATCGTATAGATGAAATTGTCAGCTTAAGAGGCTTTGTGAACAGTGATTTGGGTTTCTTCCGTCAACCGGAGGTAATCAATGGAGCTTCAGATCTAATGGTAAAGGTATTTGGCGAGAAAGGCAAACATGCCAGGTGTGCATTGGGGACCTCAGCTTTACCGGGGAACATTCCAGTAGAATTGGAGATGGTTGTGAGTATTAAACAAAATTAAAACTTATTGGGATTAGTGTAGATAGAGATTTAAGAATACCTGTAGGAAATAGTGAAAACATATTATAATCTTACTATGGGCGTGTGTTTTGTTTTCACATTAGGGAGGTGATCTTATAGGGTAAACTAGGGTAATGTTATTTAGTTCTAAAAAGTATAGTATAAGGAGAAAGTCAGATGAAAAGAAAGCTAATTATTAGCCTATTAAGCATATTGTTTGTGGCAACAACAGTAATGGGAGGAATTGCTGCAGATAAAGGACTGGTCTATTATCTCAGTCCAAACCAGTTTGATGAAATGCAGACAGCCGCTTCCAAAATGGTTGAAAGTGCTGTGGAAAGAGCGGGCTATACCTGCCGGACACTAGTAGCGGGTAATGAAGATTCCAATCTACAGATGAACCAACTGGAAAATGCCATTACTCAGAATCCTAAGGCTATTATTGTGGCAGCAGTCGATGGAAATGCAATTGTGGGAGGTGTAGAGCAGGCAAAAGCCGCAGGAATTCCCGTAATTGTTTTTGACAGAGTTATAAGTGAAACAAAAGTTGACTTCACTTCTGTTGCCGGATGTAAGAGAATTGGTATTATGGCTGCACATGAAATAGCAAATCTTCTTAAAGAGAAATACGGAGAGGTAAGAGGAACCATTCTCGATATTATGGGAGACCCCGGAGATTCATATACTACCTTAATAGAAGAAGGGTTAAGAGAGACAATGGAAAATGAATATCCGAATGTTCAGATTGAAACAAAAATCGCTTATGGATGGGAAGCAACAACGGCAGCAAATATTGCCGATGACTACCTCTTAGCACATCCTGATACAGATTTAATCTTCCCGCACTCAGACCATATGACAGTTGCTACTGCCTCAGTTTTGCAAACTAAAGGTTTACAAAAGAATGAAATTTTACTGGTATCCACTGCAGGTATGCCAAGCGGATTGCAATTAATTAGAGATGGTTGGTTAAAGGCAACTGTAGAACAGCCAGTAAGTGCTCAGGCAGAGGGAATCGCAATGTTTTTAGATGACATTATTGAGGGCAAGAAAATAGAATTGGGCCCATATGAAGTAATGGAGATACCAGCGGAAATTATCGAGCAGCCTTATGGTCTCGAATTAAGAATATCAGGTTCTGTGATTAATGCAGAAAACGTTGATAACCCCATTTTCTGGGGAAACCAGGTCGGAGATTAATAAGAATAATTCTTTGGATGGGCTTTGGTTGAGCCCATCCAAAGAATTATATACCACATTGGCATTAATACTTTCAATAATATTTATCCGGTTTAAATAATAGTAGGGAAAGGCACAATAAATATGACAATAATTCAGAAAAAAGAAACATTAAAATGGATATTGGATAATATTGCCTGGTTTATTTTATTAGCTATGCTTACCATATTCTCTTTCACTGTAAAGGGTTTTGCCCAGTGGCCTATTTATAGAAATATCCTTTATCATTCTGTCTTTGTAGGAATTTTAGCCATAGCAGAGGCTATTTGTATTTTAAGTAAGGAAATGGATTTATCGGTAGAATCAGTACTTGCACTGTCTGCTGTAGTAACTGCATATTTAGCTGGAATAGGGCTTGATGCCTCTGGATTGCACCTCAATGGTCCTACAACTTTAATTATTGTACTTATCATGGGCGCAATAATTGGACTTTTTAATAGTTACTTTATCGTGAGGATGAAAATCAATTCTTTTATTGTCACCCTGGCAGGATATTTAATTTTTCGAGCAATTGGCCTTATTATCACAAAGGGCCATGGCGTAGTTAATATCAGTAAAGACATTGTGGCAGTCGCCAGAACTAATATAGGACCAATACCGTTAATGGTTATTATATTACTAGTTATATATGTAATCTTTTCTCTATTTTTATCAAAAACACAATTTGGTAGGTTCATATATTTTGTGGGTGATAATAGAGAAGCTAGCTATAATGCCGGGATTAAAACGGATAGAGTCTTAACCATTGTTTTTATAATGAGTGGAGTTTTATCTGCTTTGGCAGGCTGGTTGCTGGCTGCCAGAACAAACGGCAGTTCCCCCTCATTAGGTCAGGGAATATTATTTGAAGCCATGGCAGCCGTGGTAATAGGGGGAGTAAGTTTACAGGGCGGAGTTGGTAAATTAAGTGGTGTTTTTGCAGGAGCAGTAATCTTAAGTTCCATATCTACTGTAATCAATATTGTTAATATTAACCCCTATTATATGAATATAATTAGGGGAGCAATGATTATTATTGCTGTTTTACTCGATGCTATTATTAGAAAAATTCGTCCTAAATTAATATAGAAAATCAACATTTTGCCAAAAGGTGAAAGTAGTTTATGAATATTAAAATATTAAAAATTAAGGAAGATACATTTAAACCTTATGGAGAAATACTTGTCCCGCCTATCGGGGCAACTCCAGAAGTATATGAAGATAGTGTATTTAAATATTTTGTCACTTTCAAAGAAGCAGCTATCGGCTGGCTGATAGGATATTTAGACCAGACCGGGAAAGAAGTGGAAAAATTAGAATGCCATCCTAATACCTCGGAAGTCTTTGTTCCCATGTCCGGAGAAGCAGTATTACTTCTTTCGGTCAATCCCCCGAAAGATATTTCTGCCTTTAAATTAGATATGCCGATTGTTTTAAACAAAGGGGTATGGCATGGAGTCATTTCTCTAACCGAAAATTCAAAAATCCTTATTGTAGAAAGCCCTGATGTTATAGACGAATACTATGAACTCAATGAGTTAATTAATCACAACAATTTAACATAGTTTAAAATTATTCAAGAATAAGACTATTTTTGAATTAATTGAAGAAAGGCAATTTTTATGAATAAAAGTAATGAAACTATGAGAGCAGTTGTTTGGGACGGTCCTTATAAGCTTTCTTTAAAAGAAGTTAAAATGCCAGTTCCTAAAAAAAACGAGGTTCTGATAAGAACCAAATCTGTTGGTATTTGCGGCAGTGATTTGGAGGTGTATGATGGTCGTTTTAGACAGAGTATTCCTCCCCTCATAATCGGCCATGAGGGTGGTGGAATAGTAGAAAGTGTAGGAGACGAGGTAACAAGTGTAAGCAAAGGGGATAGAGTCATAGCAGAATGTTTAATCTATTGCGGTGAATGTGAGAACTGCAGAAAGGGATTATACAATCTATGCTCTAACCATAAAGTAATGGGAATGATAGATTATGATGGAGAATATGCTGAATACTTTGTTGCCCCTGAGCGAAATCTCTATATACTTCCTGACAATATCAGCTGGGAAGAAGCGGGTTTAATTGATACCTTAGTTGGACCTGTGGGAGGGATAGATAAGACCAATGTCAATATTTGTGAAACAGTTGCTGTTTATGGGCCTGGTCCGGCAGGGCTGTTTTTTTGTAAATTAGCCAAATTAAAGGGGGCTGGTAAGGTTTATCTTATTGGAACTCGTGATAGCAGATTAGCCTTTGGAGAAAAATATGGGGCAGATGTTATACTAAATACCCAAAAAGATAAGGTAGAAGAATATATTATAAATGATACTAACGGGAGAGGTGTAGATTTAGTAATTGAATCTGCAGGTTCTCACCAAGCACTTAATAGCGGTATTGGAGTTATTAAAAAGGGTGGAGAATTATTAATCTATGGGGTATTTGGTGGTGGTCCCGTTCCGGTCGACATACAGCCCATCCAAATGAACGAGCTGACTATCAAAGGAATTAACAGCGGTCCTTTTAAGTATCCTGTAGCCATCAACTTAATAAGCAAGGGATTGATTGATGCTAAGAGTGTTATCTCACATACTTTTAAAATCGAAGAACTGCCTAATCTGTTTGCTACCGGTTTTATTTCTAATAGAAAAGAGAACTATATGAAAGGGGTTGTCCTCTTCGATTGATAATTTAGGTGAAATATAAAAGAACGAGTTTCTTTGTTCATAGGAGAGTTTATTATGGTAGAACCAGTCATAGTTACGGATGTAAGGTGCCGCATTGGGGAAAACCCTAGCTGGCATACGCGAGAGAAGAAGCTGTATTGGCTTGATATACCAATTGGTACAATTTATAGATATGACCCAGCAAGTTCTATGGTAGAGAAAGTTGTGGAAAGTAATGAGGTTATCGGTGGTTTTACTTTACAAGAAGATGATTCCCTGCTTCTATTTATGGAAAGAGGGGCGATTAAAATATGGCGGAATAATTCTTTCCTTAGCATAATGGAAGAGATTCCTATTTTAAACAAGACCAGATTTAATGATGTAATTGTGGACCCTATGGGACGTGTCTTTTGTGGGACGATGCCGGATGAAAATGGAGTGGCTTACTTATTTCTGCTTGAAACAAATGGTGATATCAAATTAATATTAGATAATGTTGGGCTATCCAATGGAATGGGATTTACACCGGATAAGAAAAAGATATACTTTACTGATTCTAAAAAAGGTGAAATACGCCTGTTTGATTATAATAAGAAAAATGGCTCTTTGAGTAAAGAAAGAATCTTTTTAAAGATAAAAGAACCAAATATAGAGCCGGATGGACTTACCGTTGATTCAGAAGGCTATATTTGGAGTGCACAATGGAATGGTGCCTGTATTAAAAGATACACCCCGCAGGGTGAAGAAGTAATGAAAATAGATCTCCCTACTAAAAAAATTACCTCTTTAACTTTTGCCGGAGAAAGTTTTCAGGAAGTATATGTTACCAGTGCCATAGGAGAGGAGAATATACCTGGAACAGAGGATGAGGCAGGTGCACTGTTTTACTTTAAATCTGATATAGCAGGAATACCTGAAAATAGATCCAAAGTACTTATTTAAATAAAAGTTTGAATAATAAAACTATATTAGAGGAAGGATGATAATATTGATTAATGGTGCCTCTCAAAGTAATAATCAACCTATTCTGACCGTAAAAAATATTAGTAAACGATTTGGCAATGTGCAAGCTTTAAAAGATGTAAGCTTGGAGATATATAAAGGTGATGTCATTGGCTTGTTAGGAGATAATGGAGCAGGTAAGTCTACTCTTATTAAGATAATAGCAGGAAATTTTCCTGCTGATGAGGGAGAAGTATTTTTAGAGGGTAAGAAGGTAAATTTTAATTCACCCTCAGAAGCTCGTGCTGCAGGAATAGAGACAGTTTATCAAAACAGCCCCGTATGCATCAACGCAACAGTGTATGAAAATTTTTATATTGGCAGAGAACTGGTCAATAATTTTCTGGGTATTAAATTGGTTAGAAATAAAGAAATGCAGAATGGGACAATGGAAGTTTTAAAAAATCTTGAAATTTCCTTACCTTCTGTGAAGGCAGAAATAGGATTACTTTCCGGGGGTCAGAGACAAGCTATTATTTTAGGACGATTCTTTCATTGGGGAGGGAAAATTGCCTTACTTGATGAACCCTTTGCTGCGCTGGGGGTTGCCGAATCGAGAAAAGGTTTAAAACTTATCCGTGATATTAGTCAAAAAGGACTCCCTATAATTTTAATTACCCATAATATTGAATACGCTTTTCAGGTAATGAATAAATTTGTGATTCTCAGGCATGGTGAAGTTGTTGGTGCGGGAGAAAAGAAAGATGTATCTGTAGAAGATATAGTGTCCCTGATAACTGGAGCGATCGAAATTAAAGAATAAATAATGAATAAAATGGAGGGTTTAAGATGGAGAAAATAAAAGTCGGGGTAATTACTCTGGCTTTACCAAGAGAAAGAGTAGATCTGGCCCGTGAGTTTCATTTCAATGCCATCTCCTCTTTAAAAGCTAATAATTTTGACATTTATTATCCCGATGAGCTAACTTTTAATACAGAGGATTGTATCGGTTATGCTCGAGAATTTAAAGAGAAAGGTGTCTGTGCTATTCTGTTACTCTTGGGAACCTGGGTAGATTCTCCTACCGTTATCGATACAATCAGGGAGGTTCAAGTACCTTTCGCAATCTGGTCTGAAGATAATCCTGCTTCATTTTCTTTGACGGCGGGGGGCATTGTTCATGGCTCATTGGATGAACTGGGTCTGGAGCATAAATTCTTCTATGGTTCCACTAACTCTATCGTTTTGCTGGAACAGATAGTGAATTATATCAAAGCATGTTCCATAATAAAAGGATTGAATAATCAAAAGCTCTGTCTGGTTGGAGGACGGGTTCCAGGTATGTATACTACAATGGCCGATATTATTCAGCTAAAGAAAGTTTTTGGAATTGAATTAGAACATGTAGATTCACTGCAGGTATATTTAGAAGCGAAAAATGCCCCAGAGGAAGAAATCAAAGAGTTAAAAAGGCTATATTTGCCGCAGTTTGGAAGTATTGAACCGGAAGAGCAGATAATAGATAAATCTTTAAGACTCTATTTCGCATTACGCAAAATTTTTATTGATAGAAATTATAAAGTTGCAGCAGTTAAATGTATGGATGAAATGATCAATCGTTATTGCTCTTTTTGTTTGGCGAATTCTTTGCTCAATGATGAAGGATATACAGTTTCCTGCGAAGGTGACATTTATGGAGCCATTAGCATGCATATTTTACGCCTTGCCTCTGGTGATACTGCTCTCTTTGGAGACATCAATCATTTAGATTATCAAGAGAAGATGTTAAGAATTGTCAATTGCGGCTCAATGCCCTCTCTAATGTCAGGAAAAAGAAAAGAAGTTGATTTAGCTTGCCAGTATGATTACTTAAGTGAAGCCGGGGGTGCTACAACAGCTTTTTCAGTAAAAGACTCTACGGTAACTGCTGCTCGATTATTCAGGGTCAAAGGTAATTTAGGCATGGTATTATTTAACGGGAATACCGTAAAACAACCAAAAGAGAGGTTAAAAGAATCACGAGAAAATTGGCCTCAGGCATTTATGAAATTCGATTATGATGCAGAAAAATTAGTGCAGAATTTTCGCTCCAACCATATGCATTTATGTTTTGGTAATTGTTTAAATATTATTAAAGAATTTTGCAATTTGAAAAACATCGATTGTTTTTCTTGAAAAAGTAAAGGAGAAATTGGTGGTTACCTTTGAGAGTTTAGGTATAAAAAAAGTTATTAATGCCGCTGGAAATAACTCGCGATTAGGAAGCTCAACACTCAGTCCCGAAGTTTGCCAAGCTATGAGTGAAGCTAGCAAAATTTATGTTAACATGAATGAGCTGCAGGATCACTGTGGAGATTATATTGCTAAAATTACCGGTGCAGAGGCAGGATTAGTAACATCCGGTGCAGCCGGAGGGTTATTGCTGGCAGCAGCAGCCTGTGTTACCGGAACCAATATTGCCTTGATATTAGATTTACCTAAGCCAGCTATGGGTAAAGAAATAATTATTCAAAAAGGGCACCGTACACCTTATGACCAGGCCATAACCATCTCCGGGGTAAGTTTAAAAGAAGTTGGTATACCCTACCAGACTCATTTGGAACAGATTGAGAATGCCATAAATGAAAATACGGTTGCTATCCTGTACACATTTGGAGAGACGGTAAACAGAAGTGGTGAGGTTTCGCTTAAAGATGTGATAAAAGTAGCACAAAAATATAGAATTCCTACTATTCTTGATGGCTCATTGATAAATTATCCATTTACCAGAATCAAAGACTGTATTAAGATGGGCGTAGATTTACTGGTAACCAGTGGAGGAAAACATATTTTCGGCCCCTCTTGTACCGGGTTCATTTGCGGGAGAAAGGATCTAGTTGAGGCTTGTCGTCTGCAAGCCTTTCCAAATTATGGCATTGGAAGAGTTATGAAGGTTGGGAAAGAAGATATCATCGGCTTACTGACCGCTCTTCAGATTTATTTGAAAAAAGATTTTAAAAAAGAACATCAGGAATGGAAGAATAAAATTCACTACCTGGTAGCAAATTTAAATAAATTACCATATTTGAAAGCAGTACAAACCGAATTTGACGAAGTTGACCGGCCAGTTCCCAGGGTTCAGTTATGGGTTGATGAAAAGGATGTAAAATATACCGCTTATGAAATTGTTGCTAATCTTAAGAATAATAACCCGCCAATATGGGTTCAGGAGTTTAGCTTACATGAAAGTATAATTCTCTTAAATCCAGTCTGTCTTGCGGATGGAGAAGAGAAACTTATTGTTGAGGGATTTCAAAATCTCTGGAAGTTATGGAATTTAATCTAGTTATCAGATGCTGTATAGATAGTACTGGTATAACAGCAATGCTTATTTCTAAAAAGAGTAACAGGTAATAATTTAGTGGTAAAAAGAAACGCAATTGTAGGACAGTTAGGTGGACCAACCTCCGTAATCAATGCCAGCCTTTCTGGACTTATTCAAGAAGGATTTAAGTCCAAAAAGATAAAACATATCCTTGGCATGAGGGATGGAATTACCGGTTTATTAAGAGATAGGATTGTAGATTTAGGAAAGGAAAGTCCAGAAGCAGTCCGTTCACTGAAATATATACCGTCATCTATTTTAGGTTCTTCCAGGTATATATTGAAAAAGAAAGACTTCCAGAAAATTATTAGACAACTTCAAAGATACAATATTGGTTACCTTTTCCTTATTGGGGGAAATGGTACCATGGAGATTAGCCGACAAATAGAGCAATACTGCAAAAAAAATGATTATCAGATAAATGTAATCGGGATACCAAAAACAGTTGATAACGACCTTTGTTCTACTGACCATGCTCCCGGCTTTGCTTCTGCAGCCAGATATATCTGTCTTTCAGTTTTACAGGGTGGAAGATTGGCCAGGGATATGCAGAGCATTGATAAATTTGTTATTCTACAAACGGTAGGCAGAAGCACAGGGTGGCTAGCTGCCTCTTCGATAATGGCAAAACGTAAGGAAGAAGAAGCCCCACACCTTATTTACATACCAGAGCGACCTCTAAACCGAAGGAAATTTTTGTCAAGTGTAAAAGAGTGTATCGAGAAGTATGGGTGGGTTTATATTGTGTGTGGTGAAGGTATTGTTTGGGAGGATAATAGTTTTGTAGCCAGTCACTATTCCCCGGATACTAGCGAGAAAGAATTCGGAGCGATGGGAGGAGGAAGTGCAGCACTTAATCTGCATAGGGCTATCTATCAAGAAATGAATTTAAGAGGAGAGTTTCAAATTACGGAATCTTTGCCAATGTGTGCAATGGACCGCGCAAGTGAAATTGATATTGAAGAAGCATATGCCTGTGGGGTAAAAGCTGTTAAATTAGCCGAAGAAGGATTTTCTGGAGGAATGGTTTCAATTACGCGTACCAGCAACAATCCTTATAAAATAGAGCTGAACTCAGTTCCCTTTGGAGAAGTAGCCCTCAAGGTTAGATTAATGGATGATGTATTTATTAATAAGCAAGGCAATTTTGTAACAGATGAATTCATAAAATATATAAAACCCTTGGTGGGTAAAATTCCTGAATATGGTGAACTGAGATTAGAAAAAGTAGATTTTTGAGATGAAATAATAGTATTGGATTGAAATAATAGTTGTTGGTTCTTTGTTTGGAGAGGAGAAAATCAATGGCCAACTATGAGGATTTAGGCGTAAAGAGGATTATCAATGCAGCAGGTACCTATACCAAATTTGGTGGTTCTTTAATTCCTTCTGAAATAATAGAAGCAATGGAGGATGCTTCGCATTCTTTCGTGGATATAGATGAGTTATTGCAAAAATCTGGTGAGTATATTGCCAGATGTCTTAATGTGGAAGCTGC
This sequence comes from Candidatus Stramentimicrobium fermentans, assembly GCA_012520575.1. Classification (GTDB taxonomy): domain Bacteria; phylum Atribacterota; class Phoenicimicrobiia; order Phoenicimicrobiales; family Stramentimicrobiaceae; genus Stramentimicrobium; species Stramentimicrobium fermentans. The sequence goes on from JAAYOB010000017.1 coordinate 24,778, forward strand.
GTTGGTTACAGCCGGAGCAGCTGCCGGATTAACTTTATCAGCAGCAGCCTGTATAGCTGGGTCTGAACCTAAATGTATAAAAGCACTCCCCAATTCAGAAGGGATGAAAAATGAGTTCATAATTATGCGTTGTCATCGTAATCCGTATGATCAAGCTTTAATAATGGCTGGTGCAAAACTAATTGAAGTTGGCAATGCCATTGAAACCCACCTATATGAGGTAGAGGGTGCTATTAATGAAAAGACAGTTGGGATAGTATTTTTTATACAGTCAGAGATGTTGGAAGCCTCTCTTTCTTTAAAAGAAATTATTACTATAGCTCAAGATAAAAATATTAAGGTTATTGTTGATGCGGCTGGTGAACTACCCCCCATTGAAAATCTCGTTAAATTTGTGAAAATGGGCGCAGATATCGTGCTGTTTAGTGGAGGAAAAGATATACGTGGTCCTCAATCTTCCGGGCTGATGGTGGGGAAAAAGGATATTGTTGAAATTTGCCGTTTGCATGGTTACCCGCATCATGCCATTGGGAGGCCTATGAAATTAGACAAGGAAACAATTATGGGTTTGGTAAGAGCAATTGAGTTATACTTAAAAGAGGATCATCAGCAGAGAATAAAAAAATGGGAAGAACAGGTTGAATATCTTAAAAAAGGATTGGATAATATTCCTTATATCCAGGTCTTTTCTGGATATCCGACACAACCGTTAACCCAGCCTGCTACAATTCCCCGGGTTTATGTTAAATTTAATGAAAAAACCTTAGGTATGACCAAAGAAGATATTGCTCAAAAGCTATATGAAGGCAATCCACGCATTGCGACTGTTGTGGAAAAAAATTATTTAACACTTAATCCTCATATGCTTGCCAGTGGAGAAGAGAAATTAGTGTTAGAGAAGATTAAAGAAATTATAAAGAAGAATTAATTAACACATTTTAATTACAAGAATGGATACGGAGGAATTGATTGTGATTAAATACCAGTTGTCAATACCAGGACCTACGGAATGTGACCCTGAAGTATTGAATGAACTTAACCGTCCCAGTATTCCACATTATGGTAATCTCTGGATGGATTATTATCTGGAAACGCTCCAGAAATTACAGAAAGTTTATCAAACCGAGAATAGTGTCTTTATTATGCCATCTTCAGGCTCAGGAGCACTGGATGCCACCATGGCTAGTTTAAATGGTAAAAAGGGGCTGATTTTAAATAACGGCACTTTCGGAGAACGTTTATACGAAATTGCCTCTCATTATTTAAAAGAAATAACTGTTATTAAAAAGGATCCTGGAGAATGGTTTTTAATAGAGGAGGTCGAAAAATATTTAAAAAAGAATAGGTATGATTTATTGGCAGTGGTGCATGGTGAAACTTCTACTGGTATGGTAAATCATTTGGAAGAGCTATCAAAATTGTGTGCAAAGAAAGATGTCTTGTTCGTGGTCGATGCCATCTCTTCATTAGGGGGAGTTGAGTTATCGGTTGATAAACTAGGAATTGATTTTTGCGTATCTGCCAGCCAGAAGGCCTTAGGCTCAGTCCCCGGTTTATCTACCATAGCTATCAGTGCCAAAGGATGGGAAAGAATGGCATCAGAATCTGATATTCCAGGCTGGTATCTCAATCTAAGAACATGGCAAAGGTATGAGAAAGAATGGGGAGATTGGCACCCCTTTCCGATTACTTTACCGGTACACCTCTTTTTTGCTTTACACAAAGCTCTGGACCAGATTTTTGAAGAAGGCCTGGAACAAAGATGGACAAGGCATAAAAGGATTACTGAAATGCTATGCACTGCTTTAGAGCAAGAAGGGATATCTTTATTCATAAAAAATAAAGAGTTTCTCCTACCTACAGTTACCTCGGCAGTCTTACCGGGAGAAAGGACCTCCGAAGGATTGCAAACATATTTGAAAGAGGAGTATGGAATACTGGTAGCAGGGGGCGTTGGACCATTAAGAAAAAAAGTTTTTAGAATAGGACATATGGCTTATTCTGCACAGGAACATTTAATTAAAAGAGTGATAGCAGGCATTAAGGCTTTCATGAAGATATAATAGCTACCGGTGAAAATTAGATAACTTGTATCTGGCCGCCAGAATTTGCAAAATGTATCATGATTTAAAGTAATAGTTTATCAGTTCCTTAGGGCAGAAAACCATGGGTTTACCTATGATAAATGAATAAGCGACGATATAATGCACTGACGGAGGAGTATCCTAGCAAGTACGGAGGATATAAGAACTAGTCCCCATATCAAATATCAAATCTTGACGGCAAAGAATACCCACTTTGTAAAAAGTATTTCTTGCAAAAATATATTTATTAGATTATTATTTTGCTCAGTTATATTTTCCAACTGTTCTTTTATTAATACATTATGATGGCACCTTTGTAGGTATATATAGAATGTTTATTTGACAGCATTAATTCAATTTAACGTAGTTTTAAAATTTTGATGTGTAGGAGTTAATATATGAAAATTGTAGTATTAAATGGATACGTGTTGAACCCTGGCGATCTTAAATGGGATAACTTAAAGGCATTAGGAGATGTAATAATATATGAACACACTTCATTAACAGATGAAGAAGAAATTATCTCACATATAAATGATGCTGAAATTGTTTTTACAAGTATGTCACCAATTAAAGCCAAAGCTTTAAACGAATGTCCAAATATAAAATTTATTTGTACATTACACACCGGATACGACAATATTGATATAGATCTCGCAAAAGAAAAGGGCATACTAGTTGCTAATATTCCTAATTACGGATCTGAAGCTGTTGCCCAACATGCTATTGCTCTACTATTAGAAATAACTAATCAGGTCGGTCATCATAACATGGCTGTGCATAAAGGTCGGTGGGAATCTACTAATGAATGGAGTTTTTGGGATTTTCCACTAGTTGAGCTTAATAGTAAGACCATTGGTATTATTGGATTTGGGAGAATAGGTCAAAAAACTGGCATGATTGCAAAAGCAATAGGTATGAAAGTAATAGCAAATGACTATGTTCAGAATGACTCTGGAAGAGAAATAGGGGCATATGTGGAGTTAGATGAATTATTAAGATCATCTGATATCATAGCATTACATTGCCCGTTACTACCTTCAACAACAGGGATTATAAATAGGAATAATATTGCCAAGATGAAAGATGGAGTTATCATTATAAACAATAGCCGCGGACAGCTTGTAGTTGAGCAAGATCTTGCAGATGCTTTAAATAGTGGGAAGGTTCTTGCTGCAGGTTTAGATGTGGTAAGCTCGGAACCTATAAAAAAAGATAATCCTCTCTTAAAGGCTAAAAATTGTTTCATTACCCCACACATTTCCTGGGCACCAAGAGAAAGTAGGGAGAGATTACTAGATATCGCTATTAATAATTTGGTTAAATATATTGAAGGTACTCCAGTAAATTTGGTTAATAGTTAATATTGTCTTTAGTTATATCGACATATTGGTATTGCTTACTGTCTCATAAAATTGTATTTATACCATACGGATATCTATTGCAGCACTCAATCATGGTACCGGCAGAGTTTAAAATAAGGAAGGTCGGTTAAATTAAGGGAACCATCCGAGCTGATGAGTTTGATGATTAGATGGACCGCCCTTCTTAAATCTTGGACAGTATCAGAAGCTGAACAGATTAAATCTTGTTTTAGCTTGGGTTGTCACAAGTAAAAGCTGCAAGAGGGGCATCCTAGGCAAACTCCCAATTAAAAAATCATAGACTTCATATTGTTCTAAATCTTCCATAATTTGATTCTAGCCCCGCTCTACAAAGCGGGGAGTTAGTTATTATAAGAGTGAAACAAATACAAATAAGACAATATAATTAATAGTTCATTAAATCCACCATTATTATTGATGAGCATGATACGCGGATATAGCAATAATATATTTTCTATTCCGGCTTAAGAACTCTCAGGTAACTTTAATTAGTTTTTACTCGAACGATTGCTTTAGCTAAAGCTAGTAATGAAAAAGTGGTTATTTGGACAACTGCAATAAATCAAAAGAAATTCTCTATCTACCTTTAAATTGTTTTCTTCCTAATATTGTTTTAAGGGAAAATCTCTAAGCAGATTTGGCATAAGATGGTTTATATCGTATCGGAAGAAAACATTGTTTCCACTAGTAATTATAAAATAGCTAAACTGGTTAAATTATCAAATTTCTTTTAATGATTTTATTATTACAATTGCAATCTTACTACCCCCCTACATAGGAATAATCTTAAAATAAATAGTAATGAGTTAAAGTTTTTCTATTTAAGATTTCCTAAAAATAATTTAACTTTTATACTTCCTTGCTCTGATTAAGCCGATATTTTTCAAAATAAGTTTCATAAAAACTTAGTAAAATGTTTAAAAAAATCCTTGACACTCTGTAATACAATGTTCTACTATGATATAAAATGATATTTATATTAAATTATAACGTATCGAGGGGTTAATATTGATGAATCCATCAGAAATGTTTGACTTAAGTGGCAAAATAGCATTGGTAACTGGAGGAGGCTCAGGCCTTGGGCAATCTAATGCAGTTGCTTTGGCAAAGGCTGGGGCTTCAATTATGTTAGCAGATATTGATTTTGAAAAAGCGGAAGATACAAGAAAAATAATATCAAAATTTAGTAATCGGGTAGATTGCTTTAAATGTGATGTTAGGTCTGCTATTGAGGTAAATAATTTGGTAGAAAAAACTATTCAGGAGTTTGGCAAGATAGATATACTGTTAAACAGTGCAGGAATTATGCCCAAGCAAGAACCAATTTTAGAAATGAGTGAAGATAATTGGAATAGAGTAATAGATGTTAATCTAAAGGGTACTTTCCTAACTTGCCAGGCTGTTTTAAAGAAAATGATTCCCCAGAAAAAAGGAAGGATAATAAATATGGCTTCAGCTTCTGGGTTGGTGGTCAATTACAAAAGTTCACATGTTGCTCCATACTGCGCTTCGAAAGCCGGTGTAATTCTTTTAACTAAAGCTCTGGCTGTAGAAGTAGCTCCTTATGGAATCACAGTGAATGCAATTAGTCCGGCATATATGAAAACTCAAATGACAGCATTGAAATGGGAAAAAGATAAAAATGATTATCTTAAAAAAGTGTCTATGCTTCCAGTCGGCAGAATAGGCATTCCAGAAGAATTGAGCGGTCTCGTTATTTATCTGGCTTCCGATTGCTCTGCTTTTATGACCGGATCAAATGTAGTTATTGATGGTGGGCTTACATGTTGGTAGGAATTATTAAACAATATTACAGGGGGGATAGTTTTAATGAATTATAGCGGTGGTTTTTTGCAAAATATGTACGTTAATTTACTTAAAGCTAGAATGTTAGAAGAAAAAATTGTTGAGCTATATCATCAGGGCAGAGTTCCTGGCTCAGTACATTCAGGTGTTGGAGAGGAAGCTACTTTTGTTGGAGGGTGCTTAGCTCTCAACGAAGATGATTATATGATGACTACTCACAGAGCAGTTTGTGCTAATTGGACAAAGGGAATCGAAATAAATAAAATATTTTGCGATTTATTTGGGAAAAAAGAAGGTACTAATTGCGGGAAAGGAGCTGCAATTCGTATTTGTAGTGAAAAAGTATTGGGGATGAGCGGAACACAGGGAGGGGTTTTTGTAATTGCCACAGGAGCAGCTCTATCTTTAAAATTGTTAAATAAAAAAAGTGTAGTTTTGGCTTTTTTCGGGGACAATACATCAAATAGGGGAACCTTTCATGAATCTTTAAATATAGCCTCTCTTTGGAAACTACCAGTAATATTTTTGTGTGATAATAATCAATACGGTATCTCAATTAACATAAAAGACTCTACATCAGTTGAAAATATAGCTGATCGTGGTGTTGCGTATAATATACCTACAAAAATTGTTGATGGTAATTCGATTCTCGCTGTATATGAAGCGACAAAAGAAGCTGTAAACCACGCAAAATCTGGAAATGGGCCATACTTAATTGAGGCTAAAACTTATCGTTTTAGAGGCCATATGGAAGGGGATCAGCGCTCTTATAGAACAAGAGAAGAAGAAAGTCAATGGATGGAAAAATGTCCCCTTCGTAGATTTGAAAATAAATTGCTCGAACAAGGGGTAATAACAGATACATGGATAGTTACAGAGAAGAATAAAATTGAGAAAGAAATTGAAAATGCTATCAGTTTTGCTGAAAATAGCATAGATCCCGGTAAGGAAGATTTGTTCAAAGATATTTATGCTTAGTACCACAATTTGCAGATCGTTCCTCAAAAAATGTATTTAAAAAATTTAAAATAAACAATGATGGAGTATTAAAATGAGGAAAATAACATTTGCCCAAGCCTTAAATGAGGCCTTACACGAAGAAATGATGAGAGATGAGAAGGTTTTTATTTATGGTCAAGATGTGGCAGTTGTGGGTGGACTTTGGAAAGTAACAACAGGGCTGTTGGATAAATTTGGTCCAGATAGGGTTAAGGACACACCGCTTTCTGAAGCAGCAATGGCAGGTATGGCAGTGGGTGCTGCTATTACCGGCACTAGACCCATAGTTGAAATAATGTTCGCAGATTTTTTAGCAGTATGTTTTGATGAAGTTTATAATAAAGCAGCAAAATGGCGTTATGTTCATGGTGGGATGTTTGAAGTGCCACTAGTAATCAGGTCTTCCATGGGAGCAACCTTTGGAGGCAGTGCTGAGCATGCCCAGTGCAATGAAGCATTATTTATGCATACTCCTGGCATAAAAATTGTTCTTCCTTCAACTCCTTATGATGCAAAGGGCTTGTTAAAAACAGCAATACGTGACAATAATCCAGTACTCTTTTTTGAGCACCGAGCTTTGTATAATACAAAAGGAGAGGTTCCAGAAGAAGAATATACTATTCCATTCGGAAAAGCTGAGATTAAAAAACAAGGAGAAGATATCACAGTAGTAGCAACTTCCAGAATGGTAAGCAGATCTTTAAGTGCAGCAGAAGATTTAAAAAAAGAAGGAATCAATATCGAAGTTATTGATCCAAAAACCATTGTACCACTTGACATCGAAGCAATCAACCAATCGGTTAAAAAAACCGGTCACTTAGTTATAGTAGAAGAAGGGAATAGAACAGGAGGGGTTGGTGCAGAAATAACTGCTTTAGTTCAAGAAAATGTTTTCGACTTTCTCAAAAAACCTATATTGAGAATTTCTAGCTTAGATGTACCAATACCCTTTAATGACAATCTGAAAAATATGGTTATTCCAAGCACAACCAAGATTGTCGAAGAAATTAAAACATTAATTAAAAAATAAATATTTTTGAAAACTAAAAAGGAGGAAAGAAAATGTTTACCGAAGTGTTAATGCCTAAGGGTTCTCCAGATATGGAGACAGGTGTCATAATTAAATGGGAAAAAAAGGAAGGTGCAGCAGTAGAAAAAGCTGAAGAAATTGCCAATGTAGAAACAGACAAAGCAGTAGTTGTTGTAGAGGCGCCTTGTTCTGGAATATTAAATATTTTAGCGCAAGAAGGGGAAGAGGTGCCAGTTGGCAATGTTATTGGAGCAATTTATGATTCTAAAGATGAGTATGAGAAAAGCTTGAGATAATCAATAAATAACATAATAAAATAGAATGAAAATATACTGCAGGAGTATTAATAAGGATGGAAGCAGAGTCTAAGGAAGTAAAGTTAAGCCCTCTTAGAAAAGCAATGATAAGAAATTTTCATTGGAGTAATCAAGTTGCAGCTCAGTCCACTGTTGGTATCGAAATAAATATGTCGAATTTTTTAAATGTTAAAAAAGAACTGGATCCTTTATGTCTAAACAATTATCATTTAAAACTTACGTTTCTACCCCTTTTGGTTTATTCAATAGCTAGAACGCTAAACAAACACCCTGCTCTTAATGTAGCATTAGATTTAGAAAATAATTCTATAATCCGTCATGCAGATATTAACATTGGCTTTGCCGTGGCTATTCAAAGAAGAGGAATGTCAGGTATTTTGGTACCAGTAATAACCCAAGCTAACAAAAAAACATTAAGAGAAATGATTTCTTTGATCAAAGATTTGAGCGAAAAGGCGATTCAGGGCTCTATCACACCTGAAGAAATGAAAGGAGGAACGTTCTCTGTTTCAAGTGTAGGCAGCTATGCTGTAGACTTCATCCAACCACTCTTAACTTATCCGGAAGGAGCTATTCTGGGAATTACGCGCGCTAAAGATAAGCCAATAGTCGAAAAAGGGAAAATAATCATTGCTCCAATGGCTAATTTCATTATTACAGTTGACCATAGGATAATAGACGGTGTTCCCACCTATGAATTTTTGACAGATCTTAAGAACTACATTGAAAATTTCAATAAAGTGGAAATTGTTTTTTAATCTAGCTGGAATTCTGCATTTTTTAGAGTGTAGGAATCAATAAGAGAATATATTAGAGTAGCAAGTATAGGATTTTTAGGAAGGAGAGAAATAATATTCTAAAAAGATTTTTACCAAAAATCATAAATAAAAGAGAATTGTCAAGCCATGGCTGTAAAAGTGGTAGAAAAATAGCCCTTGATATTATAGAGAAGACTCTGAATGAGATAAATCCATATAATGAAGTTTTGGAAAATATTAGATTTCAGGATAATATCCTTGCCGTCGATACGGAGCTAGAAACTATTACATTTGATTTAAAAAAGATAAATAATATTTTTGTGTTAGGTGGTGGCAAAGGTTCCCTATTAAGTGCATTAGCCCTAAATAAGGTTCTGGGAGATAAAATTACTGAAAGTATTATTGCAGTTAAAGGTATTGAATCGCAAAAAATTGATAAAATAGATATTATTAAAACTGGGCATCCCTTGCCAGATGATGGAAGTATTAAAGCTGCAAAAGAAATAATAAGAATAGCCAATTTAGCAACAGAGAATGATTTAGTATTTTTTATTGGCTCTAGCGGTACGTCTTCAATGATTAGCCTCCCTGTAGAAAGTGTTTCTTTGAAAGATATGCAAATCCTATATAATTTATTGCTTAATAATATCAATAATATACAAGAAATAAACTGTGTGCGTAAGCATATTTCTTTAATTTCAGGCGGTCGCTTAGGTCAGTACATTTCTCCGGGAATTATTTTAAATTTTCAGCCTGGGAATAAAAAGGAACAATTTAAAACAATGCCATGGCCCGACTTAATTTGGGAAGATCCTACTACTTTTCAGGATGCAATCTTTGTTTTAAAAAAATATCATATTTGGGAAGATACACCTATTTCAATAAAAAAGCACTTGTCCGAAGGAGTAGAAGGAAAACAACAGGAAACTGTTAAAAATATAGGTCCACTTAAAGTATATAATATTCCAATGAGCTATAGATATAGTGCTTGCATTGCGGCAAAAAGGATTGCCGAGGAACTTGGCTACAATGCAATGATTTTATCAACAATGTTAGAGGGCGAAAGTAAAGAAGTAGGAATAGCTTTAGCCAGTATTGCTAAAGACATTGTGAAGTTCAATCATCCTATAAAGCCACCCTGTGTATTAATTGCAGGTGGAGAAACATCGGTTAAAGTTACTAATAAAGATGGTAAAGGTGGCAGAAACCAAGAATTTGTTTTAGGGTTAGCTGGTAATATTTCCGGTTACAACATAACTGTTGCGGCAATTGATTCTGAAGGAACTGACGGTCCCACTCAAGTTGCTGGTGGAATTGCCGATGGTGGCACTGCAAAAACATGTCTAGAAAAAAATATAGATCTTTTTGGGCAGTTAAATAAGAATAACTCTTTTTATGTATTAGATAGTTTGCAAGACCATATAATAACAGGGCCCACAAATGTTGCTGTGCAAAGCATAAAAATAGTGGTTGTGCAGTAAAAGTATTTATTTGAAACAATGTAAAAAGGTTTTTTAAATGGATAAAATAAAAAAAGTAACGGCTAGAGAGATACTATCTTTAATGGCATTACCGACAATTGAGGTTGAAATTGAAACAGAAAGTGGAACCATTGGCAGGGCAGCTGTCGATATCGGAACCTCAATAGGTAAGTATGAAGCTCTAACGCTATTTGATGGCGGAAAAAGGCTTTTTGGTCAAGGAAATCTTAAAGCGGTTCAAGCTGTCAATGAAAAAATTGCTCCTCAATTAATCGGATTGGAAATTACGGAACAAAAGACTATTGATAGTATAATGCTCGAATTGGATGGTACACCCAACAAAAATAATTTAGGTGGAAATTCATTGCTAGGTGTGTCTATGGCAATAGCAAAAACGGCAGCCATGTCATTACGAGTACCTCTGCACAAGTACTTATGCCCTGATAATAAAGAGTATATGATCCCTGTTCCTATTTTTGTTATGATTCACGGTGGCGTTGGATTTGCTAATCAACTTGCATTGGAAGATTTTTGTATAATTCCCACAGGTTTTAATACTTTTAAAGAAGCTATAGAAAGTGGAATTGAAATATACTATAAACTTTATGATTTGTTGAAGGATAAACATTTGGTAGCCCCGGGGATTACTTTTGTGCCACAAATGAGTAAAACACGGGAAGTTTTAGACTGTTTATTAAAGTCTATCAAACTATGTGGGTATCAGGAAAACTATACTTTAGGTTTAGACGCCGCAGCAACAGAATGTTTTAATGCTAACCAGGGAACGTATAATATAGACCAAGAGGAAATGGATAAGTCGCAAACAGTAGATTTTTATAAGAAAATAATAAAGGAATATCCAATTTTTTATTTAGAGGACCCTTTTGATGAAGAAGACATTGAAAGTTACCAAAAAATACAGCATAACGGTATTCAAATTGTTGGAGATGATTTAATTGCCTCTAATAAACAAAGATTAAAGATGTCTTCTGATTTAAAATTAATAAACAGTACTGTATTAAAGCCAAATCAAATTGGAACAATTACAGAATTATTGGAAATTGCTAAATATGCAAACCAGAATAATATTGACATTATTTCATCAATCAGAAGTAAAAGTACAAATGAACTTTTTTTGGCTGATTTTTCCATTGCAGTAAATGCTGTCCAAATTAAGGCAGGGTGTGTAGTTGGATACCCTGCAACGGGGATATACAATAGATTCCTTGAAATAGAAGATAAAAATAAATATAAATATCAAGGACCATTTTTAAAAAATAAATATTCATTATTAACATAGATAAAGGGGGACTGTATGAGACTACTTGAGGGGAAAGTTGCCATCATAACTGGCGGGGGAAGTGGAATTGGTAAAGGTATTGCTGAGGTGTTTGCACGTGAAAATGCAAGCTTAGTTATTACAGGGATTGATTTCCTGGACACATCTGATAATCATTGCGAAAGCAAACAAATTGATGGCTATAAAAATGCTGTTAGCTTTGTTCAAGAATTAACAGAAATGGGTATTAAAGCCATAGCGCTAGAATCGAATGTTACTTTATGGAATGATGTTCAAAAAATGGTAGATGAAACTATGAATACTTTTGGGAAAATAGATATTTTAGTTAACAATGCCGGGATTGCTACTAGAAACAGACTAGAGGATTTAAGTGAACAGGAATGGGATAATTTAATGGAAGTTAATAGTAAGGGTGTTTTTCTATGTTGCAAAGCGGTTGTTCCAATTATGAAAAAAAATCGAACTGGAAAAATAATAAACATAGCCTCTGTTTCTGGAAAAAGAGGTTATCCCGGACAAAGCCACTATTGCGCATCAAAGTTCGCAGTAGTCGGATTTACTAATGCCATAGCAATGGAATTGGCGCCGGATAATATTAATGTGAATGCTATTTGTCCTGGCATTGTAGCAACAAGAATGTGGGAATATTCAAGAAAAAAGAAAGCATTGCCTGGTGAAGATGGAGAGGCTGCCTTTCAAAGAACCGTGAAAGAGGGAATCCCTCTAGGTGTACCGCAAACGCCTGCAGCTATTGGTGAAACTGCATTATTTTTGGCTTTATCAGAGCACATTACTGGCCAGGCTATAAATGTTGATGGGGGAATGGTTTTTCCATAAAATAAAAAAATAAAAAGGACTTTAGGAAATATGTTGAAAATATTAACTATAAATCCCGGTTCAACTTCCACTAAAATAGCAATCTATGAAAATAAAAATTGCATTGAGAATCACTCTATTTTACATAATCAAAAAGTACTTGATATGCCCCTATTCCCAGATCAACTAATTTATCGGCAAAAAGAAATTACGGAGTACCTACAAAAAAGATCACATGCAATCGAAACAATTGATGCATTAGCTGTCAGAGGGGGACGATTAAAACCTTTGAGCTCCGGAGTGTACTCTGTTAATGAAGCAATGGTCAAAGATGCAGAAGCTGGTTTACAAGGTTCACATCCCGCAAATTTAGCCGTAGTGATGGCATGGGACTTATTTAAAAAATATAAAATACCAGCTTATACTGTTGATCCAATTAGTGTTGATGAATTAGAAGATTTTGTTAGAATAACAGGGATAAAAGGTATACAGAGGAACTGTCTTTCCCACGCCTTGAATATGAAAGCTGTTGCCAAAAAGGCTGCATACGATATAGGTAAGCCATATGAAGAATCTAATTTTATCATTGCTCATTTGGGTGGAGGAGGCTCCATTGGTGCCCATAAAAAAGGCAGGATGGTAGATGTCTATAACAGTGATAAAGAGGGTCCTTTTTCAGTTGAAAGAGCAGGAAACCTACCTTCGTTAGACCTTATTAGCTATCTTAATGAAGGAAAGCGATCTTTTGCACAATCTATAGATGAAATTACTCATAAATCAGGATTGTACAGCTATTTTGAGTCGCGTGATATGGCACATATTGAAGTCCAGTCTAAAAATGATAAAAAGTTAGCCATTATACTGCAGGCGTATATCTATAATATTTCTAAGTACGTTTGCAGTCTTCTACCCATACTTAATGGTGACTTAGATGCTGTGATTCTGACAGGGGGAGTTTGTCACTCTAGCTTTATCCAAGAAATGTTGAATGAAAAACTCAGTTTTTTGGGGAAAATTATGTTTTATCCTGGTGAGTTTGAAAACGAATCACTAGCTCACAATGTTTTTTTAGCCATAAAAGGAGATATTATAATAAATGAATATTAACACCATCTCTTTTGATTTTATTAAAAAACAAGCAGAAAAAAAACAATCAAATATTAGAATTATTCTTGTTTGTCCAGATGATTCATTACTAAATGCTGCAGAGCTTGCAAAGAAAAATAACATAGCCCAATTTATTGTTATTGACACTAAAAAAAACAAACTGAGAGATACAATAATTGCTGAAAACTATGAAGAAGTAATGCGAAAAGTAGCTAGTCTTATTCTAAAAGGGGAAGCAGACACCATGGCTAAGGGCTTAATTAATACATCAATATTTCTGAAGGAAATAATTCATTCAAAAATTAGCAACCAACTTTTAACTCATACCTCTATTGTTGAACTTAAAGATTCAAAAAAAATTTTCATTATTTCTGACGGCACCGTTATTCCTAATCCAACGCTGGAGCAAAAAGTTACAATTATAGAAAATTCAATTAAATGTGCCAATATCATGGGGATAGAAACCCCAAAGATTGCTCTCTTAAGTGCAAATGAATTAATTTTAAGAGGAATAGAATCAGGTTATGACTGTGCTATATTGAGCAAGATGGCTGAGAGGGGACAGATAAATAAAAAGAAAATTGTTTTAGATGGACCAATGTCTTTAGATACTGCAGTATCAGAGGAGGCAGCAAACAATAAGAAACTTTCGTTTGCATTTAAACCACCTGCCGATATTCTAATAACCCCTAATTTGGAAAACGGAGCTTTTTTGATCAAGGCAGCTGTCTATATGGGAGGGGCTAAAGTAGCTGGGTTGCTGTGGGGAGCAAGCTATCCAATAATATTAACTTCGAGAGCAGATTCTGAGGAAGCTAAATATATATCTATTTGTTTATGTAGTTTAGCAAAAAGTAAAATTCAATGATTAATAGAATTCTTAAGTTAATATTAAGAAAATTGACAATATTGATATAAAATGATAGATTATATTGTAATATATTAAAAGATAACAATTTTATAGATATAATTGGAGTTAAAATTGATTCCTTTTGAAAGAAGAGAAAAGATATTAGCATTATTAAAAAAAGAAAAATTTTGTAAAATTAGTTATCTTAGTAAACGCCTGAATGCATCTTACATGACAGTGCATAGAATGTTAAATGAGCTAGAGAGAGAAGGGCTTGTTAAGAAAGTGCATGGAGGGGTTAGGCTAAATGAATCTACTTCTGCAAAAATAATGTTTGAGTTACGCATGAATGTTAACTTGCCCCAAAAAAGAGAGATTGCAAAGAAAGCAATAGATTTTATAGAAGAAGATGATATTATTTTTTTAGATTCTTCTACCACTTGTTATGTATTAGCAAAAGAATTGTCTGCTCGTGACATAAATAATATAACGCTTGTTACAACTTCCCCATTTATTATACATGAGCTTTCTGATTGTATAAATATGAATATAATTTCTACTGGAGGACAATTGGATACTAGAACTAAAGGCTTTGTAGGGCCATTGGCTATTAATACGCTGGACCAGGTACACATAAGCACAGCCTTTATTTCATCCGGAGCAATTAGTGTTGAACAAGGAATTAAAAGTTCATTCCCGTTTATAGTTGAGATAAGGAAAAGAGTAATTGAAAAAGCTAACAAGGTTATTTTTATTGGTGACAACTCAAAGTTTCATAATAACAGTCTGCTAACAATAGCACCGTTAAGTAAGATTGACTTAATAATAACAGATTCACAATTAGATCAAAAAATACTTAATTATTTTTTGGAAAAGGGTATTAAAATAATTAATTAGAATAAATGAAGAGCATAATCGAGCAAGAAAATAGTAAATATGCAAGGAGGTGAAGTGTTTTTATATCTTCTACCTGACTGTGCCGGTAGTTATAGTAAAAAATTAGATTTAATAAAAGGAGAAAAAAGACATGAATAAAAAATTTAGATTAGTAATGTTAGGATTAGTACTTGCAATTTTCGCATTAACGATGTCAGCATTTGGAGCTCCGAAAGTAATGAAAATTGGTCATGAAATGAACCCCGAACACCCCGAACATCAAGCATTACTAAAATTCGAAGAATTGTTTGAAGAAAGAACTAATGGAGAATTTGATGTACAGATATTCCCATCTAATCAATTGGGAAGTTTTTTTGTACAGATTCAAAATATGAAGCAGAATATTCAGCAAGGACACTTAAATGGTTTAGGCTGGCCGGGACATTTTGTTCCAGAATTTTTCTTATTTAATACCGCCTTTGCCTTCAAAAATTTTGATGAATATGCGAAAGCAATCAATTCCCCGGTAGGTCTGGAAATTAGACAGAAATTGATTGATGAGCATGGGATAAGATTAGTGTCTGTGTCTGAATGGAGAAGAGGTGTTAGAAACCTTTTATGCAAGCATCCGATAAATTCAGTTGATGAGGTGGTAGGTTTAAAGATAAGAGTTCCTGAAACTCCTTCTTATATTGAATCTTGGAAAGCATTAGGTGCATCCCCAACCCCAGTTGCTTTTGGAGAAGTGTATCTTGCCCTACAACAGGGTGTTGTTGATGCAATGGAATGCCCTTTAGATCTGATATATTCTCAGAAATTCTATGAACCTGCTAAATACATTTCTCTTACCGGGCACCTACCTGAATTAGTTGCCTTAGGTGTAACGGAAAAATTTTATCAAAGTTTAACTGATGAACAAAAGGTAATTCTCGAAGAATGTGTTACAGAAGCCGGCATCTACAATCGTGAAATAGTAGCAAACAGCGAAGCAGATATAAAAGCAAAGATGGCAGAAGCTGGTGTTAAATATATCGAAGTTGATCAGAATGCTTTTTGGGAAAAAGGTAAGAATGCAGCATACAATTTAGAAGAGCTGGAAATTTGGCCAAAAGGTTTCTACGATAGAATTGCCGAATCAATAAAATAATTAAATTACTTTATGACTGAAACACCTAAAACAATGCAATAAAAACAAAGCAGGCAGTTTTTGCAACTAACTGCCTGCTTTAAAAATACAATATACCTAAGTCAGTCAAATGTAATAATTGCTGGTATTGGACTAATACAATTATTTGGTTATAACATAATCATAATGGGGGTGATGTTTGTGGAATTACTAAGACATAAATTAAATAGAACAGTTGTAATAATTGCTCAAATAATTCTTGTAGTTATGGTATTCACAGTGTTTTCCCAAGTAATAATGCGCTATATTTTTCAGAAACCGTTAATGTGGAGTGAAGAATTATCTAGATATCTGTATGCATACTTATGTTTTTTTGGAATCTCAATATCAACATATGAAAAAACACACTTAGATGTTACCTTTTTAGTTAAAAAATTTCCTAAAACTATACAGCATTATTTAAAGATATTTTCAATGTTGCTAATGTTATTGATTTTTATTATCGTATCTCGAAATGCTTTATTACTTCCAAAAGTAGGAGGCACTATTAGAGCATATAGTCTTGGGATACCATTTTGGGTGTTAAGTATATCAATGGTTCCAGGGTTTATTATATCTTCAATATATATTATTACTTATCTATATGAAAGCATCATTAATCGGGGTCAGAAAGGGTTAGAAATATGAGTGGAACAGTTCTTATAATATGTTTTCTTTTATTGATGTTAGTAGGTGTGCCTATTGGGTTTAGTATGGGGGCTACTTGTTTACTTTTTTTTGCTTTTAGTGATATTCCTTTTACAGCGATACCGCAAATTATGGTAAGTCTCTTTGAAAATTTTCCTTTTTTAGCGATTCCGTTTTTCGCTTTGGCGGGTCAACTAATGAATACAGGGGGGGTCACTGACAGAATATTTGGCTTTGCTAAGACTCTGGTAGGTCATATACCCGGTGGTTTGGGCCATGCTAATGTTGTAGCAAGTATGATTTTTGCGGGGATGAGTGGTTCTGCCGTTGCAGACAGTGCAGGGTTAGGAGTCATAGAAATAAAAGCTATGGTTGAAGATGGATATGATAGAGACTTCTCAGCCGCTGTTACTGCCTCTTCTTCAACCATTGGCCCCATTATACCTCCCAGCATTCCTTTTATTCTTTATGGGGCTATGGCGAATGTTTCAGTTGGTGCACTTTTTATTGCTGGTGCAATACCAGGAATATTAATGGGATTAGGCTTAATGGTAGGTGTATACTTAATTGCTATAAAGAAAAATTATAAAGTATATAAAAAGGCCACGCTGAAAGAGTTATGGAATGATTTTAAAGACGCTTTTTTATCACTACTAACTCCGGTTATTATTATGGGCGGCATAATATTGGGTATAGCAACCCCGACAGAAGCTGCGGTTATTGCCGTGGTATACGCCTTTATACTACAGACCTTTATATACAATCAATTTACTTTTAAAGGTTTGCTTGAAAGTTTGGAAAATGTGGCTAAAAGTATAGGCATGATTGCTTTTCTAAGTTGTACTGCATACTTATTCGGGTGGGTTCTCAGTTATGAGATGATACCGCAGCAATTTACTAATCTGATTTTATCCGTAACTTCTAATAAATATATAGTGTTATTAATCATTAATTTATTGTTACTTTTAGTTGGATGTTTTATGGATACTACCGCAGCCATTGTTGTTTTAGTACCAGTTCTCTTACCAGTAATAGATCTTTTTGGAATAAACAGGGTCCATTTTGGTGTATTGTTGACTATAAATTTAATGATTGGTCTTCTTACTCCTCCCGTTGGTATGTGTGCATATTTAGTTGCAGACATAGCGAAAGTATCTTTTGAACAAGTAGTAAAAGCTTGCGTGCCTTTCATAATCATATTAATAGTAGTATTAATGTTAGTTACCTATTTCCCCCAAATTACTCTATTTCTACCGAATTTATTACTAAAATAAAAGCAACTCAGAAAACTTTGAACGAAAAGATATTGAAGGTAGTGGTAGGTCAGCATGTGATGCAAAGTGGTAGGATTAATAAATATTTAATTACATTCTATTCGAAATAAGGAGTCGTATTATGAAAAAAATTTCAAGAAAAATAGTAATGTTTACCGCGTTTGCAATTCTGATTTCATCTGTAGGAGTTTTTGCTAATGATTATCCCGATAAACCAATAGAGATGGTCGTACCTTACGCACCGGGAGGCCGTAGCGATATCGCCGCAAGAATCCTGGGTAAATATTTTCCAAAATATTTAGATCAGCCCACAGTAATAGTCAATATTGCTGGAGCTTCGGGAACTGTGGGATCTCAAAATGTTTTAGAATCAAGGCCGGATGGGTATAGATTACTTAACCATCACGAATCCATGTTGTCAAGCTTTGAAACTGGTCTTGTTAATTTTACCTGGAATGACTTTACTGTAATTTGTACCACAGTGGCTACTGACAATGTTGTTGTTGCTATGCCCGATGCACCCTATAGTAACTGGCAAGAATTAAAGGAGTATTCACAGAAAAATCCGAATGCTTTAACCATGGGTGTCTCAGTTGGGTCAAATGCACATTTAGCTGGAATTGTAATGAATAAGGATGCTGGTGGCACATTAGATATTGCTCTTGGTGGCGGAGGAGATACCGATAGAATTACTAAGCTGCTAGGGGGCCATTTGGATCTTACCACGGCGAGTGTCCCTTCTGTGATGGGCTTCATTGAAGCGGGCCAACTCAAACCAATAGTATTGCAGTCAAGAGATAAAAGTAAATTTTTACCAAATGTTCAAACATGGGAAGAAGCAAATCTAAAAGGGAATTTCGGCTATTATCAGGTCATATATGCACCACCCGGAACCCCAGACAATGTTGTGAGAATAATATCTGAAGCGATCAAAGAAATTAGTAGCAACTCTGAATATATAGAAGAAATTGAAAAAAATGGCATTGAAGTAACATATCTAGATACAAAAGAATCTATAGAATTCTTAAAACAAGAAGAAGATTATTTTAGACCTTTATTCGAAGAAGCAGGTTTAGTGAAAAAGTAAGCACACTAAATTTAAAGCATAATTATTTAAATGGTATTTGAGAAGGAGTTTATATTGTCCTTCTCAAATACCCTGAACAAAAGAAGCAAATAATCGGGCCACAGTTAAAAGCTGCGGACAGTAGTATAAAAAAGCATTTCAAAGATCATATGTATATTCTTACAATACTTTTACGAAGGATATTAAAAATAGATATATCGAAACAATAGGGAGAGGAAAATTGAAATTAACAAAGGATTCAGTAATCGGGTTAATTGGAATGTTAGTTGGTTCAATATTATTTTTAAGTACCCAACGAATTAGAGATTGGCATTTAGATAGATTGGGAACTTCATTTTTCCCCAAAGTTTCCGCTATTTTAATAGTATTATGTAGTTTGATGATTTTATTATCCAGTTTAAAGAAGAACACTCTTATTACTGCAAGTGATAGGGAAAATAGCTTATCTGTGAAAATAGAGTTAGGCTTTTATAGTTATGTTTTCATTTTTATTTCGCTAATATTATATGTAATAGTTCTTCCTATATTAGGTTTTGTTATTTCAAGTACTATGTTAATGTTATTCATTTATTTATTCATCGTTAAAGAAATTTCTATGCAGAACTTATTAAGTGGATTGGGATTTTCAGTGTTAAGTACATTCATACTATGGTATCTTTTTACTAAACAACTTTATGTAATTTTACCTTAAATTAAAGAATATAATAAAATGCTGGAGATTTGTTTATGGAAGCATCTTCTTTTAGTAATGTTATAAGCAGTTTTCAAATAGTACTATCTCCTATTTCACTTATTCTAGCAACTATAGGTGTATTTGGGGGGATGGTTTTTGGGGCAATGCCAGGTCTTACAGCAGTTATGGCTATTACTATTGCCTTACCATTTACCTTTTTTATGAGCCCCAGTCATGCAATCATATTACTTATAGCAATTGATATTGGAGCTATTTCTGGAGGTTTTATCTCAGCTTGTTCATTAAATATGCCTGGCACTCCTTCCTCAGTCGCAACCACCTTTGATGGTTATCCAATGGGCCAAAAAGGTAAACTTGCGGAAGCTTTTGGAATTAGCATTATTTCTTCAGGAACAGCTGGGTTAGTAAGTGGTGTCATTCTTATTTTTGCAGCACCTGTATTGGCAAAAATAGCTTTAAAGTTTGGTCCTTTCGAATATTTTTCACTAGGTATTTTCACATTTTTAGCCATATCTGGGTTAATGTCTGGGGACCTATGGAAAAACCTATTAGGTGTTGCAGTTGGATTGGTTATTGCTAGTATTGGTTCTGATCCCATTACAGGGCTTCATCGTTTTACTTTTAATATTAGTAATTTATCAGGGGGAATAGCTTTACTACCTTTTATGGTTGGAATCTTTGTTTTACCACAACTTATTGATGATATTACAAGTTTTTCTGATGTTATGATTCCCCAAAATGCGCATAATATTCAATTAAAACACATGTTGCCTGATTTAAAATTTTATAAAGATCAGGCTATAAACTACATACGTTCTTTCTTAATTGGAATTGGTATTGGTATTATGCCAGGGATAGGGGGGACTACTAGTAATGTCATCAGTTATGAAGTGGCTAGATCTTATTCTAAGTATCCGGAGAAGTTTGGTACAGGAATACCTGATGGTGTTGTTGCGAGTGAAACAGCTAATAATGCATCAATTGGGGGAGCATTTATTACCTGGCTGGGATTAGGAATACCTGGTGATGCAGTAACTGCTATTTTATTAGGTGCTTTAATGATTCATGGCATACAGCCTGGTCCACTTCTTTTTAAAAATCACCCTGTTCTCGTGAATGTAATTTTTACAACTAATTTAATTAGTAATATTATTATGATTTTAATGGGATTTTTCCTAATCAAATGGTTCATTAAAATATTAGGTTTACATAAAAAGTTTCTTTTGCCCATTATTACAATATTTTGCATATTAGGTGCCTACTCTACAAATAATCGGATTTTTGATATCTGGGTAGTAATATTCTTTGGCATATTTGGTTTTATATGGAAAAAATTAGGGCTTTCCTTAGTGCCGGTTTTGATTGCCTATATTCTTCAGCCAATTGTTGAAAAAGGAATAAGAGAGGGAATATCTATCAGCAAGGGCAGCTTTTTACCATTAGTTAGTAGACCAATCTCTCTAACATTACTTATTATGGGCTTTTTATCGGTGTTGCTGGGAACTTATATGAAGCATAAAGTCAATGAGAGAAACAAGGATCAAGTACTTGATGATTAATCAATAGTGAATTTCGAAATTATACTATTAGACTGTTAATAGGTGGATCCTTATAAAGGGTCGTATAATAACGTTTTTTTAGAATATAATACTTTTTACTAAAGAGATTTGTTGTCAGGAGCAAAGCTATAGCTAACATATAAATAAAAATGTGAATTATGGAGAAAATTTGGCTAAGGGTTTGTTAATCTGCAAGCTGCGGGCTAAGAAATGTATGGAAATAAATAAACGTATTTTTTGATATGTTCAAAAAGAATCTCACATCAATCAATATGGCTTGTGTGACGGCTTAAACCCTCGCTCCAAAAAAATAGTAATTTAAAATTACAATATTTAAAGGCAAAAACTGTCTTTTTAAAAGAAAATCCTAAACAATTAGCCCAATTACACATTACTAATAAATACGATTGGCTACAAAGATTGTTTAATTAAAGAAATACAAGTAATTTAGCGCTAAATATAACTTAATATATTTTCTAGGAGGATGTTTTGTTAAATAATATCAAGTCTGTAAGAGGTTTAGAAATTATTATTAGCCCAGGTATTCCCACTATAAAAGCAGTTGTTGAAACAGAAGGTAACCATAAAGGAGTCGCCACAATTCCTATAGGGACATCTCGGGGGAAGTACGAAGCTAACTATTTATACGACAATGAAGCAAGATTTAATGGTAAGGGTATGAGGAAGGCAGTAAAAAATATCAATGATGTTATTTCAAAGAGATTAAGAGGTGTAGAAGTATCCAATCAAAGAACTATCGATGAAATAATGCTTGAGCTTGATGGAACTGAAGATAAATCTAAGTTAGGAGCTAATGCAATACTTGCAGTTTCTCTCGCTGCTGCAAGGGCAGGGGCAGAAACTGCAGGCCTACCACTATTTCGCTATTTAGGTGGATTGTATGCCTATAGAATTCCGGATATTTCAACTACTGTGATTGCAGGAAGTAAATTTTCTCCATCACAAATAGATTTTGAGGATTATACTTATGTATTTTCCGGTTTCAGTTCGATAATGGATTCTATAGAAGCCCTCGCTAAAGTGTTTGGAAAACTTGAAGAAAATATTAGAAAAAAATATGGACCAATCCCATCAGTAGTCGGGGGAGCACTTGCACCACCATTAAAGAGTAACGAAGAAGCCCTAGATTATATGATGGAGAGCGTATCTTTTTTTAACCTTGAAAAGCATATAGGAATAGGAATCGATATAGTTGGTGAGGAACTCTGCTCATCCCAGCCATTCACCTATTCTGTTAATGGGGGAAATTTATCAAAAGAGGAATATATAGAATACCTTAAGAATTTGACTAAGATATATCCAATTGTTTTCTTAGAAGACCCTTTTGGAGAGGATGATTTTGAGGGGTTTTCTCAACTAACTAATCAAATAGGAGATAGAATAAATATTGTTGGAGATGATCTGTTTGTAACAAATTATAGAAGAATTGAGGAAGGTATTAAAAAAACTGCGGGGAATGCAATTATTTTTAAAATTAATCAAGCTGGTACTCTGACTGAAGCCCTTGAAGCTGCCCGGATAGCTAAGGAAAATAATTTTAAAATTATTGCTTCTGGCCGTTCAAGTGATTCTAATGATGATTTTGTATCCGACATAGCCGTAGCGCTTTCTGCCAATATAATGAAAAGTGGACCACTTGTCAGTGGCGAGAGAATTTCAAAATTTAATAGATTGATTGAAATCGAGGAAATTATTAATAAAACCTAAAAACACACATAATATATTATATTTATATTATTAAATTTACAAAACGAAATTTTCTATCATAAAAAACTAAAGAAAATTGAAATTTTATATATTTTAAAATTTCTAACCAAATAAAGACAAAATTATTTTTAAAGTCAGGGGAAGGAGGTATTAGTATTGAAAATCACACATATTGAGGCATATGATTTAAATATTCCTTGTGATATCAAATATAGTGCTGCATGGGCACCTGGGGTAAGTGAAGAATTCCGTAAATTCACATTAGTAATAGTACGAACAGATGAGGGTCTGAGTGGGTATGGCGGTGGTAATGGACATTTTGCTGCAAGGATTGTCAAAATAGTCAAACCTTTCTTGCTTGGTGAAAATCCCTTTTTTGTAGAAAAATATA
This sequence comes from Candidatus Stramentimicrobium fermentans, assembly GCA_012520575.1. Classification (GTDB taxonomy): domain Bacteria; phylum Atribacterota; class Phoenicimicrobiia; order Phoenicimicrobiales; family Stramentimicrobiaceae; genus Stramentimicrobium; species Stramentimicrobium fermentans. The sequence continues at coordinate 48,133 of JAAYOB010000017.1, forward strand.
TCAGAATTCTCCGTGATATTGGAGGAGTTTGGGCAATAGAAATAGCATTGTGGGATATAATAGGCAAAGCAGCTAATCTTCCGTTATATATGCTATGGGGGGCCTCTCGTACAAAGATTCCAGCCTACGCTAGCACTTGTGTTAGTGGACTACCAGGTAATTTTGACGAAAGAATCCAGCAAGTTAAAAGATATTATAATGAAGGATTTCAAGCAATCAAAATCCGACTTCACTTTGATACAATAGAGGAAGATTTGCAATATGTTGATACCGTTATCGAGGCTGTAGGGGGAAAAGTAGATATAATGGTAGATGCAAATCAAGCCACATTAATGATTCCTTCCGCCGTTAAGAGCCCCAGATGGGATTACCGCAGAGCCTTGAGAACCGCCAAAGAATTAGAAAAAAGAGGGGTTCTGTGGTTGGAAGAACCATTAGGTCGTTGGGACTTTGACGAATTAGCTCGCCTTAGAGAGAATACGGAAATATATATTGCCGGTGGAGAAATGAATAATGCTTTGCATGATTTCCGGTTAATGGTAGAGAAAAAATCTTATGACATAATTCAACCGGATGTAGTAAATCAATCACTAACAGAGGTTATGAAAATAAAAGGTCTGTGCGAAACATTCAATATTCATTTTGTTCCACATCATGGTGTTAGTGCAATTGGCTTAGCAGCAACTATTCATATCTTATGTACATATGATCATTGGACTTTTATGGAATATATATATGACCCCCCTTACCGTACAATTGAAAATTATCAATGTTTGGGTGGAATTGTAAGAACACCAATATTAGTAGATGGAACAGGCTCTATTTCCCCACCACTTGGACCAGGTCTTGGGATAGTAATCGATGAAGGCAAGATTAAAGAATATAAAGTGGACTGATATATGTAAATGATTAGTGCTGCTATAGTATCGAGGCACATATTTTAAAAAATTTAAATTTATTTGCAACTGACAATATTGAATACCTGGATTGCTATATAGATTAAGATTAACTATTTAAAGAATTAATAAATGGTTGAAACTATAACCGGAGAATATCATGAATACCGCTCATTGGAAAAAAATTAAAATAGATTATTTAGATAGCAATCTTGTGGTGGAAGTACCTCAAACCTGTGATATTTTGCAAATGAACCCGGTTTCACCGCTACCGAATATACCTGAAGCAATTGAATATTCATTTCAAAACCCTATTCACAGTGAAACTATTGACGAGATAGTTTCTTATCATCCTAAGCCTGCTGAAGAAATTACAGTTGCTATTGCTGTGTCTGACAATACACGTCCTGTTCCTTATAATTGCACTAATAAGAAGAATATACTATCGCCTGTAATAAACCGGTTGGAAAGGTCTGGTATTAATAGGCAGAATATCAGGATTATTATAGCAACCGGAACCCATGCCCCTACATCTATACAATGGAAGAAGGAAGCCTTTGGAGACGATATTTGTGAAAATTACATTATATTGGACCATGATTGCCGTAGTGAGGATTTAATCCCCATAGGGCTGATTAAAGGGGTGCCGGTAAAGATAAACCGAGACTTTATTCAATCAGATATACATATTGTTACTGGTCTAGTTGAAGCTCATTTTATGGCCGGAGTTTCAGGAGGCCGTAAAGCCATTTGTCCCGGTCTTGTTAACTTAGAAGCTACACAAGTATTTCACGGGCCAGAATTCATGGCTGATACCAATGCTGATAATCTAGTCCTTTACCGTAATCCCTGCCATGAATTTGCTCTAGAAGTAGCTTTAAGGACGAGAGTGGACTTTACAGTAAATGTTTTGCTTAATGGCGACATGGATATTTGTGGTATTACCACTGGAGATTTAGAGATATCCCATCAGAAAGCATTAGCCCAGCTAAAGTCATTTTCTGAATTAAAACTTGATAAGAAGTATGATATTGTTTTAACCCATGGTGGAAAAGGTGCTGTAAATCACTATCAGGCTGTCAAAGGAGCTTGGGCTGCACTACCAGCAGTTGATAGAGGTGGTCACATTATTTTATTAGCACACAACCAGGATAATGAACCAATTGGCAGCCCGCATTATAAAAATTTAATTAAAAAACTCAAAAAAGTAGGGATAGGTAATTTTTCTCCTTTGCTTTCTAAGCCAGATTGGGTTTTTACTCATGATCAATGGGAAGTACAAAAATGGGAACAAGTCTTTATGAGAATAGGTGGGGAACAACAATTAATATATTGCACAACAAATATTCCCCCTGAAATTTTAGCAGCTTTGCCTGGACTAAATGGTTATCAGTTTGTAGAAGATTCCTCAACTAATATCACAAATATGTTACAACAAGTAATTTACTATTGTGTTAAACAAAAAGGAAACGCATCCATGGCTTTTTTAAAGGAAGGACCCTATATAGTTTTAAAAAATCAATAAAATATAGTATATTTTCTTTTACTTGTATTGCGTTTGTACAATACAACTCTGGTATTGCCCACACCATAAATTATATTGTTTCTGCAATAGAATATACTGATGTTGCAAGTTACTGAAAGCATATTGTCACCTCTCTCCTCACTTTTTCTCCATTAAGTGTTGCTAGCGATGAACATGTCTATAGTAGGTATAATATTAGGACAGAAATCAGGAAGCCTATGTAGTATTTAACAAAGCGGCACAGGGTACTTTCTTTTAAAATAGCTTAATAATACACATTTTACGCTAACAGCTCTAAATATATCGATGCTTAATATATTATAGAAGATACCCGCGGGCAAACCCGTGGGTATCTATTAATCCACCAAGAACTCCCCACCTGTAAAGGTGGGGATGAGAGCTCTTTCCTGTTTCTTCTGGTCGTTCTTTGATAGAATAAAGAGTATGAAATTATACAAGTCAGCCCATAGCATATACCAGACCCAGTATCATATCGTATGGATAACCCGTTATCGGAGAAAGATTCTGGTTCCAGGGGTAAAAAGTTATCTCAAGATCAAACTATTAAGAAATTAGAAAGTTCTATCCTGATTGGGATTACATAGAGATAGGAATTAAACCGGATTATGTGTACCCGTATATAGTGATTCCTTTGAAATAAGCGGTAAGTGTGGTAGCAAAAACCATCAGGAAAAATACCAGTTCCTGCAAAAAGTCTACTGGGATCAAAAAGGTATCTGGAGCAGAGGTTATTTTGTTTCAACAGCAAATACGTTCAACACCAAGCCGAAGAAGAAACAGGACAAGCACAGCTTGAGTTTTAACCGTACCACGCCTGTAAAGGCGTGGGAATCGATGAGCAAAATAGGTTTCTATAATATAATGATTAATCTATTGTTATAAATAATAATTTAAAAATAGTATTTTTACGGTTTTTAGTAGAAATTCCATATTATAATGGATATAATCATCGAATGACCCATATAATTTAAGAGGTTATAAAAATGATTGAAAATAAGAAGGAATTCGTTATTATAAAAAGTCCCAATAAAAATTTTAGTTTAAGTCTGAGAATACCAAATACAGATAAGTTTTTAAGGGTAACCTGCCCAAGTTGTGGAACAGAATTTCTATGTCCCCAAAAAATTTCTTGGATAAAAAATGCTATAAAAAACCATCCTTTTTTCTTTGGACTGATTATAACTTTGTATTTAGCAACATTAACAGATGAATATTTAGCCAAAACGTTATTTATAAAAGATATTATCTTTATTCATGGAATATATTTAGCAATATGGTTAGTGGGTAATTGGATATTGAATAGTCTTGTAGACAAGAACACAAAATGGTATTTTCAAAAGTGGTTTGTCTTAATAATGCTTTTTATATTGCCCCCTGTTGGCATAACTATTTTATGGGTAGGCTCCAATTTTTCTAAATTTTTTAAAATCGTGTTTTCAATACTTTTTAGCTTCTGGTTTGGTTACAGTCTTTTCACTATTAATCAGAAATATTTTTTAACATCTCCTCAGGAGTATATTATTGAGCTGATCTCCTCAAAAAAGGGAGATATTTTGTTTGATTCAGCAAGTTATCAGGCAAAAGAGCGGTTTCAAGAGTTTATTTTGAGTACCGGCTCGCCCTTATGAGCAATTAAGGAAACCCTTGGCTGCATTCCGGAAAATAAGAATCCTTCACCCTAGGAATAAGAGAAAGATTATTTGCCCACATTTTAACTTAACGGTTAACTTAGTTTTTTAAGTAATTAATAACTTATATTCAAAGTCATTTTTTCTAAGAGATTAATACCCTACGGATGTTTATGAGGTAAATATGTTAGGATTTGACATATCAATCCTATTATGATATAATAAAATAAAAGAATATAGCAAGAAAAGAAAGGAGGTTTTTAATGGGGTTACGGATCAAAGGAGTATTTTTCAACCAGCATGGTGTTGAATTTCTTATCGGTTATGCCCGAGCAGCGGATATTTTGAAGCAGATTAAGGTAGATGAATGGAGCCCGAAAAATCCATCCGGATATCAGAGGAGAGTGAACGAAAGAAGAGCAAGGGAGTTTGGGCATTTTATAGCCAAAGAGGGGATTTTCCCTAATGCAGTGATTTTAAATATTAGAGAACAAGACAAATATAATTTCAGAAAAACTGATGACTCAGAGTACGAAATAGCTGATAGGGTTACGCTTTGGGTTTTAGACGGACAGCACCGCTTAAAGGGATTAGAATATATCGGAATAAACCACCCTGCCATCCTCAATATAGATATACCGGTAACTATTATAAACTTAAAATCCCGCAATCCGGAGGAAGCACGGGAAAAAGAGGCAGCCCAGTTTTTGATAATAAATAAGACCCATAGAGGTTTTCGTACCGATTTAGCCGAGCGTATTTTAATAGAGGCAGAAGAAAAAAGGAAGAAATATGAACATTGCCAAGTGTGTCAGCACCAACTCCTGGAAGAATCGGATTTTTCTGTTGCTTACCACAACCAAGTCGTGACACGTAAAAAAGAGTTCATGGTTCTTTCCTGCGAAGAGTCTGCTCCTTTCCATGATAGGAAAATTTCTAGATACAATGATACAAAAACTGTACTTCCCAGTAGCCTTAAAAGAGAAATGCGCTGGAAACCAAGGGCAGTCCGTATTTCCGACCTTTTGAATGAGCGTTGCGATTCTCCGCTTTTCGGAAAAATGAAATTACCCAATGTTCGTCCTAAAGGGGCTACCTTTAGTCAGGTTGCTATGGTAAATTCACTGAAAAATATTTTAAATACCGCTCCCTTTGACCAATTAACAGATGAGGAGATAGCATCCATTTTAATTAATTTTTGGCAGGCGGTAAAAGACCTTTGTCCGCAACCTTTCCGGGAAGTGGAAAAGAAAATGAGGGCTGATGATTATGTGCTGCTCAAAACAACCGGCATTTATGTCATTCCTAAGGTTTTAGAAGGATTAAATACATATCTGCCTCGCAGAAACGGCACTTCTTTTTATACTGTGGAAATATTCAGGCGATTTTTGTCACGTGCCGGCGAGCTGATGCAGCCATACTTCTGGCGAACTTCCGGTTCGGGAACTGCCGGTGCCATGGGTACCGGTCAGAAGAGTTTTTCCAAGATAGCGGAAATGATTATCAGCCGCATTATCGGGAGGGGGGATGAGCGAGGAGAGCAAAAGATAATACTTTAGTATATTTCGTTATTTAGTGAGGAGGAAAGAATAATGAAAATTGAAATAAGTAGCTTTATTGCACAAATCCGTTTGGGAGAGGTACAGAGTTTTCAGAATATGCAGGTTATTCCTCTCTTTTCGGACCAAGAAGAAGAGCTGGTTTATTGGACTTTAAAAGAGGCATTGGATAAAGGATTATTGTTAATACAGGAGGTTAGTTCGGGAGGTTCAGTGCCGGAATTGAAAGTGATTAACCAGGGAGATATCCCCGTCTTGCTGCTCGATGGAGAGGAAGTGGCCGGGGCAAAACAGAATAGGATATTGAATACTACTATTCTGGTGAAGGAAAAATCTGAAATTATTATACCGGTCAGCTGTACTGAACAGGGAAGATGGTCTTACCGCACCAAACATTTTTACGATTCCGGAGTAGTGTCTCCTTCTTTTATGCGGGCGCAAAAAACTTCAGCTGTCAATGCCTCTCTGGTACAGTACCGGACCTATGATTCTGACCAGGGGGCGGTCTGGAAAGATGTGAGATGCTTAAGCAAGCAAATGGAAGTGGAATCACCTACCGGGGCAATGAGGGATGTTTTTGAACAAAAAAGGGATACCTTGGAAGATTATATTAAGGCATTCAATGTAGTACCTTCACAAAAGGGAATCTTGGTTTTCGTGGACGGCGAAATTGCCGGATGTGATATTTTTTCCCGCACAGATGTTTTTGAGCAAATATTTCCTAAATTGATAAAAAGCTATGCCATGGATTCACTGATAGGGGATAGGAGGAAGATTACCGTTTCCAGTAACCCACAGGGGGAAGCCGCACAATTTTTAGAGGAGATAAAGTACTGCGAAGAAAAGAGATATTTTTCACCGGGATGGGGAGCAGACTATCGTTTTGAAGGTCCGGATAAAGTGGGAACAGCATTAGTAGTGGAAGATCAGGTAATTCACATGGCTGTTTTCAAGACTAAGAAAGAGGAGAAAATCGACCCGATGCCCGGTTACCGAACCAGGAGAGGCCACCGCATTTAACTAAACGGCTTAGCCTAAAACAAGTTAATAAAATTATAGGATAAATAATTTTTAAATAAAGGATTAGAAAAATGTCTAAACATAATTACACCGAGATCGTCTGTATCATAGACCGTTCCGGCTCAATGGGTGCTATTAAAGATGATGCCATTGGAGGGTTCAATAATTTTCTGGAGTCACAGAAGAAATTACCCGGTGAGGCTTCTATCTCTTTAATACTTTTTGACCATGAATATCTGATGCCTATTCAGAATACAGATTTAATGTCAGTCGAACCTCTTACCGAAAAGACCTATGTTCCCCGAGGCACAACGGCATTATTAGATGCAGTAGGTAAAACCATAAACAATTTATGGAATAGGCTGGCAAATATGACCGAACAGGAACGCCCGGACCGGGTTATCGTCTGCATTCTGACTGACGGATATGAAAATGCCTCCCATGAGTTCTCACGTTCCAAAATCAAAGAAATGATTGAATACCACCAGGAGAAGTACCAATGGCAATTTCTATTTTTAGCCGCAAATCAAGATGCCTTTGCCGAAGGTGCAAAAATAGGTATTCCCCGAAGGATGGCATACCAATTCGAATCGACAGAAGAGCTTGCAGCCGAAGCTTATGTATGTATGAATAAAGCGGTAGCTAGCATAAGAATGGATGGAAGAGAGAAAGAATAATAAGAATTAAGCCGCTATAAGGAGCTATACGGTTTTCAATAGTATTATGAGATTGCAGAAACCATCAAATTTTTCTTATATAGGCAAAGGTAATAGTTCAGAATAAGAGTAATGTTATAAACAAACAGGGGTCAGTAATGTGAGTTAGCCTGAAAGTTGACTAACCACAATTACTGACCCCTGTTATTTGTGCAGGTGAGATTGTTACTTTTTTATTTTTTAAAATGTTTATATGTTATAATGAATATGAAATAGTATTAGCTAGAAAATGATTCGTCTTCTGAAAGCTTTAAATATACGGAGGTAATCAATAGTGAAAAGATATTCTCTTACCAGTAAAAGTAATTTAGTATTGTTCTTTTTTATTTCGACGGTATTTTTACTCAGCTTTTTAATCTGCGGTATTTCAACTAATGCCCAGCAGATAAAGATTGGCGGACTTTTTATTGACTCTAACCCAAGAGGTGCCCGGGTTTATCTGGACAATGCCTATAAGGGAGAAACACCTTTAGATTTAAAAAATGTTAATCCCGGCCAATATAGCATTAGACTTTCTTTGCCCGGTTATCAGGACTGGTCTACTACCGTAATTGCTTTACCGATACTGACCGTAAAAGTTACCGCAGATTTGACACCAAAAGAGGAAAGAGGACTCGGTTCAATCTCTATTAACTCTAATCCACAGGGAGCCGATGTTTATTTAGACGGAAAGTATGTCGGGTTAACACCTCTTAATTTACAGAATATCTCTACCGGCAGACATAGAATCGAGCTGTCTTTACCCGATTATGACGAATGGGCAGACGTGATAGAAGTGGCGGCATCTAAAACAGAGAGAGTATTTGTTGAATTATTGCCTCAATTAAAGTATGGTTCTCTGTCAATTTATTGCGAACAAGAAGATGCCAAAGTCTTTTTAAACGGTTCTTATCAGGCAGATACCAAAGAAGGTCCCACCGTATTGGAGGATTTAGAGGTTGGAGATTATGAGTTGGTGATAATCAAAGAGGAATTCAGAGCATGGGTAGGAGATATGGAGATTTATCCTGATGAGGTTACCTCAGTTGATATAATAATGACCCCCATCTCCGGCAAGACACTACTATAGTTTTTAAAAAATATTTTATTGAAAGGAAAATAAAGCCAATTTATCTTGATGGGAGCAGACGCCCTAAATCTGTAAAGTTATTACTTTAAAATCAGGGTTTAGGTGATTTCTTCTTTTTTGTTGCGTGTTGCCACATCGAATACTACAGCAGCTACCAGAACCAGCGCGCGAACAACATATTGATAGGAAATATCAATACCCATCAAGTTCATACCACTGGTCAGGGACATCATGACAAAGGCACCTACAATAGAGCCGCTGATTTTTCCAATGCCGCCGGATGGTGAGGCACCTCCCACAAAAGCTGCGGCAACAGCATCCAGTTCAAATAATGTTCCGGCTGTGGTTGTAGCTGATTTAAAACGTGATGCATAAAGTATTCCAGATAACGCGGCAAGTATACCCATAGAGCAAAATACAGTATAAGTTATTCTTTTAACACTGATTCCGGTAAGCTGTGCAGCTTCGGGATTACCACCAACCGCATAGATATGCCGACCTAAATTAGTTCTGTTCATAATAAAATGGTAGAACAGAACCACCACTATCACAGTTACTGCCGTCCAGGATAGCCCTCTATAACCTGAAAGTATCCAGGTTATTACGCCTATTAAGGCTGACATGAGAACCAGTTTTACAATAAAAAGGTGAATAGGGGAGACCTTGAAATTGTGGTAGAGCATCCTATTCCGTCTATTAATTTCGCTTAAAATATAAAAAATGATTACTAAAATTCCCAGGAGAAAAGTCAGTTTATGTATTCCCCTTAAAAATCCTACATCGGGAATAAAAGAAAGGTCAGGAATATAACCATTACCAATAGCATTAAAAAAATTATTGGTTATAACAATGGTGCCCCGGTGCATGGTTACCAGTTGTAATGCCCCGCGGTAACCTAACCAACCTGCAAGCGTTGCCACAAAAGCCGGGATTTTCATCTGACCAACCAGAAACCCGGTTAAAAATCCTGCCAGTATTCCTAAAGCGAATATTAAAGCAATGCTAAGAGGTGCCGACCAATGCCAGAATTCCATAGCAGTTGCTGCCACCGCTCCTAAGAAACCGGAAAGATAGCCCACTGAAAGGTCAATATGAGAAATAATAATTACCAGGGTCATTCCTATGGCTAATACCGCAATATAACCGGTCTGGTTTATAAGATTGCTGATGTTTCGGGAGGAAAGGAAGACACCTTTGGTAGTGATAGTAAAGATTATTATAATAACTAAGAGAGCAATATACATACCCCATTCACGTATGTTTTCCTGCAATATCTTATTGGCACTTTTTATTAAAGCAGTTTCTTCCGGATTATTTATAAGCGGCATAATCCTTTTTACCTCTTTCTTAAGCATAATCGTCTCTTGCACCAATAATATAGGCAACTACGTGTTCGCGAAAGGTGTCGATATCACCGGTCACTCTTGTGTCGCAAACTTTACGTCCCTGACGCAGTACAATCATACGGTCACTTACCTGATAGATATCTTCGATGCGGTGGCTGATAATAATAATAGAATTGCCCTGTTTCTTTAGTTCTTTTACTAAATCTAAAACTTTCTTGATAGCAGCAACACTGAGTGCGGCGGTGGGTTCGTCCATTATGGTAACCCGGGCATTAAAAGCAGTAGCCCGGGCAATTGCTATAGCTTGTCTTTGTCCACCGGAGAGGCTTTCTACTTTTAGACGTACGGAGGCAAGATCGATTTTGAGTCTATCCAGGAGTCGCTCTGTTTCTCTTTCCATATAGTGTTCATCCAGTATCCCTATATCACCAATCTTAAAATTCATCTTTTCTCTGCCCATAAATACATTAGCGACCACATCCAAGTTATTGGCTAATGCCAGGTCTTGGTATAGCATCTCTATTCCATAGTGATGTGCATCACGGGAGCTGGCCATATTTATCTTCTTACCTTCTATAAATATTTCCCCTTCGTCAGGAATGTAAGCCCCGCTAAGTATTTTCATCAAAGTGGATTTTCCGGCAGCATTATCACCCACCAGTCCCAATATCTCATTATGATGTAATACCAAATCCACGCCTTTTAAAGCCTGTACACCGCCAAAATTTTTCTTAATATTACACATCTTCACAACCGGTACTCTGTCTATCATTAGTCTTCCCCAGTCTTCCTCTTGGTATCTTGTTTTGAGAATTTATAGAAACATAAAATTAAATAAAGACTTATGATCTTCAATTCATTTCTAGGCTAGATTTTATTTGCCTTATCTATCGGCCGTCAGTTAAAATGAGCGAAGTGAAACATTTTTAATTTAAAAGCCTCACTCCGCTCATTTTGTCAATTTAAAACAGGAAAGAACTATTTAATATTCTGAATTAGTCCCTGTTTCTTCTAATCTAAGCCGGTAAACTCGGAGGCATCCCAGTAACCGGAGTCAATTATTGCTGCCTTAACGTTACCCTTATCTACTGAAATAACCTGAGAGGGTTTGGCCGGAACATCTATTCTGCCATTATTGTAGGTATGCGTTGCCTCAGGTACCCCGCCTTCCAGGAAAGTAACTGCTGCATCGCTGGCATCTTTTACTAAAGTTCTGACGTCTTTCAAAACTGTCATAGATTGTTTTCCATCGATGATGTACTGTACTGAGGGTATTTCGGCATCCTGACCACTGATAACATAGCTCTTTATATCTTTATCATCGGCAAACGCATCTGCAATAGCACGGGAAGTACCATCATTAGGGGCAAGTATAAATACATCACCCTTGTCTGCCACTTCAGCAACGGTTAAATTTGCTTCAGCTAAATTTTTTGCAGTAGTAAAATCCCATTCAGTGGTAACTTGACCAAGGATATCTCCCATTTCAGCACGAGTTAATTCAGCTTTACCCTGTAAATCGATGGCTTTGCTGGAATTCTTAATTACAAAAGTACCGTCAGCTATCTTGGGCTGCAGAACATTCCAGGCACCTTCAAAGAACAGGAAAGAGTTATTATCGGTTGCGGCACCCGCATAGAGATAAAGCGGATTTCCAGTGCCGGAAGCCTTGTCAACGAGATATTGCGCCTGGGCAGCTCCCACGGCAATGCTGTCAAAGGTTACATAATAATCGACCGATTCGGTTTCCAGAATCAAGCGGTCATAAGAGATAACCTTTAAACCCGCTTCCCTTGCCTCATCGGCAGAGGCGGCAGCAGCAGTAGCATCATGAGGGCAAATAATTAATATTTTGGCACCTTTGGTAATTAATGCTTCAACATTTTCTTTTTCTCGGGCAGAAGAACCTTGACTGAAGAGAATTTCGGCACTGTAACCGGCAGTTTTAAGGGCATCATTGAAACGAGCTTCATCTTGTATCCAGCGAGGCTCATCTTTGGTGGGGAGAACTATACCAACTTCGATGGTTTGGGCAAAGGAATAGCTGATGGCTGTTGCCACAAAAAATAGAACTAAAATCCATACAATTGACCTTCTCATTATTTTATCACTCCTTTAAAATTTTTAAACTGTGGTTAATAATACTGATATACTTTTATTCTAATGAATCACCGCCTTTCAAGGTTTAGGTATTTTAAAAGCTTCTGTAAAAGTGAACCCTATTGTTATAATATATTTCTATACTTTTAATGTCAAATTGCTATCCATTTTTCAGAGGATTGATTGCTCTTTAGAATTGCCTCCACAAAGGCAAGTCCTGCTATCCCTTCTTCTATTCCGGGAAAATTCCAGCCGCTTTCGCCACCGGGACAGGGCTGCTGCTTATTCCTTAAGCAGTGTATTGCCTTAAAGAAGGAGGAATAGATATTGGCGAAGGCACAGAGAAAGCCCTCCGGGTGTCCGGGAGGGAAGTTTGATGCCTTTCGAGCATCCTCACTCAATACCGGAACACCCTTTTTAAATATTGTGCTGGTTCCGTCTGAATTCATCATTTCCAATGTTTCTGGAAATTCCTGGTCCCAGGATAAACCGGCAATATCTCCATAAATTTTAATACGCAAGGCATTTCCTTCACCGGTAGAAACCTGAGAGGCATGGAGAAGGCCATTAATCCCATTATTAAATTTAAGGAGTACCGTACCATTATCGTCCAGACAATTTCCCGGAATTGTCGAGTTGAGGTTGGCACATACTTTTTCAGGAACTAAACCGGTAATAGTTTGAACTAAGTTTAAGGCATGGATTCCGATATCGAGCATAGTACAGGAGGGTCCTGAGATGGCCGGGTCAAGATGCCAGGTTTTAAATTCCTCCGGGTTTTTAATGAGGGGAGAAAGCCATCCCTGACTGTAACTTACTAAAATATTGATCAAATTTCCTAATTTTCCGGACTTAATCAGATATCTGGCTTGTTTTACCATAGGATAGCCGGTATACCCATGAGTAAGAGCAAGGACCATTTCGGTCTTTTTCTGGACGTCCTTTATTTCCAGCGCCTCAGCGAGGGATATAGCTATCGGTTTATCAGCTATTACGTGAAATCCATTTTCCAGAAAAGCTTTTATCATCTTACAATGCAGGTAATTAGGGGTGGCAATTATAACAAAGTCAATTCTCTCTTCAGCGGGGAGAGTATTTTCTTTTTCAATCATTTCAGTACAATTACAATAGATTCGGCATCGTTCTATTCCCAGTTCCAATCCCCGCTTGATACATCGGTCAGGGTCACTGGAAAATACACCGGCTATTATCTCAGCTTCATTATAAAGAGCAGCGGCTGCGTAATGGGCAAAGCCAATAAAGGAATCTTTACCCGCTCCTATTATTCCTCCCTTTAACTTGTCCATAAGGAACTGCCTAAATTTAATTGCCAATTTTTAACAGTTTGAACAATTCTTTGACCAACAAATGGCTCTCTTTTTATTTTAGCACAAAAATAATTCTTTTTCTATAAGGCTGCCTTACGCTTTATGATATGTTGTTAAAAAATCCGCCTTCAGAGTAATATAAATAAAGTCATAGAAAAAATATTCCATTTATTTTATATTATATTATGAATAAAAAAACAATTTTTTTGTATAATTAGATTTGTTATTATCATTAAAATTGTGCAAAATAGACAGACATACAGACACAGAAATGGGAGTCCTCAAGATTGTTTAAAATATTAAAAAAGTTAAAACCCTATCGGTTATCGATTGTCGGGGTAGTATTTTTTGTTTTTTTACAGGCTATTTCGGAGTTATTCTTGCCTACTCTGATGTCCAATATTGTAGATACGGGGGTAGTACAAGGAGATATAGGCTATATTCTGCGAATCGGGGGCATAATGCTGCTCATTACCCTTATAGCCATGTTCGGTTCTGTTATCGGTAGTTTTTTATCTTCCCGGGTGGCTATAGGATTTGCCAGAGACTTAAGGGCACAGGTTTTTAGGAAAGTGGAAAGTTTTTCCTTGGAAGAATTCAGTGAGATTGGGGCTGCCTCTTTAATTGTAAGAACAACTAACGATGTTACTCAGATTCAGCAGTTAACAGTCGTTTTATTGAGGATGTTTTTACGAGCCCCCATGCTCTTTATCGGGGGTATTGTTATGGCTATCACCAAGAATATCGAATTGGCTATGCTGTTGGTGGCAATTTTGCCTATCCTGGTGATTATTGTCTTTTTTGTGGCCAAGAAGAGTACGGCACTCTTTCAGGCGATGCAAAAGAGAATAGATAGACTGAATATGATATTTCGGGACTATCTTACCGGTATCAGGGTTATAAGAGCCTTTAACAGGGAGAATTATGAACAGCAGAGATTCGATAAGAGTAACTTAGAGTTAACCGATACCTCTAAAAGAGTTAACGCACTTCTGGCTCTCTTGATGCCGCTTATGGTTCTGATTCTCAATCTGACTATTGTAGCTATAGTTTGGCTGGGGAGTATCAGAGTGGAGCATAGGGGTATGCAGGTAGGAGACCTGATGGCCTTCGTGCAATATGCCTCACAAATCATGTTCTCCTTAATTATGTTTTCCATGATGTTCATGATGATTCCCAGAGCCTCCGTCTCGGCGGTCAGAATTAATGAGGTTTTAGATATTGAGCCGAATATTGAGGACCCGGCCATATCATTGCTACAAACTCTATTAGAAAAGGATAAAGAAAAACAACTTCCGGATGCACCGGATAAAAAAAGAACCGGTTATTTAAAGTTTGACAAGGTAAGCTTCTGTTACCAAAATGCTGCAGAACAAGTTCTGAAAGACATCTCCTTCCAAGCCAATCCCGGTGAGACTACTGCTATTATCGGAAGCACCGGCTCAGGGAAATCAACTTTAATCAATCTCATTCCCAGATTTTATGATGTTTCAAAGGGTAGTATTTCCATTAATGGTGTGGATATCAGAAATATTTCTCAGGAAGAACTACGCAATATGATTGGTTTAGTCCCGCAAAAGGCCATCCTTTTTACCGGAACTATTGCGGAAAATATCAGTTTTGGTAATAATACCTTGAATATAGATGAAATTAAGAGGGCGGCAAAGATAGCACAGGCGGCGAGATTTATTGAGAGGATGCCTAATGGGTATAATTCTTTGATTGCCCAAGGCGGCACTAATCTGTCGGGAGGAGAAAAGCAGCGTATGTCCATTGCCCGGGCCATTGCCCGGCATCCTGATATCTTTATCTTTGACGATAGCTTCTCTGCGCTTGATTTTAAGACCGAAGCCGGACTGAGGGAAGCTTTAAAGGATGAGATAAAAGATAAGACAGTATTAATAGTTGCCCAAAGGGTAACCACAGTAATGGGGGCAGATCAGATTATTGTTTTGGATAAAGGTGAAATTGTAGGTATTGGAAAACACCATGAACTGATTAAGACTAGTCCGGTATATAAGGAAATCGTAGTTTCACAACTGGCAGAAGAGGGTTTACATGAATAAAAAAGAAGACAGACCAACCATACAGATGGGAGGATTTGGCAGAGGACCGGGCAGTCGTCGTGGTTTAACGACCTTAGTAGAAAAACCGAAGGATTTTAAAGGGAGCCTATGGCGGCTGATTGCTTATTTAAAACCACATTGGGTTAAGATTATATTTACCTTCTTAGCAGCTATTACCGGTTCTATCTTTGTTATTATAAGTCCCAAGGTAATGGGTCTTGCTACCACTAAATTATTTGAGGGCTATCTTTTAAAAATAAGGCAGGTTCCGGGGGCAGCTATCGATTTTGACTATATCTTTAATATTATTGCTATTTTGATCGGGTTATATATCTTCAATGCATTATTTGCCTATCTGCAGAATTATATTATGGTCGGAGTTACCCAGCAAATCGTCTACGAGCTGCGCAAAGGTATCAGTGCTAAACTGATCAGATTGCCTCTCAGTTATTTTGATGGCAGAACACATGGGGAAATTATGAGCCGTGTGACCAATGATATAGATACCGTGAGTAATACCTTGCAGCAGAGCATTACCCAATTTATTACTGCTGTAGTAACTTTAACGGGCACTATGATCATGATGCTGACCATCAGTCCTCTTCTCTCTCTGGTAATCTTCATCACACTCCCTTTAAGTATTCTCGTTACCAGAATCGTGGCTCGCCAATCCCAGAAATATTTTGCACGGCAGCAGAGTCTGCTGGGACATTTAAATGGCCATGTGGAAGAGATGTACACCGGCCATAAGATAGTAAAGGCTTTCAATTATGAAAAAAAATCTATGGCACAATTTGACAAACTCAATGAACAGCTCTTTGAAACCGGTTGGAAAGCTCAGTTCATTTCGGGAATTATTATGCCGCTTATGATGGCTATCGGCAATCTCAGCTATGTTTTTGTCGTTATTCTGGGAGGCATTTCTGTAGCCAGAGGAACAATCACTATAGGCGATGTACAGGCCTTTATCAATTATTCAAGGCATTTTACTCAACCCATTGTGCAAACCGCCAATATTGCCAATATAATCCAATCTACTATCGCAGCAGCTGAGCGGGTTTTTGAGGTCTTTGATGAGCCTGAAATGGCCCCGGATAATGATACTTTGACTTTAATATCAAAACCGGAGGGTAATATTAATTTTGACCACATTAATTTCGGCTATACTCCGGAAAAAATAGTTATCAAAGACGTAAGCATAGAAGTTGAAAAAGGGCAGACTATTGCTATAGTTGGTCCCACCGGAGCAGGAAAGACTACTTTAATAAATCTCCTGATGCGTTTTTATGAAATAAATAGCGGAAAAATAACTCTGGACGGTATTAATATTCATGACCTGAAACGCGCAGAGCTGAGGAGTTTTTTTGGAATGGTTTTACAGGATACCTGGCTGTTTAAAGGCACTATCAGGGAGAATATTGCCTATGGTAAAGAAAAAGCTACTGAAGAGGAAATTATTGAGGCAGCGAAGATGGCTTACGCCGACCATTTTATTAATACCCTTCCTGCGGGATATGAGACTGTCATAGATGAGGAGGCAACTAATATTTCACAGGGGCAAAAACAATTGCTGACCATTGCCCGTGCCATCCTGGCTAATCCCCCCATCTTAATTTTAGATGAGGCAACCAGCAATGTTGACACCAGAACAGAAATATTAATTCAAAACGCCATGTTGGGATTGATGGAAGGTAAGACCAGTTTTGTCATAGCTCATCGTTTATCCACTATTCAGGGGGCAGACTTGATACTGGTTATGCGCAAGGGTGAGATTATAGAAAAGGGCAGCCATAAAGAATTGTTAGAACAGAAAGGTTTTTATGCCGATTTATACAACAGTCAGTTTGTGGGATTAAATTTCGTTAAAACCGCTTAGCGCAAAAAAACCGGACAGTATTCCGTTAATTATTTAAAAATTAGGATATTTTTTCATTAGTATAATCCGCATTGTTTTAATGGATTTCTGAATAATTTTATTAATATTAATTACCTATTACAGTAAGAAAGCATAACAAGAAAGTCATGAAAAAATACGCAATTTGTGTATCCTTATTCTTATTTGTGATACTCATAGTATTTTCTATAAGCATAAAATCTTTTTCTGCCGAAGTATCTGTTCAGGAATATCTGAAAGGGAAATTGCCGGCGATATTTAATATCTATTTGGCTTCTTTAGAGGATTTAGATGAACAAGAGGTAGAATTTATAGACCTTCTGGCAAACCTTCCTGTAGAGGAACAGAGAACTTTTGCCCGAGAAGTGTACGAGGAGGGTTTTTCTCCGGAGCTTCTGGAAAGATTGAGGGATCTTCAGGGAAAGTTAGAAAAGCCCTATTTAAAGGTCGCCTTTCCCGGGACTGACCGCCAAAAAATTAGCGGAAATCCCATTTTTGTTTTTGGTTGTACCCTGCCTTCACAGAATACAAAGGTTACAGTCAATGGGGAAGAAGTAGAAAGATACGATGAGCTTACCGGGAATTTTCTTACCTTAGTTGAGATACCGGAAAAAACAGAATTTCCCATTAAAGTTACCGCTACTTTGGGGGAAGAAGAGACTTCTTTGGAAAGAACAGTAGTTTATGAACCAACATGGCAAGAGATGCCGGAAGAACCGCTGGCCATTCATTCTGCTAATGTACAACCCAGGGAGGACCAGATACTTGGTGAGGGTGAGCTCTTGAGGGTGATAGTGCAGGGCAGCCCCGGGGCAGAGGCGGCATTTAAAATAGGTAACTCCGGGGCAGAAGTAGCTATGGAAGAACTAAGCATACTGCCTGCTTCTCTAAATGGCAGGGGCATTTATCTGGGGAGTTATCCGGTAAAAGAGTCGGATATATCGATTAAAGGAAAAGAAGAATGGCAATTTATAACTGTTCTGCTGCGCAGAGGAGGAAAAGAAATAAGCAGGAGACTACCGGGCAAGGTTTCCCTTACTACCGGGGATACACCCCATATCTTTAAGACTATTAATGAAAGAACAAGGTTTTACCGGATTAATAGAGAATCTTTTAATCTTCAGGGTGTAACTTTGGGTGGTGATGGCTGGCTCACTCAGGTTGTGGGTTATGACCTTTTACCGGAGACTTATTTTAAGGTGACGGGCAAAGCAGGGGAATACTTTAGGATAAGATTAGGCGCAAATGATTATTTGATACATCAGAGCGATATGGCAGAATACCAGGATGAAGGAGGAGAATTAAATTCAACCCTTTCCGGAATAACCATAAAGCAGAAAGAGGGAAAATCAGAGGTACGCTTAAATTTTAGCAATAGTAGACATATTCCTTTTCTGATAGAAGATAAATCCGAGCAGCTTTCTATTACTTTTTATGGAATTGGCCGAAGTGAAAATTTCTCCATCACCGGCTCATCATCCTCTGTCAAAACAATTGAATTAGTGCCTCAAGTAACAGGATTATCAGCTATCGAATCAGCTGCGGTTTTGAATATCAAGTTATACCATCCTTTAGTCGGGTATGATTATTTTTGGGATAAATCGGAGCTGGTAATTAGTTTAAGAAAACCCCCTGCCATTTCTCCGGATAACCCATTGCAGAACAGGATAATAGTGCTTGATCCCGGACATGGTGGAGACGCGGTTGGGGCTATTGGGCCGGGGGATGTACCGGAAAAAGTAGTGGTATTGGAAATCAGCAGGTATCTCAAACAGTTATTAGTTGAAAAAGGGGCCCGGGTAATAATGACCCGTTCCGAAGATAGAAATCTTAGTATTCGAGAAAGAATAGAAAAAGCTGTTGAAGAAGAGGCAGATCTCTTTATCAGTATTCACGCCAACGCTCATGCCCAAGGGGCAGATGCGGTAAGCTATCACGGTCATATGACTCTTTACAATTATAACTATAATAAGCAATTGGCAGAAATTATTTTAAATAATTTAGCAAAAAAGACGGGCTTACCGAAAACGAGAGTATGGAAAAGGCCGGATATAGGAGTGTTAAGACGTCCTCAAGTACCCTCTGTTCTGGTGGAGACGGCTTATCTGATGCACCCGAAGGATAATCGTTATCTTTTACTGCCGGAGTATCAACATGAATTGGCATTGAGTATCAGAGACGGAATTAGCGATTATTTTCTGAATATAAACTCCTCTAATTAAAGAGGAACTATCCCCCATTTTACTGTACCAGGAAGTGGAAAAAAATATTTTTAATCACTCTCCAATCAAAAATTGTTATCAAAAATAGAATAGTAAAATAGCAATAACCCCTAAAATGTTCTATAATAAAAGAAGATAAATATTTAGCCGTTGCAACTTTCAGTTAAATAGCTAGGCGGAGGAGGTTGAAGAATAAAAAAAGAAAGGAGGTTAGTTGTTTTACTTTTTTGCCGAATAGGAAGTTTTTCAAAAAATCATTGATAACTTGGTAAATAATTTGAATATAGGAGGTATTTTAGTAAATGTTTAGAAATAAAAATGTCCGAAATCTAATCACAACATCACTGCTAACTCTCTTGATTATTTTTAGTGCCACATTCCTTATCTATTCTGCCGAAAAAGAAATAGTAGTACTCTCTTTTAATGATTTTCATGGCAGTTTAGCCTCTTCCGGGAAAAATGTGGGGGCAGCGAAATTTGTGGATGCCTTAAAAACAGAAAGGGCTAAAAACCCGGAAGGCACCATTATAGTTTCAGCCGGTGACAGCTATCAGGGGAGTGCCATGTCTAACCTGCTCTATGGTGAGCCGGTTTCAGCCATGTTTAAAGAAGCAGGAGTGGAATTATCAGCAGTGGGAAACCATGAATTCGATTGGGGAATTGAAAAAATCGGAAAATGGGCTGAAGATGGTAACCTTACTTTCGTCTGTGCCAATGTTTATGATAAGAGAACAGATGAACCGGTGGATTGGGCAGAGCCCTATGTAATTATTGAAAGGGAAGGGGTAAAGGTTGGATTTATAGGGCTGGCTACACCGGAGACTGCTTATAAGACCTCGAAAGAAAATGTAGAAAATTATGAGTTTAGAGACCCGGTAGAGAGTTTATCCGAATGGGTACCCGAAGTCCAATCTAAGGGCGCTGATATAATTGTCGCCCTAACCCATTTAGGTTCTAATCAAGACAAAGATGGAAATATCACCGGGGAAGCAACTGATTTGAGCCGGGTAGACGGGGTTGATGCCGTTATTTCGGCACATACCCATGCACTTGTTTCAGGAATGGTTAATGGCAAACCATTAGTGCAGGCAAGGAACAATGGAAGAGCGATTGCCAAGATCGTCTTCATCGTAGACGATGATAATCGGTTGGTAAGCGCAGAACCATCCGTCGATACCCTCTACGAAAGAGAAGATACCTTGAAGGACGACCCCAATATGTTGGCCATATTTCAGAAGTACGAGACAGATTTAGAACCGATTCTAGGCAGAGTATTGGGTGAGACTACCGAAGAGTTAGACCATGACCGCTGGGCCGGACCCTCCCTCTTAGGAGAATGGTCTTGTCAGGTTATGCAGGATAAAGTCGGTGCCCAGATTGGTATGACCAATGGCGGAGGGCTAAGAACTCCCATACCGGCCGGTAAAATTACCGCGGGCAAACTTTACGAGGTAATGCCCTTTGATAATACACTCTACGTGTTAAAAATATCCGGGGCTGATGTGAAAGCCAATATTGAACACGGGATAATGAATGAAGACATCGGGTGGATTCAAATTTCAGGGGTAAAGGTTACCTATGATAAAGATGCCGAACCGGGTAGCCGAATTACCAATATGGTTTTAGCAGATGGAACTCCGGTAGAGATGGATAAATACTATACTGTGGTGACCAATGACTTTATGGCTACCGGTGGAGATAACTATGACTTCTCCCGTGCTATAGAGACTGAAGATACCTTCTTACCTGTCAGAGATGCTCTAATGGAAGCGGTGGAAAAAGCAGGTACCATTTCACCGGTAAGGCAGAATTGGTTAGCCGAGGCAAAAGAACTAAAAACCTATGTGGTAATTTCCGGGGATTCAATCTGGAAAATTGCCCGGAAATTTGGCACTACCATGGAACAGATTATCGAGCTGAATGAATTGGTAAATCCGAGATTTATACTGCCCGGACAGGAGTTAATAGTTCCATAGGACTGTTTCAGAATAAAATGAGGCGGGTGATCTTTTGTTAAATCTAAACGGATTACCCGCTTTTTTTATTTACTATTCTTTCATAACTTCTTCCATAAACCATATACTGCCAAATAAACCATCTTCCTCTCTATTAATCTAAAGGCAGATAAGAACAAATATTCAAAATAAAGATGAAAAAATTTACAGGTGTGGTATGCTATAAAATAAAAAAGCGAGATGCTCTGTTATGAGTTTAAAATTATTTCAGATTGTAGCAATCATGCTATTACTGTTTTTTTCTATCTATATCTCTGATTTTCGAAATAAAAAAGGGATGCGTCCACTCCTAAACTCCAGGATCCTGTTTATTTTAAAGATTTTTTACTTCATTCCAATTTTTATTTATCTCTATGTAATTTTTAATTTAACACAGATTCTGCCATTTAGTTATTTTGGCCTTATTTTTACCTTTGTCGGCACTTTATTAGTAGTAAAGGCGAAGTTTGATTTAGGGAAATATCATACCTGGGCAGGGCAAATACTATTTTCTACCAGGGTTATTACCGGGGGGATCTATTCTTTTATCAGACATCCCATCTATACCGGTATTGGGGTATTCATGTTAGGCGGTGTCATGATTGGAATTCACAATAATCCCTTTTCTGCTTTAGAGACAGCAGTAATAATCTTTTTTGTAATTTTAATTCAGCTTTTTCTGATTATATCAGCGGCGAAAGAAAGTATTTTTTTACAGGACAAATTTGGAAAGCAGTTTATGGAATATAAAAAACAGGTACATGCTTTTCTGCCTTTTAGAAAATACAATCCGGCCGAGGATTTTAATTAAACATTGCTGAAATAATTATTACTATATAAAACGGAAACAGTATCTTCATAGAAAATAATAAATAAAAAAGAAAAAAATGATTCTTGTTTTAGGAATTATCTTAAATATAGTTGGTATTATTGGTGTGGTTATGCCGGCTATGCCCGGTATTGTGCTGAACTTTGCTGCATTAATTCTACTCTATATAGACAGAGGAGAACAGGCAGTCGGCTTAAATGTCCTTATAATGTTCGGTCTCCTATCATTTCTGGCCAGTACCCTAGATTACATTCTTCCCCTCCTAGGAGCTAAAAAATTTGGAGCATCACGTTCAGGTATTGGAGGCGCTGTGGTGGGAATGATAATAGGTATATTATTCTTCCCTCCTATTGGTCTTTTTGCCGGGCTCTTGCTGGGCGCTTTTGCGGGAGAGCTGTTAGCGGGTAAGGATTATTCCCGAGCCTTTAAAGCAGGCTTCGCCACCTTTTTGGGTAGCCTTACCTCTATTGCCGTTAAACTCACCTTAGCACTGGTGATGACTTTCTATTACCTCTGGCATCTCTTTTAATAATTGGGAAAATGCAGTATTAAAAGAACCGGCAAATGAAAATCTTATCAATATAGACGAAATGACGGTCTAATTCTTTTCTTTTTTGAAACGATTTCCGGTAAGAGGGCTATTTATAAAATAACTGTGTCAGGAACCGCTCACCGGTCTGTTGAAGGTAAAACTTTATTAATGAACAAAGGAGAAAACAATGCTATCTGTAATTAAAAAAAGGAGAAGCATCCGACTGTTTCAGGATAAGAGAGTGGAGCAGGAAAAAATTAAACAACTTATAGAGTCGGCATTGCTCGCCCCCTCTTCTAAGGGCAATAATCCCTGGCAGTTCATTGTGGTAGAGGACCGGAATATTATAAACAAATTATCAGTGTCAAAAGAGAATGGCGCGAAGTTTTTAGTCGGAGCACCGCTGGCTATAGCGGTACTGGCAGATCCTCAACAGTCTGATGTTTGGGTTGAGGATGCCTCTATTGCCACTACCTTCCTTATTTTAACTGCTCAGTCCCTGGATTTAGGAAGCTGCTGGATACAGCTCAGAAAGAGGTATTGTACTGATGACCAGGATTCCGAAGAATATGTAAAAAAATTACTTGCTGTACCTGATAATTTACGTGTTTTATGTTTAATTGCAATAGGATATCCTGCTGAAATCAAACCGGAAAAGACCCTCCCGGAGCAGAAATTAAAGGAAGTCTTCCTCAACCTTTATGGGAAACAGTGCAATTTTGATTGAATAAAATCTAAGACAGAGAAATAAGAAGGTATGGTATGGCAGAAAAAATCGGATTAGTTTTAGAGGGCGGAGGTGCTAAAGGTGCCTATGAAATAGGTGCCTGTAAAGCCTTAGAGGAGATAGGGATCAACATTACCGCTGTAACCGGAACCTCGGTAGGAGCTTTAAATGGTGCTCTGGTTGCCCAGCATGAAATAGATAAAGCTTATCGGCTCTGGTCTAATATAGAACCATCACAAGTTATGAATATTGAACGGGAAAAAATAGATAAATTATTCCGCTTAGAAATAAATCCTACTGATATCCGTTATTATCTAAGAAAGTTGAGAGAAATTATCACAGAGGGTGGTATCGATGTTTCTCCCCTACAGAAGCTAATCAAAGAGAATATTAACGAAGAAAAACTTCGTAAATCAGATATCGACTTTGGAATGGTGACCGTCTCTTTAACCAATCGACGGGCTCTGGAGCTTTTTGTAGAGGATATTCCCAAAGGTCAGATAGCTGATTATCTTTTTGCCAGCGCCAATTTTCCTCTTTTTCGGTCAGCAAAAATTGATGATAAAGTCTATCTGGATGGGGGAATTTATGACAATCTGCCCATGCGTATGCTGGTAGAACGTGGTTATAAATCCCTCATCACCATACAGGTAGGAGGATTAAGTAGAAAGAGGAAGGTAAATACCGAAAAATTACATATTATCGATGTTAAGGCTAAAGAGCATCTGGGCGGGACCTTAAATTTTAGTGGTGATCAGGCTCAGCGGAATTTAAAGCTAGGTTATTTTGACGCCTATCGGGTTTTAAAAAATTTGGCAGGCCAACATTATTATGTTGAATTGGAACACGAGGAAGATTATTTTCTTGATTATTTCAGCAATCTGAACCCTGAAGTAATTATTACAGTTGCGAAAACCCTGGGACTGGAGCGGAATATGTCTGAGCGCAGGCTCCTCTTTGAAAAAATATTGCCTAAATTAGTGGAGATATTTAAATTACCGGAAAATTGCGGCTATCAGGATATAGCTCTGACTTTGGTAGAGAAGTTGGCGCAAGAGGTAGAGGTGGATCGATTTCAAATTTATTCTTTTTCCGATTTAATCGATGCCGTTTTGAAAGCTTATAGCCGGAATAGGAATAAAAAAAGAGATAACAAAAAAGAAGAGAGCATCGTCTCTTATTTTGGATTTCTTTCCCTCTTCAGCGGGAACCAAATGTTAAAAAGAATAACCCGGGATTTACTCAATGAAGATGTCATTCACTCCTGGCATGGGGCTCGCGACAAGACAGAAAGCTCAGAATAATAAAAATAACCCGGCTTATACGATTAAATACTCCTATTTTTGTTTTGTTTATTCTTTGTGTGTCTTGCGTGTGGAACCCGGAGGAATCTTACAAGGAAAAGGAACATCCGCAATAGTTCTGACGATAGAGCCCATACCGTTTGGATAAAAGTACAGAATGCCGAAAGCCGTCTTTCTTTTTAAAATCGCTGAACAGGTAGTTTAGATTATAAGCTGAGGCAATCTTTCCGCCTAGCTCGTTAATCGTCTCAGAGTTTTTATGAGGACTGATGGTCAAGGTTGTAGTAAAGTAAGGGCACCCCAGCTCAACCGCCTTTTGAGCAGTCTTTTCCAATCGTAGTTCATAGCACTTAACGCAGCGTGCCTGTCCTTCTTTTTCTTGCTCTAATCCTTCCACTCTTTGATAGAAAACCTCAGGTTCATAATTACCTATAATTAAATCAACTTCCTCGTTTAGCGGTAATTCTTTTAAAAGTCTAATCTGGTCTTTCAATCTTTTTTCATATTCATCTTCAGGATAAATATTAGGATTATAAAAAAATACAGTTATCAGAAAATAAGGGGATAAATACTCTAAGACATAACTGCTGCAAGAGGCACAACAGCTATGCAGTAAGAGACGGGGGAGAGAGCCGCTTTCTCTTATCTCCTTTATTTTTAAATCTAACCATTGTTGAAATGTATTAGATGGAGTGAGTTCTATAATAGTGTCTACCTCCCTATCCATACCATAAAAAGAGCGTAGACGGTAGTAAAAATTGCGCCTGGCAATGATGCCACCTGATCGAATAAGAGCAGAGCCAGTGCGGAAGAAAAGGCAGAATTTTTTATAGTCCCTAACAATATCAAAGTAATCGCTTCATCCTCTTTAATACCGAATTTTTTAAAAAGGAATTGGAGCAAATAGAATAAAGGGAAGGTAGTAAGTAAAGCTATGACCATAATTAGAAATAAGTCATTAAAGTTCTTTAAAAATATGTTTTTATTTAAACCGATTAAATTAAAAATAAACACAAAGAAGCTCCAATTAATAATGTAATCTTTAATCGGTCTGATAATGGTATCTATTTTTTTCAGTAATAATACTCGGGAAACCAAAATAGGTAAAATGATGAGGTAGAACAAGTTGAGTAATAAAAAAGAGAAAGGGAAGGTTTTAGCTTCGGGAACCAGCAATAAGAGCAGCGGAGTAATGATTAAGGCGGCAAGATAGGCACCGAAAGAGGCCAACAATGCCAAAAAAAGGTTGCCCGAGAGGATTGCAGCGAAGGGAATAACGGCTGCTCCGGGCGGCCCGGCAGCAACTAAAATCATTCCGGTTCTTAGTTTAATCTCCGGAACAAAAAGATAAGTGAGAATCAAAATAAGTGAGCCCAACACAAAATAACACATCAGTGTTCCAAGGGCAAGCGGTTTGGGCAACTTTCGCCAATCCAACATATTTTTGTTGGATATATCGGTAAGGGACAAGGTCATAATGACTACTAAAGAAGGAATAGTCAAAGACTTGGTATATTGTGCTATATCAGAGATTAAGAACCCTAATACTAAGGATAGTGACAGGACCAAATTACGATTTTTGAACAATTTTAGCATATTAATCAGAATCTTTCTTAGGATTATTTTGAACTATAATCGAGACTGCTATTTTAATTTAAGAGTTTTGGAGTAAACTTTTACTATTATAAGCCATTAATCTTATAATACAAGATGAGATAGATACTTTTTTATTAATGGTGAAAGTAGGTCATTTTAATATCGACAGAGATAAACAGGTAAAGAGCCCAATGTGGATGGAAAAGTTTTTGGATAACCCATTGTGAGGAAAAGGCAGTAACAACATTTCTATGGTTTTTATGCTACCGTTTAAGTTTTAATATTTTTTTATCTATATTATTTAGACCATTCTTCCAACAATTCGTTAGCCCTCTTACTGAAATAAGGATGGCCGCTCTGTGCTGCCTGCTTTAACAGTTCGATAGCCCGGTCTTTTTTCTTACGGTCTTTTAAAAGCTCAGCATAGTAGACCAGCCCTTCGGGATTGTCGGGAAAAAGAGCATAGTATTCTTCGAAGTATTTTTCGGAAGTCTTTTCCTTTTGATAGGGCCAGGGTAATTGATGCCACATTCTGGCTAATGACAGGATCGGAGCGGCATCATCGTACATTTTATCAATCTCATAGGCTCTTTCAAATGCTTTTTCGGTTTTAGTTCTCAGACCTTCTTTAATAGCTTTCAATATACTGATACCATCAGAGTAAGTAGCGGCACTTAAACCATAAAATAGATTCCCTTCCACCCGGTCCGGTTCCATGTCTCTTGCTACCTCTGCGTACTTTAAACCCTCCTTCCCGTACGTTTTACAGATATTTTTCCAGTCATCAACCTCTGCCTGCAGAGATAAATCAGCATATCTCCTTAGGGCACGAGCCATCTTCCAGTTAGCCTCATAACTGTCCGGATTTTCTTCTACCGCTTTACGATAAAGGGAGAGAGATTTTATGGCACTCTCTAAGCTATCTTCTTCATAAATAGCCTCTGCCTGAGTAAGATAGTCTGCTGCCATTGCCATAACCGGGATTGTTAAAAATAATACTAACAGCCAGAATAAGGAAGCTGCTCTTTTCCTCATGAAACCCTCCTTTTAAGATATCATTTAATATAATAGTATTAGCTATCAATGCTATGTATTATAATAAAAAAATGGTACCGGTCAAATTAATCATTAAGAAAAAATTAAATTTTTTTGCTTACGGTTTAGGTAAAAGTTCCAAACTCCGTCAATCCGTGAATACTTTGAATACCCTAAAAAAATATGATAGACTAAAATAGATTTTTAACAGAAGAATTAATATGTTTAGAGCCCTGTAAGCTCAAGTTGTAAAGTATTGTAAAAATAGAAGGAGAAGCAAATGCTACACACCATTACCGTTAGTACTCATAAACGAACTGAGATCTTGGATATTACCTCTGAAGTACAAAAATTGGTTCAGGAGAGTAAACTAAAAGAGGGGCTTTGCCTAGTCTTTGTACCTCATACTACCGCTGCTATTACCATCAACGAAAACGCCGACCCCTGTGTCTTGGAGGACATACTGCAGGAGCTGGAAAAGACAATTCCTTTTGATGATAATTACCAGCATTTAGAGGGAAATTCAGCAGCCCATGTAAAATCCAGTCTGATGGGTTCTTCTATTTCCGTTATTATAGAGAATGGTCAATTGAAATTAGGAACCTGGCAGGGGATTTGTTTCTGTGAATTTGACGGCCCCCGCACCCGCCAGGTCTGGATAAAAATGATTAGCTGAAGAGATTGCGGGCTGAAAGTTTGGTAAGGTTATCGGTTGTCCGTTTACAGTTTACAGACAAATACCAAACAATTAAAACTCTTTTTCGAGAATCATTTTAATTAACAAATTAACCAATTAACGAATCAGTAATGGACAAAGAAACAGAATTAAAAGAAGAAGAAGTCCTGATCAAAGGGACCGTAAAAAGATTAGTCTACCAGAATGAGTCTGATGGTTTTGTGATTGCCCGCATAGATATGCTGGAGCCGGAAAAGAAAGAAATGGTAGTGGTAGGCAAAATTGCTGCCATTAGTGTTGGTGAGACCTATCAATTTAAGGGAAAATGGAGTGTAGACCCACGCTATGGGCTGCAGTTCAACTTTGATGATTATCAGATAATTTTACCCACTACCTTAGAAGGTGTACGGCGTTATCTCGGTTCAGGGCTGATTAAAGGGGTGGGGCCGGCTACCGCTAACAGAATAGTTGACCATTTCGGAGAAAAAACCTTAGAAATAATTGAGGATTACCCGGATAGACTCAACGAGGTAGAGGGAATCGCCCAAAAAAGGATTGAATTAATTAAAAAATCCTGGCAGGAACAGAAAGAGATTAAAAGGGTTATGCTTTTTCTGCAATCCTATCAGGTCACTACCGGCTATGCCGTAAAAATATTTAAAGAGTACGGTAACAAGGCGATTGAGAAGTTAAAAGAGAATCCCTACTGTATGATCGATGATATCTTCGGGATTGGTTTTAAAATTGCTGATAAAATCGCTCAAAACTTAGGCATTAGCAGTGATTCACCGGCCCGAATAAGAGCAGGTATAAAATACTGTTTAGAGGAACATGCCAAGCAGGGCCATTGTTTCGTCTATGAGGATGACTTACGGCAGATGGCTGCTGAATTACTGGATACCAACGAAGAGCCGGTAGAAAAAGAATTTGCCCTATTAAATAACAGTAAAGAGATAATAATACTGCAGAAACAGGTCTGGCTGCCGGCCTATTTTAATGCTGAGGAGGAAATAAGTCAGAAAATTATCAGCCTTATTCGTTTCCCTCAGCAATTGGCCCAGCTCAATATCGAGGAGAAGATAGCAGAGCTGGAAAAAAAATATAAGATTGATTTTGCTGAAGAACAAAAGCAAGCCATGAAAGAGGTTTTACTGCACCGGGTTTTAATCCTTACCGGTGGTCCCGGTACCGGAAAGACCACCACCACTATCGGTTTAATAGAATTATTTGAAGAACTGGGCTTAAAGATTATGCTGGCAGCGCCTACCGGCAGGGCGGCCAAAAAGCTGAGCGAAGCAACCCGTCGGTCAGCCCGCACTATTCATCGGCTATTGGCTTACAATCCCAAAGAAAAACGCTTTACCAAAAATGAACAGAATCCCCTCAGGACTGATGTGGTTATTTTGGATGAAGTTTCTATGATAGATGTTCTTTTAATGCAAAGTCTCTTGAAGGCGGTTACCGAAGGTACCTTTTTGATTTTAATCGGCGATATAGACCAGTTACCCTCAGTCGGACCCGGCAATTTATTGAAAGATTTGATCGATTCTGAGGTAATACCGGTGATTCGGCTGACCCGTATCTTTCGGCAGAAAGCCAAAAGTCTGATTATCGTAAACGCACACCGTATCAACAAAGGTGAATTCCCTATTTTAAAGAGTAAACAGGAACGGGATTTTTACTTTCTGAAAGAGGAAAATCCCGAACTTGCCGCTCAAAAGATAGTGCAGCTTTGCACCTATCGTCTTCCGCAAACCTATGGTTTTGACCCTATACAGGACATACAGATTTTAACCCCCATGTATAAGAGCGCTGTAGGAGCAGATCAATTGAATAGCATGCTCCGAAATGCCTTGAATCCTGCCGGAAAGAGTTTAAAATACGGCCATCAGCAATTTAAAATTAATGACAAAGTGATGCAGATTCGCAATAATTATGATAAAGAGGTCTTTAATGGGGACATAGGCAGTATTAAAGAGATCGACCATGAAGAACAGATAGTCAAGGTACTTTTCTACCGCCGTCTGGTGGAATATGATTTCTCTGAATTGAATGAGATAGTGCTGGCTTATGCTATCACCGTACACAAAAGCCAGGGCAGTGAATATCCTGCCGTTGTTATTCCGCTTTTGACCCAACATTTTCTGTTATTGCAACGAAATTTGTTGTATACTGCCATTACCAGAGCCAAAAGGCTGGTAGTTATGGTGGGTACTATGAAGGCGTTGTGGATTGCTATCAAAAATGATAAAACAGTGCAAAGGAACACCTTTCTGAGAGAAAGACTGCAGAGTCTGATTTCCCCATAGAACTAAAGATTTCATTAGACTGTAAGGAGAATTTTCTTATGGTAGAAGAAAACATTTTAAAAGAGCTTTCTGCCAAGACTGATTCTAAGATTGTATTGGTAGTATTAGATGGTCTGGGCGACCTGCCCAATGCGGGGGGGAAGACCGCTTTAGATGCGGCGCATATTCCAAATTTGGATCAATTAGCGGCACGCTCTGTCTGCGGTTTAACCGATCCCATTTCGCGCGGTATAACACCGGGCAGCGGACCGGCACATCTTTCTCTCTTTGGCTATGATCCCATTAAGTATCAGATAGGCAGAGGCGTTTTAGAAGCTCTGGGTATAGGGCTGGAGCTGACCTGTGATGACCTGGCCTGCCGGGGTAATTTTGCTACCATTGATACGGACGGCATTATCACGGACCGTAGAGCAGGCCGTATCTCTACCGAAACGAATGAGCAATTATGTGCTCTGTTGCAAAAAGAAATCACCGAAATCGATAAGACAAAGGTCATAATTAAACCGGGTAAGGAGCACCGTTTTGTAGTGGTCTTCCGCGGAGAAGGATTGGAAGACGGAATCACCGATGCCGACCCCCAACTCGATGGAAAAAAAATAAAATATGCTGAATCCTTAAGAGCGGAGAGTGAAAAGAGTGTACACATAATAAATAAATTTATAGTCCGATGTCTGGAAGTTCTCAAAGAAGAGCATCCTGCCAATGCTATTCTGTTAAGAGGAATTGCCAAGCATCCCAACTTACCCTCTTTGCAGGAGTTATACAAATTAAATCCTGCGGCTATTGCCGCCTATCCCATGTATCGTGGTTTAGCCCGGTTAGTGGGTATGAGTATATTGGAAACAGGTGAAACTATTGCCGATGAATTCGTCACTTTACGGGACAACTTCCAAAACCATGATTTCTTTTACCTCCATATCAAAAAGACCGATACTTATGGTGAAGACGGGAACTTTGCAGCGAAGGTAAAGATTATTGAAGAGGCCGATCAGTATATACCGGCCTTGCTGGAATTGAACCCGGAGGTATTGGTGATTACCGGAGACCATTCTACACCGGCGGCACTTGCCGGGCATAGCTGGCACCCTAATCCATTCCTGCTCTACTCCCGTTATATTCGGGTCGATGAGGTTAGGCATTTTAGTGAAAAGGAATTTGTAAAAGGTGGGCTGGGAAGATTTCCATCCACCGATGCCATGCCTTTAATGTTGGCTAATGCCTTAAAGTTAGATAAATTTGGCGCATAAAATAGAAAACAGCACTAAAAAACTAAGAAAATATTTTTTAGGATTTTACAGATGAATGTCGAGATAGCTTTATTACCTGATGAAATATTGGACAAGGATATAAGTAATCATCTGGTCGTTATTATTGATATATTAAGGGCAAGCAGCACCATTGTTACTGCATTATCAGAAGGCGCCAACAGTGTAATACCGGTATATTCAATTGAAAAGGCTATCAAGGTATCTGAAGACCTGTGTTCCGAACAAGTGTTATTATGTGGAGAAAGGAATGGATTGAAACTACCGGGATTTTATCTTGGGAATTCCCCCCTCGAATATATTGGTAAACATATTAAGAGTAAAATAATTATTTTGTCAACCACTAATGGAACCAAGGCACTTCAATTGACGAGAAAGGCAGCCAAGATTATTATAGGTTGTTTTTTAAATATAGGAGCTGTTGTCAGTTATTGTCAAAACTACAATAAAGACATTCTTATGGTCTGCGCAGGTGACAGAGGGAATATTTCTTTAGAAGATACTGTGTGTGCGGGCATGATGAAATATTTAATCGAAAATAGAAACAATGGAAAAACCCCACCTCTTTTTTTCAATGATGATGGACAGATTGCATATTTTTTATACCGGAAATTTAAAGACGATGATGATTTAATAAAAGTTCTGGAGACCAGTGTTTGGGGCAAAAAACTCAAAGAAAAAGGGTTTGCAAAAGACCTTGTTTTTTGTGCCCAAAAAAATTTGTATAAGACGATACCTGTATTAGAAAATGATTGCCTGGTTGTTGCTGATAAGTTTTAGGAAAATATAAATATAATTTAGTTTTAAATTTGTGTAAATCAATGAAAAGACATCTCTTTATTCCTTCCAAAATAAATTATGTCCGAGGAAAACGGCCGGAGGTTGACTGCATCTTATGTGCCATTACGGCTCACGACAAAAGAGTGGTCGACTCTACAGTCTTTCATAACGATTTGATGACTATTACCTTAAATATTTATCCCTACAATCCGGGTCATCTGATGATTTTTCCCAATCGGCATATTGAAGATCTAACGGAATTATCCGGGGAAGAGGTATCGGAGATGCACCGGCTCACTGTTTTAGCCGTAAATATTTTAAAAAAATTGTACCATCCTCAGGGATTCAATATCGGTTACAATTTAGGAGAAAGTTCCGGTGCGAGTGTTAAGCACCTCCATCGCCATATCGTCCCCCGTTATAAAAGTGAATTAGGCTTTGTGGATATACTGGCCGGTTCCAAGATATATGTAGAAGACCCATTAAGGGTACTTACTATATTAAAAGAGGCCTTTCAAAAAGCAGAGAATAAGAAAGAATAGATAGTTGATAGATAATTTTTAATATAATTTTCTACAGATAGGGTTATATTAATAAAAGTAATAAAAAGGTAATAAAAAGATTAGAATAAATTAGTAAATATTGGAAAGATGGGGAAGAAAAGAGAGGAGAAGAAAATGCAATTATTAAAGAGACTCTGTGAAGCTCCCGGTATTTCCGGTTATGAAAATCAGATAACCGAACTGGTGCAGGAAGAACTTAAGGAAATTTGTGATAAGGTAGATCTGGACCGCCTGGGGAATGTTATTGCTCTAAAAAAAGCCACCACCGCAGAAGAGGGTGTTAAGCCGAAAAGGGTTATGTTGGCAGCCCATATGGACCAGATCGGCTTTCTGGTAAAGTCTATTGATCAGAACGGATTTATCCGTTTTGCCAAAGTGGGGGGCTTTGACCCTAAAACATTGGTTGCCCAGAGGGTAATCGTGCATGGAAAGAAAAAGACCATCGGGGTAATCGGCACTAAACCCATCCATGTCTTAAGCGATGAGGAGCTAAAGAAAGCGCCCAATATGAAAGACTTTTTTATAGATGTCGGCTTAAGCAAGGAAGAGGTAGAAGCTATCATTCAGCCGGGAGATGCCATTACTTTTGATAGGGATTTTGTTCAGCTCAATGAGCAGGCGGTAACCTCTTTAGCTCTGGATAATAGAGCGGGGGTCTATGTCCTCATCGAGGCGGTGCGCAGGGTAAAAGAGCATAAAGTAGATATTTATGCGGTTGCCACTTCTCAGGAGGAGGTAGGATTAAGAGGCGCCATAACCTCATCCTATGCCGTTGAACCGGACTTCGGCATAGCGCTCGATGTGACTGTAGCCATGGATACCCCGGGCATTAAAGAAGAAGAAAAGGTATGTGCTTTGGGAAAAGGGACAGCCATTGCGGTAATGAACTCTTCTATGATTGCCCACCGCGGAATGTACCTCTTTTTAAAAGAATTGGCGGAAAAATATAATATCAAATACCAGATGGATGTTATGGAAAGAGGCGGAACTGACGCCGGTGCCATACAGAAGACCCGCAGCGGGGTGATTACCGGCGGTATTTCCGTACCTTCCCGCTATATCCATTCTGTAGTAGAAATGTGCCGTATAGATGATTTGGAAGCTAGTATACAATTACTGGTTGCTTTTCTGGAAAATGTGCATTTAGCTGATTTCTATAACTCATAAAGATAGCAGATTATGAAAGAACAGGATATCAGCGACCGGCTCCGGTCTATACACCGGAAGCTGCTGCAATTTTATGGTCCTTTACATTGGTGGCCCGCTGAAACAAAATTAGAAATCATAATCGGCGCAATCCTGACCCAGAATACCAACTGGCAGAATGTAGTGAAGGCAATAGAGAATTTAAAAAGAGAAGGGCTGCTCAATGTATCAGCCCTTTTTCATATTAAAGAGGAGTGCCTGGCAGAATTAATCCGCTCCAGCGGATACTATAATCTTAAAGCCAGGCGGCTGAAGAATTTTATCAGGTTTCTCCGCTCTCAATATGGAGGCTCACTGAAAGAGCTGTTCAGTGGTGATTGGAGGGCTTTGAGAAAAGAATTGCTCAAGGTAAATGGTATTGGACCGGAGACTGCTGACAGCATTTTACTCTATGCCGGTGAAAAACCTGTCTTTGTGGTCGATGCTTATACTTGCCGGATCTTTCAGCGGCATGGCTATTTTACCGGCAAAGATGGTTATGACCGGGTTCAGCACTTTTTTATGACCTACCTGCCGCCCCAGGTAAGCCTATACAATGAATTTCATGCCCAGTTGGTCATGGTAGGCAAAGATTACTGTCTGAAGAATAATCCCAGATGTTCAGAGTGTCCCCTATCTGTCTTTTTAGAGTAACGAACCCCGTCTTCTCTTGAGGTTTCCCTTCTAATCATATAGAATACTACTAAATACTTCTTAACACTTCACAAATAGTGTCCGGTTATTTATTACTTATTTTGAATTTTTATTGTGAATAAAGGTTTATTGTGGTGATATAGATGGATGAAAAAAAATTTCAAATGGAGATTCTGCAAAAAGAAGATAGCAATCTTTCCCCCTTCGCTGCTAAAAATTGTGATGCTCATCGCAAGATACCTATAGAACATCCCTTGCGAGGTCCCTTTGCCCGGGACCGTGACCATATTCTCTATTCCGGTTCCTTCCGACGCTATATAGGCAAGACTCAGGTAATTTACAATGCCGCCAGTTTTGATGAACAGTTAGCCAATCGCAGCATCCATACCTTACAGGTTTCTCAGATTGCCCGCTCCATCGGCAAAGTTTTAGGATTAAATTTAGATCTGATAGAGGCCATTGCCTTAGGGCACGACTTGGGGCATTCCCCCTTCGGCCATGATGGGGAAAGATTTTTACAGGAGATTGCACTGGAACACAAACTCAGTCCCTTCTTCCATAATATACATAGCTTAAGGGTGGTGGATGTGCTCTCCGATGCCAACAGGGGAATGAATTTAACCTTTCAGGTCCGGGATGGGATTATTTCTCACGACGGTGAGGTCAATGAAGTAAGCGTGCAGCCGGTAAAGAATAAATCTGAAGAGGATATTCAGGACTACATCAGGCGAAAAAAAGAGGGAGAACATGCACTTACCTTTCCGGGCACCTTAGAAGGATGTCTGGTCCGCATTACCGATTCTATTTCTTATATCGGTCAGGATTTTGAAGATGCAGTACGTATCGGATTGATAAAAAAGAAAGATATGCCGGGCAAAGTTAAAAAGACCTTGGGTGAGAATAATAGTGAAATAATCAATACCCTGGTGCAGGATATCATTTTCCAATCCTATGGACGGAATGAAATAAAATATTCCCCATCTATTGCCCAATGTGTCTTTCAGCTGAAGAATTTTAATCTGGAAGTGATATACGAAAATAAAATACTGAAAAGAGAAAGAGGGAAAATCAGAGAAGCCTTCTTCTTTTTGTTTGAGCATTTCAGAAAGGATATCAAAAAGGGCAACTATAATTCCATTGTTTTTCAAGAATGGATTTGGAACAGAGGAGAGGACCGGGGGAGCAAGTATCTTAGTGATTATTCCCCGGAAGAGGTAGTGATAGACTATCTGGCTTCCATGACCGACCGCTATTTTCTAAATGCCTATACTAATTTAGAAAAGTAAGCCGGGTAAAATAGAATATTATTAAGATATTTTTTTATCGGCCAAAATCCATAGCTGATTGAGTTTTTTTAATTTAGCTAAAAATAGCAGCAAAAATATATGGCACTAAAAATGAATTCCATACTATAATAGGATAAAACTGAAAAAGAGTCTTTAGTCTCTATCCTGAAATAAATAATTGAAAAATAGGATAAGGAGAAAGCTGCTTGTCCATTAAAAAATATAATATCCATTACTTTAACCGTACTACTAACAAAAAGAAAAAAGAAATAAAAAAGGCCCGAAGATTATTTAATTTTAAAAACATTCTTAATTATAAAAAGGAAGTATCTTTTATTGCAGTTCTAATTTTAGCTCTGGCAGGAGTCAAGCTGTTCTACAATACCACCAATACCACCGGCACAACCCCGGTACCGGCAGTGGAAGTAGAAAGCGAACAGAATAATAACCGAATTGTTAACAAAATGGCTGAGCCGGAAGGGAGAAACACCGAAGGACTGAAAAAAGAGAGTTTTAAAGACCCGGCAGGAGAATATAGGGATGAAGCCGGCAGCCTGACAATGGGTTTGGAGCAATTGGATTCAGAGAGATTGGCACTGGCCTATCAGGGCTCAGGCAGAAGAGAAGAATCCATAAAAAAAATATCCGGTAAGCTTAACTCCGGGCAAACACTCTATGAGCTTTTAGTTAAAGAGGGGATTAGTCCTCATGAAATATTAGATTTAGGGGAAAAAGTGAAATCGGTAGTCGATATCGGTCGTTTAAATGAAGGGGTAAGATTTACTGTTCATTGTAATAGTGAGGGGGAAATTGTGCAATTCGACTATCAGCCCAATAGTTTAGATGCTTATTATATCAAGATTCCCGCTAATGAACTAAGTGCCATTGAGGTCAGCAAAGAGGAGATATTCCGGGAAATTGTTTGTATGGAAGGGAGAATTGAGAGCTCACTCTATCAGGCGATGATGAAATATGATAATTCCGGACAATTGGCAGTTCAACTGGCGGAAATTTTTGCTTGGGATATAGACTTCCTGACCGAATGCCAGAATGGCGACTCTTATAAAATATTGGTAGAAAGACAATACCGGGGGGATTTTTACCGTTGGGGTGATATACTGGCAGCGGTGTATGAAGGGGAACTACTCAGTACTCATACCGCTATCCTTTTTGAAGACCCTAACGGAAATAGCGACTACTATACTCCCGATGGCCATTGTCTGAGAAAGGCGTTTTTAAAGGCACCGCTCAACTACAAATATATAAGCTCAGGGTATACGGAAAATCGGTATCATCCTATTTTAAGAATCTGGCGTCCCCATCTGGCCATAGACTATGCCGCACCTACCGGCACGCCCGTTGTAACAGTAGGGGCCGGTACCGTTATTACTAAGCGCTATGATAGCGGTTATGGAAACTACATAGAGGTCAGGCATCCCAATGGTTATGTAACCGGATACGGCCATCTCTCCAAATTTGCCCAGGGATTAAAAGCGGGGAAACGAGTGGAGCAGGGCGAAATAATCGGCTATGTCGGTGCTACAGGTTTGGCTACCGGTCCTCATCTTGATTTTTCTATAAGCAAAGACGGTAAAAGATTAAATTTTTTAAACTTAAATCCACCGCGAGCCAGCTCAGTGAGTGCCGATTACTTACCAAGTTTTGAAAGGGTAAGGGATAACTACCTTTCGCTTTTAAAAAAAGACCATAGCATTTAACATTTTCAGTTTATTTTAGTATAATAAATATTAGCAAGTAACATATCGAAGTAGTTTAAGGAGGGTAATGGAAATGAACGGCAAGAGATTGTCTGTCAAGTGTTCTCTGATCATACTGGTCTTGATTTTATTTTTTCAGTCGGCTATTTTGAGCGGTTCAGCTCAAGGAATACAAATCTATAGTGATGCTGCGCCGGAAGCAGTAGAGTTGCTGCAGGAAGCAACGGAAAAAATGGAAGAAGCGCTGGCTGCCTATCAGGGTGCCAACTACCCGGGGAGAAAACTGTGGGCCGAAGCTATTGAACTGGCAGAAGAAGCTATAGCAATTGACCCTGATTTTGTGGAAGCACACTACTATCTGGCTCTCATGTTTCAGCATACCAACTGGTATTACAGAGAAGCGGAACAATGGAACAGATACCTGAGTCTAATTGAGAGGACAGATTTGTCCTCCCCCCAGGTAAAACAGAATCTGGCTCATGCCTATTACCGTTTGGGCTATAATTCCTATGAGGATGGCGACTATGACCAGAGTCTCATCTATTTTCTGAATTCCATTAAGGAATATCCTGATTATATCGATTCCAATTACTGGGCTGCCAGGGTTTTTTATGAAATCGATGATTTGGAAAACTCCCTGTACTATTGGGACAGAGTTTTGGAATTAGACCGTTTCTACCCCCGGGCACAATACTTTCATGATAAGGTGGAGGCCTCTCTGAAATACGGTAAAGAAGCCTATAGCTGGTATGAACAGGGTTATAACGAATACGAGAAAAGAAACTACAGCCGTGCTATCGACTCTTATCGGCAGGCAGTGAGATTGAATCCCAAATTTATTGATGCCTACTACTGG
>JAAYOB010000018.1 GCA_012520575.1 Candidatus Stramentimicrobium fermentans
TAAAATTTCCCGATTTAACAGTAGATGGTTCTTTCCCTCTGGGGGCAGCTATTGCCGCCAGAATAATCTTTGCCGGTGGTAATCCCTTCCTGGCAATTATGTGGGCAATGGTCGGAGGTATATTGGCTGGAGGTTTAACTGCCTTTTTCCATACCAGGCTAAAATTTACCAATTTGCTCTCCAGTATCCTGACTATGACCCTGCTTTATTCAGTTAATTTAAGAGTTATGGGAAAATCGAATATTCCCCTTTTAGGGAAAGTTAGTATTTTTGATATAGCCAAGAGCTGGTTTCCACAATTTTCGCTGGACCAGTTAACTCCCTTTATTTTTCTTATTGTGGTTCTACTGATAAAGCTCTTGCTCGATTTCTTTTTAGATACAGAGATAGGTATGGCTATTCGGGCAACGGGTGATAATGAACAGATGATACAAAGCTTAGGTGTTGATATCAGGCAGACTAAAGTTATGGGGTTATGTCTTTCCAATGCCTTGGTAGCCCTTTCCGGCTCACTGTTTGCCCAATATTCCGGCTTTGCCGATGTGGGAATGGGCATCGGTACCATGGTTGCAGGTTTAGCTTCGGTTATTATTGGCCGCAGTATTATTGGAGATAAGGGTAGCAACTCTTGGATTACATTTGGTGTAATTATCGGGTCAATTATCTACAGAATCACTGTAATGTTAGCTCTACGTTATGGTTATCGATTAGGATTTCAACCGGGAGATCTAAAATTAATTTCAGTAATACTGGTAGTTATAGCACTAACAATTCCCTTTAGTAGAGGAAAGATCAAGGCCATAGTGGCAAGCAACGGGTCTAGTGGAAATAATAAATCAAATTAGGAGGTAGCAGTATTATGTTACAGCTGGAAAATGTATATAAATGTTTTGCTCGAGGCACTTCTCATGAAACGGAGGCACTGAGAGGTATTAACTTGAATATCCCGAAAGAAGATTTTGTGACCGTTATTGGCAGTAATGGTGCCGGTAAATCTACGCTTTTAAATATCATTGCCGGAACCGTCCTGCCTGATAAGGGAAAAGTAAAGATTGACGGCTGTGAGTTTAGCAATAAAGCAGAGTATTTCCGTGCCAGGTTCATTGGTCGGGTTTTTCAGGATCCTTTGCTGGGCACTGCTCCTTCTATGACTGTTGAAGAGAACCTATCTTTAGCCATGAAGCGTTTTGGCAGAGGACTGCATTTTGGATTAAATAAGCAGAGAAGAGTATTTTTTCAAGAAAAATTAGCTCGGGTGGAATTGGGATTGGAATCCATGCTCAGCAAGAAGGCTTCTTCACTTTCAGGTGGGCAGAGACAGGTTTTAACTATAATGATGGCAACCATGTTTGATCCCAAGATTTTGCTCTTGGATGAACCGACTGCTTCCTTAGATCCCGAGATTAGCAAAAAGATTCAACTTATCACTCAGGAGATTATCAAAGAAAGACGGCTAACCACTATTATGGTTACTCATAATATGCAGGAAGCACTGAGATATGGTAATAGAACCATTATGATGGACAGAGGGCGGATCATCCTGGATATTGCCGGTAAAAAAAGAGAAAATATTAGCACGGATTATCTGATAAAACAGTTTTCTAAACTCAGAAAAGAAGAATTTGCCGAGGATAAGTTAATGCTCGCTTAAAACGTATTTATACTAAAAAAGCAAAACCACCTTTGGCCTGAACGGTTTAAAAAATAGTCCTGAATAAAAAAGTTCTCCCAAAGTCAGCAGGGGAACTTTTTATTTGTGGTAAAATTAAAGATAGATTTGTTTGGGTAGAGCACCTAGATTTAATATTGAATAAAAGGAGGCGGCTAATGGAGACCAAAAGGTTATACCATAAAGACTCTTACCAAACCAAATTCCAGGCTATTATTGTTGATAAATATCCGGTAACGGAACAGGGTAAACTAGCTATAGTTTTAAATCAGACCTGCTTTTATCCTAACAGTGGAGGGCAAATTAATGATAGAGGGACCATAGAGGGGATACCGGTTTTAGCGGTAGAGGAAGAAGGGGATAAAATAGCCCATTATTTAGAGCAGGAGATAAAAAATGGAATCGGAGATTCAGTTAATGGAGAAATTGACTGGTATTATCGTCTGGACCATATGCAGCAGCATACCGGGCAACATATTCTCTCAGGTGTCTTGATGGAGCTCTGGCAAAGGGAGACTCAATCGTTTCATATGGGTGAGGATATCTGTACTCTTGATATTCTTACTCTACCTCTCGATGAAGAAAGGATGAAGGAGGTAGAGTGGCGGGCAAATCAGATTGTCTATGAAAACAGGGCAGTTCAACACTATTTTTCCCAAAATAAGATTAAATTGAGAACAGACCGTTTTAAGGAAAAACAGGAAAAGTTGGAGCAATTACGCATTATTGATATTGAAAATTTTGATAAATCTGCCTGCGGGGGTACTCATTGTGAACGAACCGGCGAGGTGGGTATTATCAAAATATTAGGGTGGGAAAACCGTAAGGACAAAATTAGGATATCTTTTCTTTGCGGTTGTAGGGCTTTGGGTGATTATCAGACAAAACATCTCATTCTAAAAACCCTTTCTCACTTTTTTACTACGGGAATAGGAAATTTAGAAGAAAAGATCAGGCAATTAAGTCTGGAGCAGAAGGAATTGATCAAATCCTATAATAAGATGGAAAAAAGAATAAATGAATGGGAAAGTGCAGAATTGCAAGCGAAAAGTCGGCGAGAAATAAAAGGGATTTCCTTAATTGAAAAAATTTTTTCAGAACAAAAAATACAGAATTTGAATCAGATAGCCATGTTGCTGGCTAAGGAAGAAAAGACGGTTATTATTTTAGCCAGCGAAGGTCCTGAGCCGGCAATATGTTTAGCACATTCGGCTGATTTGAATTGTAATCTGAAAGAAATAATGGATAAATTGCTTAGCGAATTTAACGGAAAGGGCGGCGGCTCCAATAATCTGGTTTTAGGTAAATTGGAAAGAAGAGAGGATATTAAAGAAGTCTGTCAGAGAGCTGTCGAATTAATCACTTAGCTAATTTCTAAATGTTTTTAGGAATAA
This sequence comes from Candidatus Stramentimicrobium fermentans, assembly GCA_012520575.1. GTDB lineage: Bacteria > Atribacterota > Phoenicimicrobiia > Phoenicimicrobiales > Stramentimicrobiaceae > Stramentimicrobium > Stramentimicrobium fermentans. The sequence goes on from JAAYOB010000018.1 coordinate 3,064, forward strand.
ATAAAGAAATAAAAAAGGTACACAGAGTTAGATGCATAAAAATCTCTTGCTCTCTTGGAAACATAATAACAGAGTTTCTGCAGTTGTTATGATTATAGTATTTACCATACTCTTTTTTATGGTAACCTTACCGGTTTCTGCTGAACGGGATTTTAAAAAGGAAGAAAAAATCGGTCGCAAGATAGCCGCTAGAATAGAAAAGCAATATGAACCGGTAGAAGATGACGAATTAATCCGGAAAGTTCAGCAAATAGGAGAACATTTGAAAGAGGTTTCAGGAATAGCGGAGATTAATTATCAGTTTAAAATTATTGAGCGCGAGGGGCCTAATGCTTTTGCCTTTCCAGGTGGATTTATCTTTCTAACGGCGGATTTGCTTGATTATGTGCAATCAGATGATGAGCTGGCAGCAGTTATGGCACATGAAATGGGGCATGTCATACATCAACATTCCATTAAACAGTTGAAGGATAGTAAAAAATTGAAACTGGTAGAGCTGATTACTATACTGGTAACCGGTGACCCGGCATTGGGGATACTGAGTGAGCTAACCGGTATTACCATCCTTAATGCTTATCGTCGGGAATATGAAGAAGAGGCGGATTTTACAGCATTAGAATTACTTTATAAGAGTCGCCTCTATCATCCTATCGCCCTATTGACTTATTTTGAAAGGGTAAATAGCGAGAAAATATTAAAACCTGATATAAGGATGGGGATTTTTCAAACCCACCCCGATGTAGAATATCGGATTAAAAAGATTAAAGAATATCTCTCTGAGCACAATATTCCCCTTAATCGGCGGCTAACGACCAACTATTTACGGGTCACCGGTGATGTTCAGAAAGAGGGGCAAGTATTCGTGGTGTATATTCTGCTTAATGAGGAGCCGGTTCTATCTTTTAGCGGTAATGAAGAAGAGATGCTCAGGGTTAAGATGACTAATGTAGTTTCTAATTTTGACCATGTACTGAGATTAGACCTGGAAGCCTATGAAATAACGGTAAATAGCTCTGAAGCGGAGCAATGTGCTTCACTGAGTATAGGTAACAAAATGATAGTCTCTCTAACCCCTGAGGAAGTTCAATTCCAGGAGTTAACTTCTTTTGAAGTATTACAAAAGGCCAAAGACATAATTGCCCGCATTTTGTGGAGAATGAAATTAGCATTACCTATCCTGCTGCTAAATCCGTAAACTATTATATTAAACTTACCCCAATAAAAAACCCGGTATTCCCTCAGATTCTGAGGGAATACCGGGCTGGCAAACCTATCGTTCAGTAATAACAAATAATTAGCCTAAAATACCTACGCTGTTTAGAAATACCAAAAAGATAGCAATTGGTACTATGTATTTTATTAAGAAAGCATAACCAGAGCCCAGTTTAGCACTGGCGCCAATACTAGATTCTTCTATGGCTTTATCAGTACCCCAATACCATCCAATGAAGGCAGCGGTAAGCATGCCGCCAAGGGGAAGCATTATATTGTTTGCCACAAAGTCAAAAGAATCCAGCAGGTCCATTCCCCTTATCGGTAAAATGTGAGATAGCTTACTGTATCCCAAGGCCGGGAAGAAGCCCAGCAGCCAGATAAGTAGGCCCATGATAAGTGTAGCTTTTTTCCGATTAAACTTCATTTCATCGATAAAGTAGGCGGTTGCAACCTCCAGCAAGGAAATGGCTGAAGTTAAGGCGGCTATCATCAACAAGGTAAAGAACATAAAGCCAAATAGGTGTCCGGAAGGTCCCATCTTAGCAAGAACTGCCGGAATAGTGATAAAGGTAAGGCCAGGACCCGCTCCAGGTTCCAAGCCAAAGGCAAAAACTGCGGGGAAAATAACGAAGCCAGCCAATATAGCTACAGATGTATCGCTAACGACTATATATCTGGCAGAAAGAGGAATATCTTCTTTTTTACTCAGGTAACTACCATAAGTAATCATGCAGCCCATACCCAAGCTTAGAGAAAAGAAGACCTGTCCAAGGGCAGCCAGGAAACCTTCACCGCTGAAATTAGCCAGTACTGGTTTTAAATAGAAAGTTAAACCTGCCCCTGCCCCGGGCAATGTTACTGAGCGGATAATTAGAATAATTAACAAGACAAATAAAGCCGGCATCAAAATCAAGGACCAGCGCTCAATTCCCTTTTCAATCCCACCAGCCACGATGCCTATACAAAGCAGCATAAATACGGTATGGTAGAACAAGATTGCGCCCGGATTGGTGATTAACCCCACAAATATATCACCAGGCACGGCATCAGCAACCATATAAGTACCTGATTTAAACATATATGCCAGTGCCCAGCCCGCTACTACTGAATAGTAGGAAAGTATTATAAAGCCGGCGAGCACACCCATATAGCCAACTAAAATCCAAGGCGTTCCGGGAGCAAGTGCCTTAAATGCACCGACGGCAGCTCTCTGTGTTTTACGTCCAAGCAGCAATTCTGAATTCATTACGGGATAGCCGACAAATATTAATATAAGAATATAGACTAAGACAAATGCTCCACCACCGTATTTGCCAGTGATAAAAGGGAATCTCCAGATATTCCCCAAACCGATTGCAGAGCCGGCAGCAGCAGCGATAAAACCTATACGCGATTGCCACTGTTCTCTTTGATTTCCATCCATTCTTTTCAACTCCTTTTAAAATTAAATTTCATGATATTAATTTAGAATAAAAAATAAGTAAAATGATTCTTCAAATTGATTTTACAATGCAGGTATTTGAATGATTACCCCCCTCCCTTTAGTTTATTCTATTAGGTTAGTTTTTTGTAATTGAGCAGAACGATAGATTTATGTTTATTTAACGTAACCCATTGCAGTAATGACCTTGTCAGTTATGAGTAAGTCTTAATACGTATAATTGATTCAGTATGTTAGCACAATCAAATATCAATGTCAAAAATAGGAGATGAACAAAATATTGTTTTGAGAATAATTCCATTTAACTATAGAAAGTTTTTGTTTCAAGAGCTAAATAAATACAAGTATTTTGCGCTGGAGAGAGCACAACTATTAAAGCAGCCTTTATCTTGTATATATCCTACCATATAAATTATTACATTGCAATAACTTTTACAGAATACTAAATACTGTATTTTGGGATTAGAATATTCTATATCTTTACCGATACCGGGTCAACTTTTCATCGGCGGCATTTGTACTATAATTTTTCAGTTATGTTATTATAGTTATTAATTGCTATTAAATTTGATACGCTGTTTTTCATAAAGAAAAAGGTATAAAAATGAAAAAGAACAAAGAAAAGGCAGGTGCCTATATCAGAGTGAGCGGTATGGTGCAGGGAGTCGCTTATCGCCATTATGCCCGAGAAGTTGCTGAGCAGCTTGGCATTAAGGGCTGTATTAAAAATTTGATTAATGGTGACGTAGAATTGATAGTAGAAGGTTCTCAAAAGGCGGTAAAACAGATGATTGAATGGTGCAAAGAGGGCCCTCGTTTAGCGATTGTTGAGAATATTGAGGTAGACTGGTTACCCTATTCGGGGGAATTTAACCGGTTTTATATAAGATGATTTGATGATTTATAATTAGAATTTGAATATTATAGTTTTAGCTTTTATAATTTTAGTTGATATTTGTTTCCTATTAAAAAGGCAAAAGAAAGGTGAAAGGTATGTTAATCTTACAGGATGTTTCTTTTTTAGCCGCTTTTATGGCAGGAGTTCTTTCTTTTCTTTCCCCCTGCCTTCTACCCTTAGTACCGGGATATATCTCTTTTATATCCGGATTATCTTTAGAAGAACTCAGCTCCCCAGACCATAGAAGCAGCGCCTCTCTATATCGGATTTTAACCGGTGCTTTCAGTTTTATTCTGGGCTTTTCTTTGGTATTTGTGTCTTTAGGTGCCTCAGCCACCTTATTAAGTAAATTTATGCAGGAATACGCGCTCTGGTTTAAAAGAATAGGTGGTGCAATTATTATTATTTTTGGCTTGCACATGCTGCACGTGATAAATATTCCCTTTCTACAATATCAAAAGAAAATTAACCTGAAACAGTCCGTATCTTTCAATATATTTCTGACCCCTTTTCTTATCGGTTTTGCCTTTGCCTTCGGCTGGACACCCTGTATCGGCCCCATTTTAGCGTCTATTTTGCTCTATGCCGGTACGCAGGAGACGGTAAATAAGGGAATTGTTCTGCTCTTGTTTTATTCCGCCGGGCTAGGCGTTCCCTTTTTGTTGACCGCATTGGCGGTCAATCAGTTTTATAAAATAGCAAGCAAAATAAAAAAAGCTTTTCTCATTATAGAAGTCGTGGGAGGAGTGCTATTAATCATTATCGGTATCCTGGTTTTTAGTGATAACCTCTCTCTCCTCTCTAAGTTAGCCGGATAAAAATTGACTTAGCATAAACTTAGTTTATAATTTAAAAATATTCTAAAAATTATGAAGAAGGTAAGAATAATGTTGTTAAACAGAAGAAGAATAGGTTTACATATATTAGTTTTGGTAATAGCTTTGTCCTTTGTCTTGATAAGTTGTTCCAATGACCAGGCTAAATCTACTGAAAAAGAAAAAGAAGAAAAATTTACCTGGCTCCCTTACGATCAGGCTCTGAGCAAATCCAGTGTGGAAAATGTTCCCACCTTGCTATATTTTTACTCTGACAATTGTGGCTGGTGTAGGAAGATGGAACAGGAAAACTTTGCTAACAAAGAAGTGCAGGATATCTTAATTGAATATTTTGCCAGTGTGCGGATCGACAGCAATTCCAGCAATAACGTTGTAGCAGGGGCGCAAAAAATGACCGAGAAGCAATTGTCTGCTGAGCTTTATAATGTTACCGGACTTCCAACTATCTGGTTTTTGGATAGCGAGAACCAGAAAATCGCTAACTTACCGGGCTTTGTACCTGTTGATACCTTTTTAGATATACTGCACTATATTGGAGAAGGCTATTATAAAGAGCACACCTTTCCGGAGTATTTAGAATTAAAACAAGAGAGTCAATAATAACCTTTAATTCAAGATATAATTCCAAAAGCCAGTGCTATACTTCTGAACTGATTGGTTTTCAGTCGAGCAGCCTTCTGAAAATTATAGCAATCACCACTTTATTTAACCCAACGGGTATTCCCCGCTGTGAAGATGTGGGTGTCTGTACTAATATGTCATCTATTTTGTGACCGGCTTCGGCTAAAAATATTTTAGTCTGGTAGAATAAATTGGAAAATGTTACACTTAAAATAGAGAGCACTATTAAAAACATAAGGAGAACTGCGGCAGAGGAGACTGTTATTGTTGCCTTTTCCGGAGGGTTGGACAGTACAGTAACATTATTTTTAGCCAAAGAAGCCTTGGGAAAGAAGAAAGTAATTGCAGCCCATGTAGATTTTGGATTATTTACTTACCATAAGGTTTATCAGAATGTCAAGACAATTTGTGATGAAATTGGAGTGCCGTTACAAATCATTTCCGGAGTATCAGAGCAGCGCAGCATAATGAAAGGCGGCCCCGATTGCAATCTCTGTACCAGAAAAGTAAAATTAGGGTTAATTAGGGCAAAATTTAACAACCGGCTTATTCTTACCGGTTCCAACCAGAGCGATAGCTGGGGTCAATATGGAATAATGTTCGTTGATGGTTTTTATGCTCCGCTCTTTCATTATTCCAAAAAAGATATAGAAAATATAGCTACATATTTGAACTTAAAAGTTGAACACATTGGAGAAAATGTTTATCGGGAAGGATGTAAATTAAAACACCTGCTTAAGCCACTGATTAGCATGACCTATCACGGTCAGGCAGTCTCTTTGGCTAACGAAATACTGCTACAACAAATAAATAAATTAAATCTCACTACCTCTATTGCCAATGTTAAAATTATTGGTCCTTTAAGCAGGAATATCGGGTTGATTAATGTTTTTCCCATACCGAATTGTCAGCATAGAAATGTAATTATTAAAAAAATTAGCAGTATAGCTGAAATTGATGACTGTCTAATAGTAGATAGACCATTGGAATTGACCATAAAGGCGAACAGGGGACAGTTCAATAATCTGCGTTCACGCTACTGGCTCGAGAGAGGGAGGCTGCAGCCGGAATTTGCTGCACCATTGAAATTTAAATGGCTTTTGACCACAAATCGTAGACTGCAAACATTTCAGGTTGTCGCTTTTAATCCGGCGGGAACCCCATGCCTGTAAGGGTGAGGGTATGTATATAATGTGATATTTAGGTTAGAATAACTTTGAGAGGGAAAATTATTCTATTAGCGTATTATAGTCATATTTTAAAAAATTGATATAAAGGAGTATATTTTATGAATTTATCTTTAGGTTATATTAATCCGGAAGATGTATTAAAAAATACGGCGGAATTGATGGCTCTTTCCGCCCGGACGGCACCCAAGTCGGCCGGTCAAGATTTTGTAGTGATTAAAATAATTACAAGGGATGAGATAGACCGGTTGGCGGAGGCAATGGTTCAATATGGCATTGAGACCAATAAACGGAACTTCGACCGAGATAGTAAGAATGTAAAAAACTCACCGGTAATACTTTTGATTGGCTTAAAAGATTCACAAACAGTAGGTTTGAATTGCGGTGCCTGCGGATTCGAACGCTGTAAAGATTGTGAAGCTCACGAAGGACCGGAATTTGATGGCCCTCAATGCGCCCTGCGCATTCTGGATATGGGAATAGCTATCGGTTCAGCGGTGAAGATGGCCGGTATTATGGGAGTAGATAATAGAATAATGTATAGGATAGGCGTGGTTGCTAAAAAGATTGGCTTAATTGAAGCAAGTTTTGTAATGGGTATTCCTCTTTCTGCTACCGGTAAGAATATTTATTTTGACCGTTAGAAAGTAGCGATAAATTTTCCCCTTACCTTAAAATGAAAAATAAATAGTGCGCAAGAATTACCCGGCTGATAAGACAAAATTGTATAAAGATTTCGCAGCTGAGATATGCCAGTATAGAATATCTTTTTAATGGATAAATATTGAGGGCAACAGACACATTAATATTACTTATTTTTCAAGGGTGCTATAATATTGTAAAATATATTTAAAAAAATTATTCCTTCTTCCAGTTTTGGCACAAATATTGCTCATCATAATCTATTAGAGAAAAATTACTGAAATTCCATAATAGGAGATGATGCTATATGAGGAACATTCTGGTAAATGAATACATTCGCAAGAAAACAATTTTTTTGTCAAATCAATCAAACACAAAATTATAAATTTTTAAAGGAGAAAGCAATGTTTAAGATGTTTCATATAAATAAACAAAAAATAGCCGTTATATTGGCTCTGATTTTTCTACTGACTATGGTTTTAAATATGGGCGTATGGGCAGATCCGGCGGTATTGGCTATACAGTCACTGAGTGATAATATTGCCGCCATTGCCGAAAAAGTAGGGCCGGCAGTGGTTAATATTGACGTGGTTCGCTATGTAACATCCTCACCATTCAGCATTAGGGACCCCATTTTTGAGTGGTTCTTTGAACAACGTGAAGAGTTTAGGAGAAGAGTTCCCCAAAAAGGTGCCGGTTCAGGTTTTATCGTGGATAAAGAGGGTTATGTTCTAACCAATGAGCATGTGGTAAGGGGGGCCGAAGAAATAAAAGTAACCTTAGCTGACAAGCGGGAATTTAAAGGCAAGGTTGTTGGCTCCGATACCACCACCGATATGGCTATCATTAAGATTGAAGCAAAAAATCTACCGGCGGTAGCACTGGGAGATTCTGATGAATTAAGAGTAGGTGAGATAGTAATAGCTATTGGTAACCCCTATAATTTAGATAAAACAGTCACTATGGGTGTGGTTAGTGCCAAAGGAAGAAATATCTCTGCCGGTACGGGGGAACATGAATATAGTAATCTAATTCAAACAGACGCAGCCATTAACCCCGGTAACAGCGGAGGCCCTCTTTTAAATACCAAAGGAGAGGTAATCGGTATCAATACCGCAATAATTCCCTATGCTCAAGGCATCGGATTTGCTATCCCGGTTAATGTGGCTAAAAGAAATCTTGATGATTTGATTAATTTAGGTAAAGTGAGAAGACCATGGATAGGTGTCTATATACAAGAAGTAACTCCGGAGATTGCCGACCAATTTAAGCTGGATAAGGCAGAAGGTGTGCTTATTGCTGATGTAATCAGCGGAAGCCCGGCCGAACAATCCGGATTAGCTCGAGGTGATGTGATTCTTTCCGTAGATAATAAAAAAGTCAATTCACCCCAGGAATTACAGGATGCAATACGATCTTTGCAGATTGGTGACAAGGCTACTCTAAAGGTGAATAGAGATGGAAAAGAATCCCCCTTCGTCTTGAGAATTGAAGAAATGCCGGCAGATGAGACTACTGTCACCGGAGATAAGATCTTTGCCGAACAAACCGGGATTAGGGTAGAGAAAGTAACACCGGAAATTGCTCGCAGATCAGGTCTGCCCAAAACTACCGGTTTGATAATTACAGAGGTTATCCCGGGAAGTTCTGCCGAGGATATGGGCTTACGAATTGATGATATTATTTTAGAGGCAAACAGACGAGAAGTAGCAGATTTAGAGCAGTGGGAAAACATAACGAGCAATCTGAAACCCGGAAATACACTGCTTCTTCTGGTTTTTCGGAGTAATCGTACCTACTATGTGCCTATTAAGATAGCCGAATTAGAGTAATTTATTGTTGTCAACACTTGTACTCATAGTGTAACTAAGTAATAGAAGAGGAAAGGAGAATCAGCTTTATTGTTTTTTGCTGGTTCTCCTTTTCTTATCAGAAGGAAATAATATTATATGACATCTTTATCGGTTAGAAATAGTAAACCCATGTCATCTAAAAATAATATTTTTTTGGTATGGATATTGATTGTCTTGTTTACCGTAGCTCTTGGCTCTATCAGTTACTATGAGCTGCAGAGAGAAAAGAATTATTTGCTGGAACTGGCACATTCAGAAGGTCTCAATATCGCCTTTTCTATTCAGGCCTTAGGTTCTGAATTCATCGTGAATAGAAATGTGTTGACAGAAATTCTCACTCTGTTTCAAAAAGAGGGTGTTGCTTTCATTGACATTCTGGATCAGAGTGGAGCTGTACGTATGTCTACTGATAGACTCAGGCTGAACGAACAGACTAATATTCAATTTCCGGGAAAAATTAATTATTTCCAGATCCGGAATCACGATAATAAGAGAACTCTGCAAATTATCAAACCATTTGAATTCAGTGACCGCTTTTCCTCTGATCTATTTGGTTTTCTTTTTTTACGCGATAAGTACCTTTCTATTGGCATTAACTTAGAAGGATATTATCAACGTTATAATCAAATTAAACAGAGGGTGATTCTGAATTATGCTGTTATTCTGATTGTCTTATTGTCGGGCATCTTTATGGCTTTTCGCTTGCAAGAAAACATTATAGTAAAAAGAACACTCCAGAATATGAAAGACTATACCGGTAAGCTCCTTGAGACTATGGATAGCGGAGTTTTGTCGGTAGACCAAAAGAATATTATCCGGACTATTAACAGAAAGAGTGAGGAGATATTTCAGGTAAGAAGAGAAGAAGTCTTAAACCGGAATGCCGAAGAGGTTGTGCCGATTAAGATTGGGGGTAAATCTATTTACGAACTGGGCCTGGTAGAAGGAAAGAAGATCGAGCAAGAAACTGAAATTATAACCAAAGAAGGTGTTCACAAAATATTGGAAATCAATACCTCTTTTCTGGAGGGAGAAAAGAATCAACCGGGTGGAATGGTAGTTTTAATCAGGGATATTACTCGGTTGAAAAGATTGTCAGAGGAGATTAACCGTAACAAAAGGCTAGTCTCATTAGGACAGATTGCCAGCGCTATTGCTCATGAAATAAGGAATCCGCTCAGTTCTATCCGCGGTTTGACTCAATTTCTCTTTCAATCCTGCCCCGATGAGGAGGAGCGAAAAGGTGATTTAAAAATAATTATGAAAGAGGTGGACCGTCTCAATCAACTGATTAATCAGGTACTTGATTTTTCCAGGCCAAAAAAATTAAATATTTCCCACTTTTCTCTCAGTGAAATGATTAAAGATTTAATAAATCTGTTAAAATTAAAAGATAGGGAAAAGGCAGTGCAATTCCAGCTCTCCCTGGAATCTCCGGTACAAAGCATCTTTGCCGATCAGGATCAGATAAGACAGGTTCTAATGAATATTATCCTGAATGCCATTCAAGCAGTAGATAGTCAGGGGAAGATTGTTATTGATTTGCAACCTTCTTATTATAACGGGAAGGAAGCCGTGCTAATTTCGATTAAAGATAATGGAGCTGGGATAGGGGAGGAGGAGCTAAGCCATATTTTTGACCCCTTCTTTACTACCGGTGGCCAAGGAACCGGGTTAGGACTTTCCATTGCTTACAACATTATAGAGGCACACCAGGGCAGCATTGCCATCTCCTCAGAACAGGGTCGGGGAACTGAGGTAAAGATTTTTATTCCGGTAGGTGACGGTAGAAAAAATGAATAGAATTATGATAGTTGACGATGAAAAAAGTATACGAGTTATGCTGAAGAGAGTGCTGTCAGATAAACAATTTGAAATAGATGAGGCGGCAGACGGCAGGGAAGCCCTGGAAAAAATTAAACAGGGGAAATATAGTGCTATATTACTTGACCTAAGAATGCCGGAAGTGAATGGTATAGAGGTCATCGAAAAGTTGAAAGAACAGGATATCGATACTCCTATCGTGATGATGTCCGCCTATGGTACCGTTCCGGAGGCAGTTGAGGCAATGAAATTGGGGGCTTTGGATTATCTGGTTAAACCCTTTGATTTGGATGAACTGAAGCTGATTTTAGAGCGAATTATCCGCCAAAATGAGATACAAAAGGAAAATATCTACTTCCGTGAAGAAGAAGATAAAAAGTTCAATTTTAAAGAGATAGTAGGCGAGAGCAGCGCAATGAAAAGGGTTTTAGAAATGGTAAAGAAGGTGGCACACCTGCCCACCACTGTTCTGATTACCGGTGAAAGCGGAACCGGTAAAGAATTGATTGCCCGTGCAATTTATAAAAATAGTCCTCGTCAGGAAAAACCCTTTGTGGTGGCTAATTGTGTAGCTTTTTCATCTAACCTTCTGGAAAGTGAGCTTTTCGGTCATGAAAAGGGCGCCTTTACCGGAGCAAATTCCACACGAATAGGACGATTTGAAATTGCCCATAACGGAACTCTCTTTTTGGATGAGATTGGCGAGATTACTTTATCTACTCAGGCAAAACTGCTGAGGGTAATACAGGAAAAAGAGTTTGAGAGGGTGGGTAGTTCAACCAGCATTAAGGTTGATACCAGAATTGTGGCAGCTACCAATAAAGACCTGTTAAAAGAGATAAAGGAAAACAGATTCCGGGAAGATCTTTTTTACCGTATAAATGTTTTTACCATCGACATTCCCCCTTTAAGAGCAAGAATAGAGGATATTCCTTTATTAGTTCAACATTTTATCAGGAAATACAATCAAATTTTAAATAAACGAATTACCGGTATCTCTCAGGAGGCTATCTCGCTCTTGATGGATTATACTTTTCCGGGCAATATAAGGGAACTGGAGAATATTATAGAAAGAGCTATGATAATGTGTAACAATACAATTATGGACCGTAATCTATTCTTCTTTTTAGAGCAAAAAGAGGGGTTTACAGAAGCCGGGACCTTGAAAGAAATGGAAAGGGAGATGATTAAAAAAACACTTATTCTAAATAACGGCAATAGGACTAAAACAGCCCAATCCCTAGGCATCAGCAGAAGGAGTCTGCTATTGAAATTAAAAGGATATCATATTGATATAAAACCGGGGAAAGGCAAATAAAGGCATTAAGTTTAAAGAAGGAGGACATGCCTATGTTAATGGTTACTGATGTAGGAAATACCCATACAGTTATAGGAATATACCAAGGGGAAGAGCTGAAAAGTCATTGGCGTATCTCTACAGATCTCAGAAAAACCGAAGATGAACTTGCCATGCTCTTTAGAAATTTATTGGCTGAGCAAAATCTAAATTTTAGAAATATCGATGCCGCTGCTATATCCTGTGTAGTTCCCCCTTTAATCTGGATTTATAACAAGGTATACTATAAATACTGTCAGATTAAACCGCTTATAGTTAACTCTAAAATTAATTTGAATATTCAAATAAAGACTGATTATCCGGAAGAAGTGGGAGCCGACAGATTAGTAAATGCAGTAGCGGTGAAAGCGCTTTATGGCGCCCCTGCCATTATAATTGATTTCGGGACAGCCACTACCTTTTGTGCCCTGGATAAGGCTGGAAACTATATTGGCGGGGCAATAGCACCCGGCTTGGAATTAGCCAGCAATGCCTTATTTGCAAAAACTGCCAAACTGCCCAAGGTAGAGCTGGTATCCTGTGTACAGGCAATAGGCAGAAATACGGTAGAGGCGCTACAATCGGGTATATTTCTGGGTCATTTAGGCCTCATCAGAGAATTAACAGAGCGTTTTAGAGAAGAATTAGGAGGGGAACCATTGGTAATTGCCACCGGTGGATATGCCAAATTATTAGGGAAGTGCACCCCCCTGTTCGATAAGATAGACCCCTTACTGTCCTTAGCCGGTTTAAAAATAGCCTATCAGCTGAATAAGTAAACAATTGGTTCATTGACATCTAAAATAAATAAAGCTAAGATAATTTAAATTTAAAGTTTTATCAGGTGCTATCTATTAAAATAATGGCCTGAAAAAAGAAAAAAATAGGGAAAGGAGTTTTTTCATGTGGGAGGATAAATTGATAAAAGAAGATGCTCTGACCTTTGATGACATCCTCTTGGTTCCTCAAAATTCTAAACTAATTCCCAAAGAAATAGATTTACATACCCCTTTGTCAAGAAATATCAGCCTGAACATACCTCTGGTAAGTGCAGCCATGGACAAAGTAACCGAATCAAACTTAGCTATCGCCCTGGCTCGTGAGGGCGGTATCGGCATAATTCATAAAAATATGGCTATACCGGACCAAGCACGAGAGATCGATCGGGTAAAGCGTTCGGAAAGTGGAATTATTGCGGAACCCATATCCTTAACAGAGGACAAAAAGGTCAAAGATGCTCTGGAATTAATGAGACATTATCGTATTTCCGGGATTCCAATCATAAATTATGAAAAAAAATTGGTAGGTATTCTAACCAATAGGGATATACGATTTTTAGAAGATGAGGAGCTTAGAATTAGCGAGGTAATGACCCCAGCACCATTAATTACCGGTAAGTTGGGAACTACATTGGAAGAGGCGAAGAAGGTTTTGCACCAAAACCGTATTGAAAAATTACCATTGGTGGACGAAAACTATGTTTTAAAAGGGTTGATCACTATTAAGGATATTGAAAAAGTCCGGAAATACCCCAATGCCTGCAAGGATAAAAATGGACGCTTAAGAGTAGGTGCCGCAGTAGGTGTTACATCGGATACTATGGAAAGGGTTCAGGCTATCATAGAGGCTCATGGTGATGTAGTGGTAGTAGATACTGCTCATGCTGATTCCGAACGGGTACTGAATATTATCAAGGAGATAAAGGACAATTTTGATGTAGAAGTAATTGGTGGAAATGTAGCGACCTATGACGGTGCCAGAAGATTGATAGCAGCGGGAGTGGATGCGGTGAAAGTAGGGATAGGGCCCGGTTCTATCTGTACCACCAGAGTAGTAACCGGTGTGGGAGTTCCGCAAGCTTATGCTATTAGAGAGTGTGCCAAAGCCTGTCAGGAAAATAATATTCCTCTTATAGCAGATGGGGGTATTCGTTACTCCGGTGATATTTGTAAAGCCTTAGCTATCGGCGCTGACTCAGTAATGATTGGCAGTCTCTTTGCCGGTACTGAGGAAAGTCCCGGAGAAGTCGTATTATATAAGGGAAGAAGCTATAAAGAGTATCGGGGAATGGGCTCCATCGGAGCTATGAAAGAGGGCAGTAAAGACCGTTATTTCCAGGAAGAGGATGAAATATCTAAATTGGTTCCGGAAGGAATTGAGGGGAGAGTACCCTATAAGGGCTCATTGGCTAATGGAGTGTATCAATTGATGGGGGGATTAAGAGCGGGAATGTCTTACTGCGGTGCAGCAAATATAAGAGAACTGCAAGATAAGAGCCGATTAGTCAAGATTACTAGTGCCTCTTTAAAAGAAGGTCATCCCCATGATATTATTATTACTAAAGAAGCCCCCAATTATGAGGTTGAATAGAATCAGCTATTTTTGAAGAAATTGATTGCCTAATCTATCATTAATTTGTATAAAGCAAAATTATCAGGAAGCAGTCTGTTTATGAGAAATAATATAGTATGTGATGCCCACTGTGACACTGTATTAGCTCTTAATAGGGGTGATAGGAAGATTGAAGAGCTATCTTCTCAGGGGCACCTTGACATTCCCCGTTTAAAAAAGGGCATGGTTGATGTACAAGTATTTGCAGTCTATATCGAGCAACAGTATAAGCCGAAACGTTCTTTACACCGTGCGCTGCAACTAATCGATTGTCTGTTGACCGAATTAGAGAAAAACTATGATAGCATTGAACCTGCTTACGTCTTTGGTGATATAGAAAGAATAACCTCTCAAAATAAAATTGCAGTTATCCTGGCAATTGAGGGCGGAGAAGCCATAGAAGGAAAGCTCTATAATTTACGAATCTTCCACCGTCTGGGAGTTCGCCTGATAACCCTTACTTGGAATCAACGCAATGATATAGCCGATGGAAGTTCTCATCCAAATTCTAAAAGAGGATTAACGACCTTTGGTAGGAAGGTGGTTAAGGAGATGAATCGTCTGGGGATGTTGATAGATGTCTCCCATCTTTCTGAATCAGGCTTTTGGGATGTCATAAAGACCACCTCTCAGCCCATTATCGCTTCCCACTCTAACAGTTATACACTTTGTCCCCACCGCCGCAACTTAAAGGATGAGCAGGTCAAAGCTATAGCCGAAAATGGCGGTATGATTGGGGTAACCTATGTTCCGGATTTTTTAACTGCCGAAAAACGGAAGGCTGCCATAGATGATGTAATAAACCACATTGATTATCTGGTAAAACTGGCAGGTATTGATTTTGTGGGTTTAGGTTCAGATTTTGACGGTTGTGAGGAACTGCCTGTAGGATTGGAAGGGGCAGATAAAGTCTATAAAATTGGAGAAAAATTGGCTCAGAAAGGTTATACCGAAAGTGATATTGATAAGATCATGGGCAAAAATTTTCTCCGTTTATTTCAACAGGTTATTAATCCTTAATAACTTTTAATATTGAAGACATATTCAGAAAAGGATAAAAAAAGATGAATAATTCTATACGTAATATTACTTTAGTCGGTTTATTAGTGGCTATGAGTATAGTATTGTCTCGGGTGGCGAGTATTAGAATTCCCTTTGCCGGAGTTGAGGGCGTTCGGATTGGTTTCGGTAAACTGCCGATTTTTCTGGCGAGTCTTATGTTGGGGCCGCTCTATGGCGGATTGGTTGGGGCAGTAGCTGATTTTCTGGGTTATATTATTCAACCCATTGGTCCTTATGTACCGCACTTTACCATTATCTCGGCTCTATGCGGGGTTATTCCCATCATGGTATTACGTATTATAAAAGGGAAAGAAGATCATATTATAAATATTACTATATCGGTAGGTATTGCTGTTATAGTCACTGAACTGTTCTTAATTCCCTACAGTTTAAACCTTATTTTCGGTATTCCCTGGCCAGTTCTTGTTGTTCCGCGCTTAATTAGCGTACCGCTTACCATTGCGATTTATTCTTATCTCATTCATGTTTTTATTCGACGCAAAGTGTTACAGATCGTTCATTAACAGGAATAGTAGATAGATAAATTTGCCGGATTTTTTTTATCGCCCAAGTCCTTTAGTTTAACAAAAAGATTTGCCTTTGACTTTGTATAACAAATAAAATAATTCCACGCCGAGTAGGGTGTGGAATTATTTTAATAAACACTTTATAGAATAAAATAAAAAATTATACTCGTTTAAGCACGAGTAGACTCTTTCTCCAGTTTCCCTTGTGGGGTCTTGCCATCTCCATTGCCATTGGAACCGTCAACTATTTTATCTTTTTTATCGGACTTGCTAAGGCTGCTGCCCGTCTTTTCTTTAGGTGTGCTGCTCTTTCGGTTATCGGTACTATAATAGCCGCTTCCTTTTAAAATAAAGTTACAATTTTTACTGATTAAACGAAATACTTCTCCCTCACATTTTGGGCAAACTTTCAATGGTTCTTCAGTGATAGATTGAAATTTTTCAAATTCATAACCGCATTTTTTACATTTATATTCATAAGTTGGCATATTTTTTCAGCTCCTTAACTAATCATACAATTAGAAACATTATGCCATTTCACCTAAAAAGTCAAGTACTTTTTACCGACGTAATTATAGCGGCAAGGGTAGGTAGTTTACAGTAAATTTTTTGAGGAAAATAATTCAGAGTGTTTCACCCAAGCATCTTGGCAAAAAAATTAGGTAGAAATGGGATTATGATGTTACCCTCGATAAAGCTGACAGAAAATTTGTTTTGCCATTTTTAATTCGAACAAAAATAGACTATTTGTTATAGAAACCAATTATTACAGCGATGGTGGTTCTGAGTTAAGCCACAGTCTGTGTCATCTCTGTTAGAATATTGGTACTTACAGGATACATCAGGGGCCCCTGGGCAGGTTTTTTAAGAAAATTATTCCAATTGGAGATTGTGTAATTAAATATAAATTATTTAAATAAAATAGATTTTTGCTATAAACTAAGTAAAATAAGGATATCTTGTACGCATTTAAACCAACTCTTTCCTAACCAGTAGGGCAGGTCTACCTGAAACTATTATAATTTTGTAAGAAAAAAGCACCTACAAAAATTTAACATAGACAAAACAATTCGCGAACTTGACAAATAGCAAGCACTTTGTTATTATTTGCGCATTTAGGTGTTTATTTAAATAGAATCAATAAAATAAGAATAAGATAGGGAGGAAGTCTATAATGTTTAGGAAATTTAAAGGAATAATTACTGCTCTAGTTACACCATTAAGAGAAAACGGGCAAGTAGACATAGACCAATTTGTAAGGTTAATTAATATTCAAATCAAAGCTGGAATAGGCGGGTTGCTTATTTTGGGTGGCACGGGTGAATATACCGCTCTTTCAACAGAAGTAAGAAAAAAAGTAGCCGAAATAGCAGTTAATGAGGTTAATGGAAGAATCCCTGTTATAATTGGAAACCTGGAACCAGGTATAGGCGAAAGTATAAAGTTTTGCCGGCACATTAAAGAAGTTGGCGCAGATGCAGCTCTGGTGTTGACACCATTCTATGTTCATCCAAGCCAACAGGGAATTATAGATTTCTACCAGAAAATTGCAACTGAAGTTGATATGCCAATTATGATTTATGATATACCATATAGAACTTCCGTATCGGTTAAACCAGAAACTTATGAGAAGTTGGCTGTAGTAAAAAATATAGTAGGCTTGAAAGATTGCTCTACCTCATTGGGGCAAGCAATTGAGCTGATAGATAAAGTGGGAGACAAAATCGCAGTTTTAAATGGTGAAGATTATATAGCTGTTTATTCTTTTATCATGGGTTCACCAGGAGCCATAGTTGCCAGTTCAAACCTCATTCCCAAAGAATGGGTTAAAATATATAACCTGACACAAGAAAAAAAATATGATGAGGCAGTAAATCTACACAAAAAATACTACTACTTAATGAAAGGGATATTTACCGAGGTAAATCCAGGCCCATTAAAATATGCCATGAATCGTTGTGGATTATTCTGTGGCAAACCTAGTATTCCTCTTCTTGAACCGACCAGTGAAACAAAAGAATTAATAGATAATCTATTAGCGAAGTATAATTTATTATAATTGTATTTTAAAAAATTTTTACATGGATCTTAGCAAGATAATACTTGATCTATGGCAATCAAAGAAGTTTTTAATGTTTTAAATAGCTCAGAGTGTGGGTAGATGGAGCATCTTGCGTATATGGTGATTACCATTCTTGTTTATCTTCTACTACCTCTTACCGATTTACCGGACTCTTTATAGACAACAGAGCCTGCCCTACTATATTTCTCGAATCTATTAGCACCTTGATAATAATGGAATGGAGTAAGAATGTTCGATCCCACCTTCCCACCTATGGTAGTAATGGTTGTAAGTCTTTTGAAGTATTTGTGTAAAATGGTATGCTCTTCTATATAGCCTTTAATCTTAAAAAAGAATTCATTTCCATTCTTGTTTCCTTCGGAGTTCTTGCTTTAGTAGTTTCTGTATACTTTTTTGGTGATACTATTTAAGTAATTGGAAATAGATGTTCTTAAGGTATATTTAATCCGTTTCACTTCCGTTACCGTCCAGGATTTACGAAGGGCGGCCCCGTGTTTAGTTTTAAACTCATCAGCTCTTGTGGTTCGTCTAATTTAACCGATCTTCTCTGTTTCAAATTCTTCTGTTATCAGGATAACAGAATTGAGTAAGAGGGCAATTTTATTTGTATAGCATAAACCATTTAACAAAAAATTTCTCTATAATATTCTACATGGATAGTTGTGATATTAAAGATAAAAATGCTATGTGAGAGTAAAAACACTTTCAGTCGTCACTATGCTATTCAATAATTAGCTAGAATATAATAAATGATTAACTTAACATAAAGTAAAGGATTACTTTGTTATTTCATAGAGACTTTTCTTGTTTATTATGCTGAATTTATAAAAATCAAGAATTACTTATAGAACATATACTTACATATTTTTTCGAATTATTAAAATTTGAAATAAAAGGAGGTAGATATTTGCAAAATAACATTAAAATAGAAAAACATTAAGGTTATGTAAACTATTCTAAATTGATAAATAGTAATAATTAAGGAGATATGTAAAATGACTAAAATTATGAAAAAAAGTTTGATTACTGTAGTATTGTTATTTTTTGCAATCACATTATTTCCAACAATAATCTTTTCAGCAGATCAACCAAGTGTAGTGATTAAGTTTAGTCAGTGGGACGGGGAAGTAGGGATGTTGGAAAATATTTATCCAGCATATGTGCAAACATTTAAATCTTTGGTGGAAAGTAAATCGAATGGGAAAATTACTATACAGGTATTTCCAAATCAACAATTAGGTAGTTTACCGTCGACGCTAGAACAAGTTTATAAAGGAACCATTGAAATGACTTCTGGGCAGAATACAGGTTTATTTGCTAGTTATTATCCAGATATAGCAGTTTTTGATATTCCCTTTGCATTTAGAGATCTTTTGGTTGCTTTTGAAGTTGCTAAAGGTGAGTTTGGAATAAACATGAAAAAGAATATTGTCGAAGAAACTGGTATAAGAATTTTATCATTTCTCCCAACCAGTTATAGAAATTTTGGCAATAATATAAGATTGATTAAAGAACCTAATGACTTAAAAGGAATGAAAATTAGAGTAATGCAGGGAGACATATACATGGAATTGATGAAAGTATTAGGAGCTAATCCTGTTGTAATAGATGCAGCAGAATTGTACACGGCTATTCAAACTGGAGTTGCCGACGGTCAAGAAAATTCACCATATAATATTTTAGGTATGAAACTTGAAGAAGTAATAGACTATTATACTCTATCTGCTCATCTTCTCAATATAGCAGCGGTTTCAATAAATGAAAAATTTTTTCAGTCATTACCAAAAGAATATCAAAAAATAGTATTAGATTCTGCGAGAATAGCCGAGATAAGTATGATAGGTACTGCAATCGCAAAAGAAAAAAATATTGATTTGAAAGCAATTAAAAAAGCGGGAGTTGAAATTTACCAGCCGAATGAAGAAGAAATTTTAAAATTTAAAGAATTAGCCCAGGAGCCAATCAAAAAACTATTAGTCGAAAAGATGAGAGTTAATCCCGCAACTATAGATGAAATGTTTCAAGCTATACAAGAAGCAGAATATAAGCTTGATACACTATGGTACTAATAGCAAATGTTAATAAAGGGCTTACTGAAAAATGGGCTACATATAAGGTATTCTAACCAATACATCTAAAGATATGCTAGAATATCCTAGGCAAATTAGATACTAAATAATGTATACACCAAAATCGTGCTACCCCTGTGAATAGTATTAAGATGCACAGACATCGTGAACTATAAATAATCGATCTTTGCCAATAACATAGAGCTTTTTGGTAAAGGGTAAGCATATCCCCCATAACTATCTTATGACCATGATAGATATGCAGCCTTTCTTCCTATGTATCAATGGTTGCCCAAACATGCTTATGTTCTAACTCCTTCAGATATGGCGAATCCCTCCCCAAAAGACATTCAATAGGCAGCTGCTGCGAATAAAATGGATAAGATAAATGATCCAGGCATAATTACCATCTTTTCTGGCAACTGAAAATCCGTTGGTAGATACTCAGATTTTCTGGTATATTTATCCGTTGTGTTAGGGCGTCCTAATGCGTGCTGCAATGATGATATTGATTATTAAATTGCTCAATGAAATTGATTTCTCCTTATCGACTTTGGGACTCTGGTGTGGTCTTCTGGAACGCTCTTTGGCCCATTGAGTCCCATCTAAGCTATACTTTTGGCCATTTAAAAAACCAAGTCTTTCCTTTACCAAGGCTCTTATAAGCCTCTTTAGGTGGTTTACCAGCAAGGTGTCATAGTCTTTTCTATTAACTTTGCTATATCCATATACCAATCCCCTTATTATCAAGGTCAGTATATAAAATGTCTGTAGCTATAGTTTGCGGTATATATAAATTTGTCAATTAAATATTAAAATAACCAGAAAGGAGTTCAGTCAATGCTGGAGATTGTTAAATTATGCGAAAGATCAAGTAAGATCATAAAAAATGTTTCTGAAACAATATCTTCAATTATTTTAGGACTTGTCGTAATTATATTATTTGTTCAAGTCTTATTGAGATATTTATTTAAAGCTAGTATTGCTGGAAGCGATACTTTGGCTGTTTATTCAATTATATGGGTAGCTATGTTAGCATGTAATGCTCTTATACAAGAGAAAAATTTAATAAAGGTTGATTTTTTCGATCATTTATGGCCTCAAAGCTTGAAAAAAATAAGAAAAATTATGCTAGATATAATCTTTTTGATTTTGCTTTACATTTTAACAATTGAAGGGTTTAAACAAGCTATTGATGGTTTAAAAATTACTATACCAGGTCTTAATCCTGTTCCATGGTTTTGGGCATATTTAGCCATTCCTATAGGCGCGGCGCTTATGCTTTGTCAATATTTAAGTTCAATCATAATTGATATTGCTAGTACATCTAATAAGGGGGATTTAAACAAATGAGCTTTGCTTTATTTACAGTTGTATTTGTACTTTTATTTTTACTCATATTAGGATCTCCTGTAGTATTTGCAATAGGTGCATCAGGTTTGAGCTACTTTATAGTTAAGCCAGAAATGATTAGTCTGATTTCAATTATTCCGCACAGATTTTTTACAGGAATGGATAGTTTCATTTTTTTATGTATTCCATTTTTTATGCTAGCTGGCGAATTGATGTCTCAAGTGGGAATGATGGATCAGCTAGTGAGATTTGCTCAATTAGTTGTTGGTAGATTAGAAGGTGGATTAGCATATACAAATGTTTTAGCTAGTATGTTATTTGGAGGGATATCCGGGTCAGCTTTAGCGGATGTTGCGGCACTTGGACCAGTTGAAATAGGATTGATGACCAAAGATGGCTATTCACCAGAATTTAGCGCTGCACTTACTGCGACATCATCTATACAAGGGCCAATAATTCCTCCGAGTATACCTATGGTAATATTTTCTAGTTTAACTTATGCATCTATAGGGGGATTATTTTTAGGCGGTTTGATTCCAGGCATTTTAATTGGAATTGGACAAATGATAGTTGTCTACATTATGTCGAAAAAAGGAAATTTTCCTAAGCGAACTGAAAAAATTGGTTTTAAGGAAAGTATCAACATATGCAAAACTGCGATTCCGGCACTGCTTATGCCGTTAATTATTATAGGAGGAATAATAACTGGAGTCGTTACGGCCACCGAGGCCTCAGTTTTATCCGTTTTTTATACCGCTATAGTTGGAATATTTTATTACAAGAAACTTACAGCATCTATGGTTTTAGATGCACTAAAAAAAACTGTTAAATTAACAAGCTCAATTTATTTAATTATTGCATTTACTTCAATAATTGGTTGGATATTTGCTATAGAAAGAGTGCCAACAATTATTCAAGGTATTGTTGAAGACAATAATTTATCTGTCTATCAATTGTTCTTTTTTGTTAATATTTTTTTCCTGTTCAATGGGATGTGGATTTCGGATGTTGTGCAATTAGTATTATTTGCACCAATTTTCACGCCTATTTTTGCTTCTTTAGGCATACATCCAATTCATTTTGGTGTTGTTATGGTGGTAAATGTAATGTTAGGTATGATTACTCCCCCTTATGGTACAGCTCTATATCTAGCAGCTGAAATAGGGGGTGTTCAATTGAAGGACTTAGTTAGAGAAACTATCCCATTTACCATAGTAAGTATTTTAGTGTTATTTTTAATAACTTATTTTCCACCAATAATTTTGTTTGTTCCACGGTTGTTTGGTTTCTTATAAAATAAACGTTATATTTTATTTCAATAATAAAAGCAAGTTTCTATGTTGCTCGTTTTTATTTTTGTGTGAATATAGACTTGAGTTAAGAATTATACATAATATAAAAATATAATAGTTACTTTTTGAAATATCTATATTTTCAAGGATAATGTACTTAGTAAACAAGCTATAAGTTTTTATTCTTAAGACATGATAACTTCCAGAAGTTATCATGTATACTAAACAGAAAACTGCCTTTCCAGAGTAGACAGCACACAATAAGTTTAAATTAATGAATGGGAGCAAGATATGAGAAAAAATGTTCTACTTATAAATCCTACAATAAGACCTATTGGGGTAGAGTTGTTAGAAAAAGAGTGCAATATTTTTATGGCGCCAGATGGCAAAGAGGATACACTTATTAGATATATAGTCGATAATAATATTGATGCAATTGTTACCCGGGTTGAAAAGATTACTAAGAATATTATTAAAAATTGTAATAAACTGAAAATAATAGCTCAACATGGAGTTGGAGTAGACAACATTGATGTAATTGCCGCAACAGAAAAGGGAATAATGGTATTAAATGTTCCTGACGCGAATTATGTTTCTGTAGCCGAACATGCCCTAATGTTGGTATTAGCATTAAGCAGAAGGTTATTAATGGCTGATAAAAATGTAAGAATGGGAAACTGGGAGTTTAGAGAAACCAATATTCCTATTGAGATAGCTAAGAAAAATTTATTTATTATAGGATTAGGAAGGATAGGGAAGGAATTCGCACAAAAAGCGAAAGCCATGGATATGAATGTCAAAGGATATGATTTGTATGTGTCTAAAGCAGAGATGGCATCGATAGGAGTCGAAAAAATTGATGAACTTATGGATGGAATAAAAGACGCAGATTTTATAAGCATACACACCCCTTTAACACTAGAAACAAAAGGATTGATATCGAGTGAGCAGTTTAGTGCGATGAAAAACGATGCATATATAATAAATCTTGGCAGGGGCTCTATAATAGATGAAAAAGCATTATACGATGCTTTAAAAAATAAAGAGATAGCTGGAGCAGGACTAGATGTTTTTGAATTAGAACCAGCAGATAAAAGTAATCCATTATTTGAATTTGATAATGTTATTGTTACACCACATTTTGGTGGAGATACAATAGAGGGAAAAGATAGATGTTCATTAAAATGTGCGCAAGCATTAATAGAGGCTTTAAATGGGAAAATCCCATATAATTGCGTTAATTAGGTATTCAGCTAAATAAAACATTTAGAGCATATAATAGCGGGGTCTATAATTGAAAAATAATACCCAATCATAAATTTATCTAAAAAGTGAGGGTAGCAAAAAGATAACTTTGATATCATAATAAATAATTAATAGTGTGGAGCAGTTCCCAAATTATAAGTTCTTAAAAGTTACACTGGTTCTACAGGGGGGATTATTATACCCAATTTTCAGAAACATTTTTACTGATATAATTCTTGGAATGTCGAAAGTTTAACATGTAGATAAGCTATTAAATCTTCAGAAAGGTTATACAATGTCTTTTTAAGCCCAAATGACTTTACCGTAATGCTTGATTTAAAGATTAAATGAGTATATTTGCAAAACAGCCGGTATCTCAATTTTCCAAAAAGACAACTAACGGTTAATCAAATATTTTCCTCTGTTTGTGAATATTGCAATTTTGCTCTGATTTTTCGAATCTACTTCGGTGATTCTCCTACTGGGAGAGCCTTTTCCTCTAAATTCTAATAGTTTTACTCCATTTTTCTTTGGTTGATTTAGCTTATCTCCTCTGGGCCGAAGTCCTCCGGGAAATCATAAGCAATTATGTTTTTATAATAGCTGCCACTTTTATCATTTGTAGAAGATCATTCGTTTTTTAATACTTACAAAAGATGCGTTCCGGGATTATAGAATGTCCGGCTTTTCTCTAAGAAGATAGAGTTTTCTTTCGATAAGAGAATTGGGAAAGGAGGATAAAGGCTGGTCTGTGATACGGGCTGATATGCCCAGAATCTTCAGTTTACTGTATTAATCTGCTTTTTTACTTATCAGTTTTCTTTGTTGGGCAAATAATTTAGGAAACTTATCTTTTTCCAATAAGACACTCATAAAACTCTCTCTTTTTTCTTATCCCTACAATGCAAAAGCGAAAAACTGAAGTATAAAAGATGATAAAAATATTTTTATTTCTAAATTTAAAAAGCTATTTCTAATATAAAATCTAATTTTAAAATTCTCTCTCAGAGAGATTGGTATTATTCAGAATTAGTGTTCTTCTTGCTACCTTAGGTAGCTACCCATACTGCAAAAATACAACAAGGTGATTATCTGAGGTAAGGAGGGGAATTAACAGAAAGTGGTTAGTGTAAAGAGCAAAAAGAATTATAATTTTAAATAAAGAGTGTGGGAATAAATGGATGGGACTGCCACAAAAAAGCTTGTGTTTTTTGGCAAAGGCAGGTAAGACACCTTCTATAATGTTTCCCCCTTCTGTTTTTAATAGAAATATTGCAACTGCTTTATATTTACTTTTTCGTTATTTATTTCTTAGAGAGTAGTCCTTGTCTTGATATAGATACTAAACAAGAGAAATTATTAATAATGGGAATACAAGGTGGCATTCTTTTTAATAGGTCATGTCTTGATTCATCAGTTTTTTGTGATGTTTTTAAAAATGGTCATCTGTTTATAGATAAACAATACTTTGCAATTCTATAAGATAATAAGGGAATGAGTATGAATACTGCTTGTAATGAGAGGGAGTGACTCTAAATGGAAAAAGCGGGATATTGCATTTTAATACTCGCAACCATTGCCTGGATTATTGCCGGTATTTGCGGAATGTTTCAGAACGTCTGGATTGGCATAATCTGGGTTCACCATAATTGGATTGCAGGTACGTACACCCGCAAAAAGGAATTTTTCAATCACGGGTGCACTCAACTAAACAATTAAATTGTGGCAAAAAAGGAATATTTATGAGATAATATGTAGATAATAAGAGTACTTTGATTCTCATTTCTCAAGTATTATCATTGCTGCCATTTACAGCCAGCGTTCCTTGAATAAATAGAATGGAGATAATATGAAAGAGCCAGGGGGAAATTTTACCTCAAAAAGAAAATTATCAAAACAGCAGCAGACAGAGCTCATTGCAAACGAAGACAGGTTTCATAATCTCATTGAAATGCTGCCCGGCATGGTTGTTGAATCGGACCTTGACGGGAATATTGCTTATATTAATAAAAAGGGTTTAGAAATACTGGGCTATACAGCTGAGGAAATAAAAGAAAAGAATATCTGGGAATTACTTGCCAGACCATGTTTGGGGAAAGACAAGAATAGATTAAAAAAATTATTTTTAAAAGGAATAAAATACCCGCAGGAATATTATTTAATTCGGAAAGACCAATCCTTGCTCCCCATTGAAATTCACTGTTCTCCCATAAAAGATTCTAAAGGTAAATTGATCGGTTTTCAAGGTATCCTGCTCGATATAACTTCACGTAAGAAATACGAAGATAAGATTAAGCATCTCTGTTTTCATGATAAATTAACCGGTCTATATAACCGCGCTTATTTTGAAGAAGAGCTGGAGAGATTAAATAATAGCCGGCTGCTGCCCATAAGCGTCATAATGGGTGATGTGAATAATCTAAAGGTGATTAATGATACTTTCGGTCATCAGCACGGTGACCAGCTGTTGATTAAAATAGCTGATATTTTGCGCTCCACCTTTAGGAAGAGTGACGTAATCAGCCGGTTCGGGGGAGATGAATTTAGCATCATCCTTCCCAATACTTCTTACGAAAAGGGTGTAGAGATAATTAACCGAGTGAAAAAAGCCTGTCAAAAGAACAGTACCCTAAATTTGTTCTTAACTATCTCACTGGGGATTGCCACTAAAGAGTATGCCTCTCAAAATATTAATACCGTACTGAGAGATGCAGAAGCAGAAATGTATCGCTTTAAAACACTTAATAAGGCAACCATAGAGAGGGATATATTCGCTTCTTTAGAGAGAGCTTTACGTCAAAAGGATGTAGAAACTGAGGAATATCGGCATGATCTTATTGAATGCGCTCTAAAATTTGGCAAATTCTTAAAATTAAAGAAGAAAGAATTGGAAGATCTGAAATTATTGGCTACCATCTGCGATATAGGAAAGATAGCAGTGAGTGAAGAGATTATTCTGAAAAAAGGCTGGCTGAGCGAGGGTGAATGGTGTGAAATAAGGAAGCATCCTGAAATCGGCTTCAGAATTGCCAAGTCGGCTCCCAAGATTGCCCATTTAGCCGATGCAATTTTGTACCACCATGAATTTTGGGATGGCAATGGTTATCCCCATGGTTTAAAAGGTGAGAAAATACCGTTTCTTTCCAGGATCATACATGTAATAACTGCCTATCAGGCAATGACTCATAAGCGTCCTTATCGTGAAGCTATGACTAGGGAGGATGCCATTCAAGAGTTGAGAAATGGTCTGGGCAGCCAATTTGATCCCGAATTGACTGTTATGTTTATTGATATGCTTGCTGACTGAGTGAGTATAAAGGTAGAATAAAACAATACAAAAATTTAGCAAATGTTTTTCCTAATTCCCGCTTGGATACTTTTTCGCTGAAAGATAATTAAAAATAATTTGATTTATTCTTATTTCTCCCGCTAAAGCCGTTGCTTGTCACCCCTATGTATTTCTGCCTTGCACTTCTTCTGCAATAATGATAACCATAAATATAGTGTGCAATATTGGTAATAATATAATAGTATTGTAATGGAACAGAACATTCTGCTAAGTGATCTTAACACTGTTTGAGAAAAGATGAGTCATAGGGAGGGGTATAGGATGACTCTTTTAGAACTAAAACAAATCAAAAAGACTTACTTACAGGGCAAGATGGAAGTACCCGCTCTTAGAGGAGTGGACTTGATAGTAGATAAGGGCGAGTTTATTACTATCTTTGGTCCCTCCGGGTCGGGTAAAACCACTCTGCTCAACATGATTGGTTGTTTAGATACCCCTACCGATGGCGAGATTTATCTTAACGGTAATAGAATCAGTGCCCTCTCTAAGAAAGAACTCGCCCTGATTAGAAGGAATAATATCGGGTTTATTTTTCAAAGCCATAACCTTATACCGGTTTTGACGGCATATGAAAATGTGGAATTTGCCCTGCTGCTTATTGGAAGATTATCAGAGGGAGAGACGAGAGAAAGAGTATTTAAAATGCTGGCTAAGGTAGGTTTAAAGGGCAAAGAAAATCGTAAACCCGGAGAATTATCCGGTGGAGAGAATCAGAGAGTAGCCATAGCACGTGCTTTAATCAAAGAACCCAAGTTAATTTTAGCCGATGAGCCTACCGCTAATTTAGATTCAGAGAATGCCCTGGATGTTATTAAGATTATGACCATGATGAATATGGAATTAGGCAACACTTTTATTTTTTCCACTCATGACCCGCAGATTAGGGAATATGCCCGGAGGTATATCAATCTGAGAGACGGGCTTATTTTTTCCGATAAGAAGAAGGAGCAGTAAACCGGAGATGTTTTTTAGTATTTATCTGGGCTTAAAGAATCTGTTAAGACAGAAAAGAAGGAATATTATCACTATTCTGGTGATTGCCTTCTCCTTTTTAGGTTATCTTTTTGCAGAATCCCTGATGAACGGTATGGAAGAGATGTCCTTTGAGAGCATTCAAAATTTCGAAACAGGCAATATTCAGATTGCCGAGCCGGATTATTGGGAAGAGAGGGATGAATTACCCATAAAAGGGTTAGTAGCTTGGAATGAGGAGCTGGAGGGGATTATCGGTCAGACTGACGGTGTAATTGGTGTTTCTCCTGAATTAAAGTTCCCTGCCAATCTGAATAACGGCATAGATGAGATGTCCATTATAGGATTGGGAATTAATCCGAAAAAATATAATGAGGTCTTTCAGACCGGAGAATACTTCATAGAAGGGTCATTGGGGACCCTGAATGATAATAAAGCCGTAATCGGTACAGTACTTGCCGAGCTGATGGATTTAAAGAAAGATGACCATATTATTTTACTGATAAGGACAAAAGAGGATACCTTTAATACTATTGACTTAGAGGTGGGCGGCATCATACGTACACCCAATCCGATGTTGAACAGCAGAATAGTTTTAATGCCATTGGATATAGCGCAACGCTCTTTGAATGTAGGCGATATGGTAAGCATGGTTTCACTGAAGACCTCTCCCGCTATGCCCGAAAAAAGTATCATTAAATCTTTAGAAGATAGTTTTCGAGTAAAAAAACTTTCCTCGCAGGTCTATTCCTGGCGAGAATCAGCGGCTGATGTTATTACACTGAGTACTGCTAAAAAAGGAGGTGCCGGTGCCATCCTCTCCGTAGTTCTCTTAATTGGTATAGTGGGTATCGTAAATAATATCATACTCTCCGGCATAGAAAGAACTGCCGAAATTGGTATGATGAAAGCCCTGGGAATGAGAGAATGGGAGATTGTCTTGGTCTTTATGGTAGAAGCTGCCGGTATCGGGGTATTGGGAGGATTGGCAAGCTGTCTCTTGGGTTACCTCTCGGTATTATGGTTGGTGAGTAGTGGATTTAATGTGGCTAATTTTGGGGATTGGTCTCAATATGGAATTCCTATAGTTGACAGGATTTATGGTGTCTGGAATTGTCAGGCTTTTCTGTATATCTTTGTATCAAGTGTAGCCGTTGCGGTATTATCCAGTATATGGCCCTCTTATTGGGCAGCACGGAAAGACCCGGTTGAGGCGATATACCGGCATTGAGGGTTTTAAAATGAAATTTTTATGGGATTTAGCCCAAAAAAATCTTTCCCGTTCCAGAGCGAGAACCATAGTATCGGTTTTTGCTATTGCTATTGCTGTTATTTCAGTGGTATTTTTGCGGGGCCTAATCAATGGAGTGCTGGATACCACCTTTGCCAACCATATTCACTATAAAGCGGGACATATCAGAGTCATTGATCAGGAATATAAATTGAAAGAAGAACTGATACCACTCAACTATACGGTCAATGGTTTTAATGGAGAAGGTTTTAAAGGTATAGCTGAGGAATTAAAGCAGATCGAAGGAGTAAAACAGATTCTGCCCCGACTCAGGTTTGCGGCTCTGGTTCCCCATGATGAGAAACTGATAGGTATGCAAGGTTGGGGTGTAGACCCGGAAGGCGAGATCGGCTTTACAGGAATTGACAAGTATATTACTGAAGGCAGAATGGTGCAATCAGAAAAAAGAGAGTTGGTAATGGGTGCTGATTTAATGGAAAAGCTGGGTAAGCAAGTCGGAGATAAAGTCACTTTCCTCTATAATACTGTCTTTGATTCTTTTCGTGCTTCTACTTTTCTGCTGGTAGGGAAGGTGGAGAGCAACCTTGATTTTTTAGATAAGGCGGTATTCTTTTTGCCATTGGAACAGGCACAGACCATTCTGGAGATGGATGGCGAGGTTACCGAATTACTGATTATCACACCGAATTACAATCAAGCGGATAAGATATTGCCCCAAATTACAGAACTTTTTAAGATTAAAGATCCGTTCCAAAAGTATGCCCTGCAGCTCTGGAACAGAGATTATGAGCTGATTGAGCTGTTTAACTTTGCTAATGTTTTTTATGATTTTATATATATCTTTATTCTGATTCTATCCTGCTTTGTGCTGATAAATACGCTTATTATGATTGTCAATGAGAGAAAGAGAGAGATAGGTATGATGAGCGCACTCGGTTTAAACTCCAATGAGATCCTCTCACTCTTTGCTTTGGAAGGGGTAATCATCGGTACTTTAGGTAGTGCTATCGGAGTGGTTATTGGTGGGGTGCTGACCAAAGTTTTTTCCACGGCGGGTTTGGATTTTAGCGCAGCCATGGAGGGAGTATCGGCAGATTTACTGTTTGAACCGATGTTTTATACAGTGTTCAGTATGGAAAATTTAATTTTTGCTTTTCTATTGGGAGTGACAGTGGTGACACTGGCATGCATGATACCGGCCGGTATGGCAGCTCGATTGGATCCGGTGGGGGCTTTACGTTAAATATATTAAGAGAAAAAGATAGTCGAGAAAGGAGAATGCAGTCTGGAGAATAGAAAAAAATTCAAAAAGAATAAGGATAGAAATAAATATAGTAATAAAAATATCTTAGTGAGAATAATCTCATTCTTGTTTTTAATGATTTTTGCAATAGCCGCATCTGCCGAGCTGACTGCTTTAGAAATCATAGAAAAGAGAGATGAGAATGAATATATACGCTCAGCCGTTGTTGAAGCTACCATGATAATAAGCCGGGGGAATAGAAAAATAGAGAAAACCATGGTCAGCTATACTAAAGACAAAAACGCCTTAGCGGAATTTACCAATCCTGCTGATAGGGGAAGTAAGTTTTTGAAAAGGGACGATAATCTCTGGCTCTTTTTTCCGGATGCCGAGGAGATTGTAAAAATATCCGGTCATATGTTGGAACAAGGGTTTATGGGCAGTGATTTTTCATTTCAGGATGTGATGGAATCTGATAAATTGGTTGAGCTTTATACCTTTAGCCTATTAGGAAAAGAGGTTTTTGAAGAGCGTCCTTGTTATGTCATTGAAGCAACCGCCCTCCCCGGTAAGAAGGTATCCTATTACCGCAGGAAAGTATGGATAGATAAAGAGCGTTTTGTGACCCTGAAGGGCGAGCTCTATACCCAAAACGGACGACTGCTAAAGGAGAGCAAAGTAGAGAAGCTCGAGGAGATAGATGGGCGGTGGTTAGCAGTACAGTCTATTATGGAGAACAAATTACGGAAGAATACCTATACTCGATTTATTATTAATAATATTGACTTAGCTCCCAAATTAGATGATAAAATTTTTAGCCTGCAGAGCTTACGTTAATAAGTAAAAAAATTAGGATACCATTCGAACAGTTTCTACAGAACCCCTTTTTTATTTTACAATGGGAAAATAAGGAAGGGAATTTTTATTTATAAGTTTAGCTAAATATTTTAAAAGCTTGTTTTATAAAACGATGTTATAGCCTTTTTAAAATTTCCATAATAAGTTATTATTACTATACCATTGTAAATAGATATGTATTTTGTAAAGAAGGTTGCTAAGTGAAAGGAGTAAGTAGCAAATGGTGATTAATTTAAGGAGTGATACCCAGACTCTGCCTACTGAGGAGATGTTAGAGGCAATGAGAAATGCCTCTTTGGGTGATGATGTGTTAGGAGAAGATCCTACGGTCAATAAGCTGGAAAAGTTATCTGCCGAAATGTTAGGTAAAGAAGCAGCGCTTTTGGTGGCGAGCGGTACCATGGGCAATCTCTGTGCCCTGATGAGCCATACCCATCCCGGTGATGAAGTTATCTTAGAGGCCGAGTCTCATACCTACTATTATGAAGTGGGTGGATTTTCGGCCTTAGCCGGGCTTTCTCCCCGTTTTGTACAGGGTGAACATGGCATAATGTCAGTGGATAAGATTAAAGAGGCAATCAGACCGGGAGATATTCATTTTCCTCACCCGACTCTATTATGTATTGAGAATACCCATAACCGTGGTGGAGGGACAGTATATCCGGTCACTCTGATGGATGAGATTGCCCAATTTGCCCATAAGCAGGGTTTGAAAGTTCATATAGATGGTGCGCGTATCTTTAATGCCTCTGTTGCCTTAGGGGTTTCGGTAACGGAATTAGTGAAAAGTGCCGATTCAGTGATGTTCTGCCTCTCCAAAGGATTGAGCGCACCGATTGGTTCCATACTGGCAGGAGATAAGGGCTTTGTAGAGAAAGCAAGGAAAGTAAGAAAGATGGTTGGAGGGGGTATGAGGCAGGCAGGAATAATAGCTGCTGCCGGTATAGTAGCTTTAGAGAAAATGGTTGACCGCTTATCAGAGGACCATGCATATGCCCGCTATATTGCTGAGGAATTGATTAAAGTTGGCGGTTTGAATATTGATTTAGAAACTGTACAGACCAATATGGTCTATTGCGATACCAGCCCTTTGAAAATTAGCGCAGACCAATTTGCCAACCTGCTTAAAGAACAGGGATTGTTAGTTTCAGCAGTTTCAACCGATCAGATACGCCTGGTAACCAGCCGCCATATAACTGATAAAGAGGCCGGCGAGGTTATTGCAACAATTAAGAGAGTAATCGAAAACGTACTGTAAATAAATAATAATTTCGGCTTAATGTATGTTAGAATAAACATGAGTTACTCAGGATAAGGAAACACTAATTCGTGAGATGTAAAGGATTAACATGTGAACATAATTAAAGACACCTTGAAGGAAGTGATCTACGCTATTTTGCCGATAGCCTTAGTGATTGTTTTCTTTCAATTTACCATTCTCCATCTTCCCACCAAGGACTTTCTTAATTTTTTGGTGGGGGTATTCTTTGCCTTCGTCGGTTTTGTACTATTTCTTGTGGGAGTTAATGCCAGCTTATTGCCCATCGGTGAAGCTTTTGGGGCTACTCTAATTCAGGATGAGAAGGTCTGGCTTTTAATGGGTTTTGGTTTTACCTTAGGTTTTACAGTGGTAATAGCAGAGCCGGGACTGCAGATTTTAGCAGGCCAGGTTGCAAAGTCCTCCGGTGGTGAAATACCTAAATACCTATTACTAGTAATGGTTGCTTTAGGGATGGGGTCATTTTTTACCCTTTCTCTAACCAGGATTATCTTTGGAGTGTCTTTATTAAAAATACTGTTGGTTAGCTATATTCTATTGTTTACATTAGCATTGTTTTCCCTACCGGAATTCTTTACAGTGGCTTTTGATGCCGGAGGAGTAACCACAGGTCCTTTAGTGGTACCTTTTATCTTGGCACTGGGGGTGGGTATGTCTGCTATCAGAGGACCTAAGGCGGGTACTGAAGACAGTTTTGGATTTGTGGGTTTGTCTGCCGTCGGTTCCATTATGGCAGTGTTGATATTGGGGATAATATACCGATGACGATATTTGTTGACGAATTGATAGTGTTAGTCAAAGAAATATTTATATCTTTACTACCACTACTAATTATATTTTTAATATTTCAGTTTATTCGTTTAAAGCTGCCCAAAGAACAATTTTTGGTCATAATTAGGGGAATAGTTTTGACTTTTGTGGGTTTAGTGCTTTTTTTATTGGGTATAAAGGTTGGCTTTATCAGGGTGGGAGAATTAATAGGGCAAACCCTAGGCACACTTGATCATAATTGGATTTTGATACCTATCGGCTTTTTATTAGGATTATTAGTGACTCTGGCTGAACCGGGGGTCAGAATTTTAGCTCTTGAGGTAGAAAAAGTTACCGGTGGATATATCAGTAGAAAGATAATTCTTTATTTTCTAGCGATTGGAGTGGCTCTCGCAGTTGCCCTGTCTATGTTTAGAATGTTAAAAGGTATATCCTTATGGTATTTCTTATTACCGGGTTATTGCACTATTTTAACTTTGATGTGGTTTGTAAAACCGATGTTTGTAGCCATTGCCTTTGATTCAGGAGGGTTTGCCACCGGGCCGATGATTACTACCTTTATGCTGGCTCTTATGGTGGGCAGCTCTGCAGCCATTAAAGGAAGTAATCCGCTTTTAGATGCCTTTGGTATGGTGGCAATGGTGGCAATGGTTCCTATTTTTTCTGTCTTGGTCTTGGGAGTATTATACAAAAGAGAAGAGTTAAGAATAGCAAGACTCGAAAAGCAGGATAGATTAAAAGAAGAAAAAGAGATAGGGAACGCAAATAGCATATCTCATTCTTTGGATAGATGATATCATGATATTATTTTCTGAATTGTCAGGAAAATTAGATGGATGTTTTTATAAATGGAATAGGGGGTAAGGGAGATGGCTGAAGTTGACATTGAATTCGATTTAATTGTAACTATCGTCGATAAAGGAAAAGCCGGCTATGTAGTGGAAGCATCTAAAAGGGCAGGAGCTTTAGGGGGCACTATACTCTTGGGGCGAGGTTCGGGAACTCGTGAAGGTAGGAAGATATTCGGGATTCCGATCGAGCCGGAAAAAGAGATAGTCTTAACTTTGATTGACCAACAGCAATCTTCTAAGGTGCTGAAGGCAATTCAAGTAGAGCTGCACTTGGATGAACCGGGAAAAGGGATTGCCTTTGCGTTAGATGTAAAACATATTGTTGGCATTCATCATGTTTATAATCTTTGTAACAAAGATAGCTGACCTAACTAACCAAAGAATAATTAGAATTAGGCATAACTATTTTTTAATAATGGCCTTTACTAACAAAAGATGAAAGATGACAAGTTTTCTCATAAGAAATATCTTCACTACTCATATTCATGGGTATTACTAATAATATTGCTCTTTCTGCCCATAGTTTCTTGCTGTCAGAAAATTATAGTTGATGATGATAATGAACTCATCAATCTTCTTTCCTATGAAATTATCGATATTTTTCCTCATGACCCCGCTGCCTTTACCCAGGGGTTAGTCTGGGAAGATGGTTTTCTCTATGAAGGGACCGGGCTTTATGGCTCCTCCTCTTTACGCAAGGTAGAACTAAAGACCGGAAAGGTTTTACAATGCCATAATCTTAATGATGATTATTTCGGAGAAGGAATCACTATCTTCAATGGCAGAATATATCAACTGACCTGGCAGGAGAAGACCGGCTTTATCTATGATAAGGAGACTTTTAAACTACTGGACACTTTTACTTATCTCTCTGAAGGGTGGGGAATTACGCATGATGGAGACAATCTCATTATTAGTGATGGGAGTTCGACTCTCCGCTTTTTAGATCCAATCAAAATGGAAGAAGTAAAGCAGCTACGAGTACATTACAAAGGAAACACCATCTCTAATCTCAATGAATTAGAATATATCAAAGGTAAAATATATGCCAACATCTGGCAGACTACTCTGATTGCTATCGTCGACCCGGATACCGGAGAAGTGGTCAGCTGGATTAATTTAGGAGAGATCCTTATTTCGGTCGAGGAGGACAGTTGCCAAAAGATAGACGTCTTAAACGGTATTGCCTACAATGAAGGGAAGGATAGCCTCTTTGTTACCGGTAAACTCTGGCCCAAAATATTTGAGATAAAAATCCATAATTAGATAACTATCTGCTAATTAATTGGTATGGTTTTTTAACAAGTTAACCAATTATATTCTATTAAAACCTCTGCTATGGTGTAAAATTTATTTTAAAATGAGCTTATTCGATGTTATATTAATTATGCTAATTTTTAATTGTCAAAAACGTAACCAAGAATTAATAAAATTGTGAGATGTGATGTTTAAAAAATTCATTCATTATTATAAACCTTATAAGGGAATATTTTTTATAGATTTATTGAGTGCCACCATTATTGCGGCTATTGACTTGGTATTTCCGGCGATAACCAGATTGTTTATTAATAACATAATTCCGGAAAACCAATTCCGGCTTTTTTATATCTATATCGGGGTTTTAGTAATTCTTTCCATAATACGAACTATTGCCAACTATGTAGTAAATTTCTGGGGTCATGCTATGGGAACCAGAATGGAAAGGGATATGAGGACAGACATCTTTACCCATTTACAAACATTATCCTTAGACTATTTTGATAATGTTAAGACCGGGCATCTAATGTCCCGAGTGATCAATGACATAAGTAATATTGGGGAGCTGGCTCACCATGGTCCGGAAGATTTGTTCTTATCCTTTATTATGATTGTTGGGTCTTTTATCATCCTATTTCGTATAGAATGGCGGCTTACCATAGTCCTCTATAGTTTTCTGATTATATTAATGGGCTATACGGTCTATAAGAGAAAAAAGATGACCGCAGTATATCGCTTGGTTAGAAAAAAAATTGCCAATGTGAATGCCCAATTAGAGAATAGTATTTCCGGGATAAGGGTGGCTAAGGCCTTTACCAATGAAGAGTACGAATTAGAAAAATTTGACATGGGGAATCAAGAGTTTAACCAATCCCGGGAGATGGCTTATAAGGTTATGGCTGAATTTTATTCTACAATAATGTTCTTACTCGGCTTTTTAGATATAATAGCTCTGGGATTGGGCGGCTATTTAGTTTTTCAGAAAGTAATAAATATTGGTGATTTAGTTGCTTATCTCTTGTATATCAGTTTTTTCCTACAGCCGATTCGTAGATTGACTAACTTTACCGAACAGCTGCAAGAAGGTATCAGTGGTTTTGAAAGACTGGTAGAGATAATGTCCATTAAACCTACTATTATTGACAAAGAAGATGCTGTTGAGTTGAATAGTGTTAGTGGAAGAATTGAATTTAAAAATGTCTCCTTCAGCTATAAAAAAGAAGAAGTTGTATTGTCAGATATTAACCTGACTATCAATACCGGTCAGACTTTAGCATTGGTAGGGCCTTCTGGTGCCGGTAAAACCACCTTATGTCATCTCATACCACGCTTTTATGAGATAAATTCAGGTGAAATTCTTATAGATGGTATCAATATTCAAGATATTACCATGTATTCTCTGCGTAAAAATATCGGTCTGGTGCAGCAGGATGTCTTCTTATTTACCGGTACTATTGGGGAGAACATCTTGTATGGTAAACCGGATGCCAACGAAGAAGAGGTAATACAGGCGGCTATTGATGCTAATATAGATGATTTTATTCAGACTTTGCCTGATAAATATGATACCTATGTCGGTGAAAAGGGCGTTATGCTCTCCGGTGGTCAAAAACAGAGAATATCGCTGGCTAGGGCTTTTCTGAAAAATCCGCCTATCTTAATTTTGGATGAGGCAACCTCCTCGCTCGATGCCGAAACAGAGGCAATTATCCAGGAATCACTAGAAAAACTGGTCATTGGTCGTACTGTTCTGGTCATAGCACACCGCCTTTCTACCATTAGAAATGCTGACCAGATTATCGTTCTGACCAATAAAGGGATTATTGAAAAAGGAACACATGAAGAATTACTCGCCAATGATAAGTTGTATTCCAAGCTCTACCAATCACAATTCAAGGGCTTCATACCTGATGAGGTGCAGAAAAATAACAATTGACAACAGATTGGAAAGTAGCCCAGCTAATGATGACATAAGGGTAAAACCAAGGGCTGAGCCATAGACAAAGTTGATAGACCCCTTTAAGCCATATTAATGATCTCATACCATATTCTTTTTTATGCCTATTGCTAAGAGTCGAAATCTAATAAGGAGTCAATAGATATAGTTCAAATAATTTTGTAAAAAACAAATGGTAAAATGTTCTAAAAAATTTTGCCATATAACTACACTTTCATTATAATGTTACTAAATATTTTACTAATATCAGTTATGGGTTGGTATTGAGGAGGAAATGAATTGAATATAGCATTAGACGTAATGGGGGGAGATTATAGTCCTGAGGAGACCATTAAAGGTGCCTCTCTTTTTTTGAAAGAAAAGGACTGTACTCTAACTCTTTTAGGAGAAAAAGATGTAGTTAGTTCCGTTATGGGCAACTATTCTTTTGACAAAAACAAGGTTAAAGTTGTGAATTGCCCCAACAGTAATAGTAATGAAGTATTTTCTATTGATGTCATAAAAGGGAAAGAGGGTTCTCCCATAATAACAGGTATGGATTTGTTAAAAAATGATAAGGCGGATGCCTTTGTTTCAGCCGGTAATAGCGGTGCAATCATGGCTGGTGCCCTTTTGAAGCTGGGCTGTATTCCGGGTGTAAAACGTCCGGCAATAGCTATCATTATCCCGACTTTAAACGGCAATAAAGTTATCTTGGATGTGGGTGCCAATGTAGATTGTAAACCAATTCATCTGCTCCATTTTGCCCTTATGGGTAATGCCTATGCTAAATACGAATTGGGATTTGAAAACCCTAAAGTAGCGCTCTTGAATATTGGAGAAGAGGAGAATAAGGGAAATCGATTAACCCGAGAGGCATACCCGCTGCTCGCCGAGAGAGGGGATTTAAATTTTGTCGGCAATATCGAAGGTCGGGATATTTTTATGGGAACGGCAGATGTTATTGTCTGTGATGGATTTGTAGGTAATATTATCTTAAAGACAGCTGAAGGGCTTTCCGGTATGTTTATGACGGATTTTAAACTGAGTATTTTGAGGAGTCTTCCCGCGGGAGATATAACGGAAATGCTCAAAGAAAGATTTAACGATTATGCCATCCGAAGAAATTATAAAACATATGGCGGGGTACCTCTCTTAGGGGTAAACGGACTATGCTTTATCTGTCATGGCCGTTCCAAAGCCGAAGCGATTAGAAATGCTTTACATGGTGCCTCGATATTTGTGCAGAATAAGGGGTTAGAGCACCTGAAAAAAATAAACCTTGAAAATTAATTTAAAAGATACGTCCCAGAATAAAGCCTAAGAGTAAACCAATTAGGAAAATGGTAGTTATAATGCGGGCATCTTTAACCATGCTCATTCCTTTAAAACGAATTACTATCAGTGTAACAAAGTAAGCAGACACATTTAAGGTTACAAAGATAGGCCAGGTGATGATATTGGCAATCATAGGCCCGATGTAAGGAATTGACTGTATCAAAACTAAGAGACAAGTAAATAGACTACTGAATACCTCTATAACAATCCCTGCCAGAGCTACAATCACGGTGATAAGGAAAGCATCTATTTCGGTGTAACGGAAAAGATAGTAGACTAATGAGAATAGAAAAACAGCGTAAAAAACATGGCGGGTTGAGATCTTTGATTTTTCGGGAATACGGGGCTTTAAATCCTGTTTCAACGGAGTATTTTGCTCTTGGTTTTTATTGTCTATATCCATTTTTTTATTCTTAACAATTATTAACAACTATATAACTGTACCCAGATTATCAATTTATTAATCTTTAGTTAATCAATAATTCCTATACTGTTATTTGCTATCATATAGAAATATGCGCTTGACTGTCAAATATTTCCCCAATAATTCGTATTAAGGACAATATTATGTGGTATATTTAAGCCACTATCCTTTCACATATCAGAAATGGCTAACGTATACTAAGAAAAAATTAACCGTAATAGTAGACCGTGCACTCATTATTTGTTAAAATCAACTAAGAATTATAAATATTATACTTTTTATTCACCAAGGTTGGTTAGCATTGTCTTGATAATGATTGAGAATCTATCTTGGATTGAGGCAAGGTAAGAAAGAGCTTAAATGACTTCTTTTTCTATGGTGCTTTTAGCTTTGGGATTAGCTATGGATGCCTTTGCTGTTTCTATCACCGGAGGCATGGTGACCAGTTCTATTAATATCCTTTTTGCTCTGAAGATTGCCCTGTTCTTTGCCGGTTTCCAGATGATTATGCCCTGGCTGGGCTGGTGGTTTGGGAGAAACATAGCTCCTTATTTGGAATGTTGTAATTATTGGATAGCTTCTTTACTCCTCTTCTTAATAGGGTTTAAGATGGTCTATGAGTCATTTCAATACAAAGAAAATAAACAGTGCTTAAACTTTAAAAGTATATCAGTGTTATTTCTTTTAGCTATTGCCACCAGTATGGATGCCTTTGCCGCGGGGGTGAGTCTCTCTTTCTTGGGGCCGGACATTGTAAAGGCACTATGGATTATAGGAACTACTACTCTCTTGTTATCTTTACTGGGGGTTAGCATAGGTAAGATGTTGGGTCATGTTTTAAAAAGGTATGCTGAGCTAGCCGGTGGTGTGATCTTAATATTAATTGGCTTACAGGTTTTAGTAGGTCACCTGGGAGGTTAAAATGCATAATAGGACCAAATATTTTTTTCCTAATTTAATAATTCTTTTGGCAATAACTGTATTCCTTGGCGGATGCACCTTCTTCCCCACTTGTTCACTTGATATAACTAGCAATCCTTCCGGTGCCCAAATATTTCTTAATGGTAATTACACCGGAGAAGTTACTCCCGCTCTGATTGAAAACATTTTTCCGGGTACTTATGATATTTTGCTGACCCTGGATAATCCGCCTATGACCGGTTCCGAAACAGTGGTTATTGACTCCGGCCAGACTCTTAACTTAGCAATGGAATTAGCCCCTAAGGTAACATACCGTGCTCTATTAATAGGGATTGACAAATATAAACACCACCCTTTAATTTTTAATTTAATAGCCCCTCCCTATGATGTCTTCAGAGTAAGTCAAGTTTTAGAGCATGCTCGGTTTGGTGAAAATAAAACCACCTTTTCAGTTGTCAATACTTTGACTGGAGAAGAGGCTACTTATTTTAATATTATGCAGGGAATTACCTCTACCTTCCGAGATGCTAATAATAATGATATATCTTATTTTTATTATTCCGGACACGGCTTAAATGAGGGCGGCACAGTAGCTATTTCGTCCTATGATGCGACACTCGAATATGGCAGTTTTAATGGGTGGATTACAGTCGATGAGTTGGCTGCTAAGTTGGCAAGCATTCCCGGAACAAAGGTAGTTATTCTCGATTCCTGTCATTCCGGTGGTTTTATCGGCAAGGATTTATCTTTAAGAGAAGTAATGGATAAGGTAAGATTGCAATCGATAAACACAAGTATCTTAGATTCCTTTAGTGCCTATGATGTTATCAGGGAGAAAGGAAACCTTGCCTCAAGTGGATTCAGGGTAATTGTGTCTGCTACAAGTAAACAGGAGTGTTTTGAGACCTCCAGACCCCATCCCGTTGATGGAAATCCCTATGGCTATTTTACCATGGCTTTATGTGAAGGGTGCGGATATAATAGTTTCCGCTTCCCATACCCTGCAGATCAGAATCAGAATCAACGGATAGCCTTAAGTGAAATGTATCAATATATTTATCAACATCCTTTTTTAGCACACTTAGATCAGGATGCACAGGTCTATCCCCAAAATTCTAATCTTTCTTTTTTAGAATATTAATAAGAATTCCTTTTAACAGAATAGAAAACGTATTTAAGAATCAGGTTTCAACTATTATAATATCTCTGAAAATCTATTTAATTTGAAATAAACCCAATTCACTATTAAAAAAGCTACTCAAAAAATAAGCAAGGACCACTCGTTTTAAAAGAATCCTTGCTTATTTTAATCTACTCAACTTTCTTCTTTTCGCTCAGTTGTTTTCATGGCATCAATCAGCTCGATAGCTTCATCACGGGTTATATTTCCTTATTTGAGCATATCCAAACTTTTTAAATATTATATAGAATACTAATATAGTTAAGTTTTACATTTTTCAGGATTTGTTAAATTATTGGAAAGAAAGTATGATATAGGATAGAAACAGAAAGAAAGGGAAAGATATTGAGATTAGGATGCCATGTCTCTATTGCGGGAGGTATTGAACAGTCAATTTCCCGGGCGAAAGCCCTTGAAATTAATACCATGCAGATTTTTTCTAAAAACTCTCGCGCCTGGCAGGAAAAGACTTATACCAATTCGGAAATAATAGAATTTCAGAGAAAATTACAGAAATCAACCCTTTCACCGATTTTTATCCATGCTTCTTATCTTATCAATCTTGCCTCACCGGATGAAGAGATATATACCAAGTCTATAGCTGCCTTCCGGGAAGAACTGAAAAGAGGGGGCGATTTGTTAGTCAATTTAAGTCAGCCTTATCTTATCATTCATCCGGGTGCCCATCGCGGTGCCGGGGAAGAGTTTGGCTTAAATAGAATAATCAAAGCTCTAAGAAATGTTTTAAAACAAAGTTCATATTTGAAACTATCTACTATGGTCTTATTAGAAAATACTTCCGGTATGGGGAGCGGCTTAGGTCATTCCTTCAGTCAGTTAAAATATATTATGGAGCAGATAGATTATCCGGACAAGGTAGGAGTATGTTTTGATACCTGTCATGCTTTTGCTGCCGGGTACAATCTGGCAGAAGAGCAAGGGATAGAGGAGACCATTGCCCAGTTTGATAGAGAAATCGGTTTAGATAAATTAAAGGTTATTCACCTAAATGACTCAAAATATGGCTTAGGTTCTAAACGAGACAGACATACCCATATCGGAGAAGGATTTATCGGTACAAATGGTTTCAGACTTTTGATAAATCACCCTCAGCTTAAGGATCTGCCCTTTATCCTGGAAACCCCTAAAAAGAATGATAAAGATGACCGGAGAAATATTGAATTGGTGAGAAGTTTGAGGGAATAGACCGATAGAACCGGTTAAAGCAACGGCTAAGGCTTGTTAAGATTCACTTTCTAACTCAGGTTTGTTATAATAAGGCGGTTAAGTGCTTTAATCTTAATATGATAGGTAGGCTTGCATGTTATTGCAGGTAGGTTAATTTAGATTGGTGCCGAAGGGGGGATTTGAACCCCCACAGGTGTGAAACCTACTACGCCCTGAACGTAGCGCGTCTGCCGATTCCGCCACTTCGGCTGCATAACTATAATAATAGACAATTCAAGGTAAATGAATTAGCATATAGATTATTTTCTAACACATTATAGCATAGATAAAATTAGGTATCTTGTCAAGAAAATTACCTCATTGAGGCAGATAGATTAGTAAGACATTTTATAGGAGAGACAGCGCAAAAACAAAAATAATAAAATAATGAGGATTGTTAAGGAGTAGAGTTTTGAATAGTGAGAAAAGAATTATCGATTTAAATTTGGGGGATAAGGTCAATAGGATTTTTTATATAAAAGAAACAGAATTTAGACTGCGCAGAGATGGCAGGACTATCGATGGGTTTTTAAAAATTTCTGATGGTACCGGTGAAATTGAGGCAATCTACTGGGATATGCCTCCCAGTAAGGTAAAACAACTGGAAAAGATGCAGTTTGCTCAGATTGATGGACAAGCAAGCAGGAAGAGAAAAGACGGAGAGCTGCAAATAAACATAAAATCCATAACGGAAGGCCAGAAATCATTATTACAATTAGAGGATTTTATACCCTCTACCCCATTTGATATTGCAGAACTGATGGAGAAAATTGATGGCAAGATTAGCTCCATAAAGAATCAGTATTTAAGAAGCCTTTTACTCTCTTTTTTTCAAGATCCGATTTTAAGGGGAATATTCAGGATAGCACCGGCAGCTAAAAAATTGCATCAGGCCTACCAGGGCGGTTTAGCTGAGCACACCCTCAATGTAGCTGAAATATGTGAAAAAATCTGTGAGCTTTATCCCCAGATTAATCGCGATTTTCTGATTAGTACGGCACTGCTCCATGATATAGGTAAGCTGGAAGA
The DNA here is from genome assembly GCA_012520575.1 of Candidatus Stramentimicrobium fermentans. Classification (GTDB taxonomy): domain Bacteria; phylum Atribacterota; class Phoenicimicrobiia; order Phoenicimicrobiales; family Stramentimicrobiaceae; genus Stramentimicrobium; species Stramentimicrobium fermentans. Next base: position 46,826 of record JAAYOB010000018.1, read on the forward strand.
ATATCAGTTTGAGGGTGTAATTGAGTATACCGATAAGGGGAAACTGATAGGGCATGTTGTAATGGGTGCAGAAATGGTTGATGCGAAGATTAAGATGATTAAAGGTTTTCCGGAAGACCTGGCTATTATGTTTAAACACACTATCTTGAGCCATCATGGAAAACTTGAATTTGGTTCACCAAAACTACCCAGTATCTTGCCGGCGGTAGCCCTTTACTATGCCGATGATACCGATGCCAAACTAAATGGATTGATTGGATTGAAAGAACAGAATAAGAATATAGATAAAAAATGGAGCGAATGGGTCTGGTGGTTAGAACGCTCTTTTTATCTGGCGGAGCAGGACATTTTAGACCCTAACAGAGAGGAATTAACAGATTAATAGTAAAAACAAGAGTACACATTTTAGCCACTAAAAAATTAACATAATATTAATATAATGCAACTATAATTTATAATGCACAGGCAAACGGAGGAAGATTATGCAGAATAGATTAACAGATGTTCTTTCCGGACAAAAAGCGGATTATTTAGAAGTAAGGTTAGAGGAATTTGAGGCAAACAATGTTCGTTTTCAAGGAAAGGATTTAGAAAGGATAAGCAGTGCCCAGGAAAAAGGGGGCAATGTCAGAGCACTGGTCAAAGGACGCTGGGGGTTTGTTACCTTTAATCGTTGGGAAGAATTAGAAGAAAAGATTAAACAGGCTATAGAGATTGCCACACTTATTGGGGATGGAGAGCAAGTCAGTACTTTAGCCCCTGCTGAACCGGTAATAGAAGAGCTAACAGCGGGGAACGTGAGAGATTTCAGGCAAATTAGTTTGAAAGAAAAAGCTGAAACAATGAAAAACTACAGCAATATCATAGTCAACTTCAGTCCGAAAATCCAATCATCGATTGCCAATTATGCTGATCGTTATACCATTACCCATTTTGCCAACTCAGAAGGAACCTATATCAAAAAAGAAAGTCCTTACCTTAGCATTCATCTTACGGCAATTGCCCGTGACAGTGATGATGTGCAGATGGCCAATGAAAGCATAGGCAGTAATAAAGGATATGAAAATGCAGAGCGGCTCTCTTCATTAGCCCAGAAGGCGGCACAAAGGGCAGTAAATCTATTGCAAGCCAAAAATACTCCCGGCGGTCAATATACTGTAATCCTGGACCCAATTCTGGCAGGAGTTTTTATCCATGAGGCCTTCGGGCACTTGAGTGAAGCTGATTTTTTATATGAAGATACCAGAATACAGAAGTTGATGACTTTGGGTAAAAAAGTGGCATCAGAAGAGCTTAATGTAGTGGATGACGGTTCCTTGCCGGGATTATTAGGGTCTTCTAGATACGATGATGAAGGAGTTCCTACCCGGAAAAATTATTTAATCAAAAAAGGTGTTTTAACAGGAAGGCTTCATTCCCGAGAGACAGCTGCTAAGATGGGAGAGCCGATTACCGGGAATGCCAGAGCTATAAACTACCATTTTAAGCCTATAGTGCGGATGACCAATACCTATATAGAGAGGGGGAAAACTCCCTACAAGAAATTATTTGACGGGATTAAAAAAGGAATTTATGCTCGTCATTTCTATGGCGGAAATACTACCTTTGAAATGTTTACTTTCAGTGCCGGAGAAGGCTATCTCATCGAAAATGGCCGTGTCACCGAACCGCTCAGAAATATAACCTTGAGCGGAAATTTATTTGAAACACTGCACCATATTGAAGGAATTGCCAATGACCTCAGTATCATTGAATCGGGAGGAGGCTGCGGCAAAGGCGGACAGAGCCCTTTACCGGTAACTTTTGGCAGCCCACACATTCGTATAAGTAATGTAGTGGTAGGAGGGAGATAATTAGTATGAAACATTTAATGAAGAGACTAAAGGATAAGGTTTCCTCAGCGGAACTCTATAAAATGAATTATAAATCAACGCCGATTGAATATGAGATGAACAGGCTAAAGACGATAAGCACTGAAGAGTCAGAGGGGTGGGCTCTAAGGGTTATTATTAATGGTAAGGTAGGTTTTTCTTCGGCAACTTCAGAAAGTCAGTTTGATGCTATGGCAGAAAAGGCAATAGAGATTGCTCAATTTGGACAGCCTGCTATCTTTGATTTTCCCAAGCAGCTTGATAGGAAATTAGAGGACACTATAAAATTGTATGACCCCTCCATTCCCGTAAAAAGTACTGCTCAGATGATCGAAGAAGGTAATAGTATTGTTGCTAAAATTCAATCTTATAATCCTGATTTACGTTGCGATGTTGACATTACCAAATTGGAGGGAGAAGTAGGGTACCGCAATACCTATTGCAATCCATTTAACTATCAAAAAACTTTTTTTAAACGATCTATCATGATTCAAGATACACAGGAAGATGATATGATGATGTTGTTGGAGGCGCAGGGATGGGGTCAGGACAACCTCTCCTTTGAGGCTCTATGGGAAAAAATAGAGCAGAAATTGGAGTGGGGCAAGAAGATAGTTGAAGTCTCTGATGACTATCTGCCGGTAATTTTTACTCCTAAGGCGCTATTAGTCTTAATACTTCCTCTTATTGCGGGACTGAATGGTAAGATGGTCAATAAAAAGATTTCACCGTTGCAAGATAAACTGGGACAAATTCTCTTTAATCCCCTGCTTTCTATTTACAGTGATGGAACGATTGATTATGCTGGCGGCAGCGGACCATATGATGATGAAGGTATAGTTATGAGGCGGCTGCCATTGGTAGAGAAGGGAGTATTAAAGAATTATTATTATGATTTAGAAAATGCCGCAGAAGCAAAAGTAGAGCCTACCGGGAACGGGAACAGGCCAGGTTTTCACACCTCTCCTTCCCCGGGGATAAATAATCTCATTATTCCGGAAGGAGAATCTTCCTTTAGCGATATGGTTAAGGACATTAAATCAGGCATTATAGTAGACCAAGTTTTGGGATTAGGTCAGGGCAATGTCTTGAGCGGGGCTTTTTCTAATAATGTACAGCTGGGCTATAAGATAAAGGAAGGCAAAATTGTCGGCAGAATTAAGAATGTAATGATTGCCGGTAATGCCATAGAGGTTCTGAAAGATATTGTTGCTGTGGGCAATGAAACGGAATGGATATCAGGAAGGTATTGTTTCCCGCACCTCTATCTGAAATCAATCTCGGTTTCTACTAAAAAATAAAAACTTATTTCTAATAAATATAATAACTTTTATGTTTTTTAGTTGAGATTCAGAATATAGATAAGAATATTTTGACTATTATCAGTATAAAAATAAGTCTTAAAAATTTAAAATATATTGGCAGGAAAAATAAAAATGTTGAAATTATTAATTATGAGACACGCAGAGAGTTCGAGTAATGTGGAAAACCTTTTTTCAGGTCATCAGGATGTAGGATTAACCAAAAAAGGAATCTGGCAGGCAGAGCAGTTGGCAGAACGTTTAGCAGAAACTAAGATTGATGTCATATATTCCAGTGACCTAAAAAGAGCCATAAGTACAGCTAATATTATAAACAAAAAACACCAATTGACTTTAAATGTAGAGACCCTCTTTAAAGAAATCCATTTTGGTGACTGGGAAGGAATGTGCTATGAGGAAGTTTATGCCTATAGTGATTATGAAAATTATCGAAACTGGTGGAGACAACCGCATATAGCCCTCCCCGGTGGAGAGAGTATCGCCGAAGTAAATCAAAGAGTTACCAAAGGTTTAAAAAAACTTATTACTAACCATTACAATAGTGATGGACAGGACAAAACAGTGGCAATTGTCTGCCATGGTGGAGTTGCTAAGATTATGATTGGCATTGCACTCGATATTCCACTGGAGAGAATCTGGTATATCAGTCAGTATTCTACTGCGCTAAATATCATTCTTTATGAAAATCAGGATAACTACTACGTTAAAAAAGTCAATGATACCAGCCATCTTGACGGAAAGGTAATGGTTGTTGATTAATTGGGCGAAACCGCTATCTATAATATCATGAAACAAATTCGACCGATTGACGATGTGGTCCAAAAGGATGTCTTGGCCCGTTTTGATGAGCTTGCGAAACCGCAAAATAGCTTGGGCAGATTAGAAAAATTAGTAGCGCAGGCTGCCGGCATTTATGGCAAACATAGTCCAACTATCGAGAGAAAGATTATTTTTCTGATGGCGGCTGACCATGGCATAACACAGGAACAGGTCAGCCCCCATCCTTCCGATATTACCCGTCAAATGGTCCTGAATTTTTTAAACGGCAGGGCAGCTATCAATGTCTTGGCTCGCCACTTTAACACCGAGATAGTAATAACCGATATGGGTGTAAAGGGTGATCTTTCTCAATTATTGGGTATTTTTAATAAGAAAATTGCCCAAGGGACAGGAAATATAGCAAAAGAGGCGGCTATGAGCCGTGAAATGGCAGAAAGGTCGATTAAGATAGGCAGAGAGGTTTTTGAAGAAGTATTTGCCCAGCGGCAGATTGACCTCATCGGATTAGGGGAAATGGGTATCGGTAACACCTCTGCCAGTAGTGCCATTATCAGCTTACTGACCGGCGCCGAAGTAGAAGAGGTAGTAGATAGCGGCAGCGGGCTTACCCCGGATGGAATCAAACACAAAATAACCGTGATTAAGCAGGCTATTTCTTTACATAAACCTGATATTAATGACCCTATTGATATACTGTCTAAGGTGGGAGGATTTGAGATTGGCGGACTGATTGGGTGCATCTTTGCTGCCGCTCAAAGGAAAATCCCTATAGTAATGGATGGTTTAATATCAGGAGCCTGTGCCTTACTGGCGATAAAATTAAATAGGGTAATAAAAGATTATCTCTTTACCAGCCACTGTTCTCGGGAAAAGGGGCATAAAGTTGTACTCGATTATCTGGGCATGACCCCGATTTTTGATTTAGAAATGTGTTTAGGTGAGGGAACCGGAGCAGTTTTTGGAATGAATTTTCTGGAGGCAGGTTTTAAACTGTTAAATCAGATGGCAACCTTTACTGATTTAAAAAAGATAAACCAATCTATGAGAAATAATAACTAGAGCCCTCTTTTTTATAGATGATAACCTTAGGCTTAAAAGATGAAACAAGGAAGACCAAAACTAATTCTGATTACCGGCGGGGTACGTAGCGGTAAGAGCTCTTTTGCCGAAGCATTGGCTCAAGAAATAGGCAGCAAGATTGCCTATATTGCCACTGGACAGGCCCTAGATAAAGAGATGACCGAAAGAATATCAAAACATCGCCGGAGGAGACCACAAGACTGGCAAACATATGAAGAGCCCGAACAGGTGGAGAAGGTTATTCCGGAAATTGGTGATACTGCAGAAGTAATTATTCTCGATTGCCTCAATTTCCTGGTGGCTAACCTTATCTCTGATTATAAAGAAGAGGAGCCAAAAGAACCTTTAATTTCCAAGATCAGATATAAGATTGATACCCTTGCTAGCGAAGCCCTGAAAAGTCCAGCGACTATCATTGTAGTATCTAACGAAGTAGGCTCCAGCTTAGTACCGGTTAATCCAACCGGGCGTTTTTTTCAAGAGCAATTAGGTCAAGCCAACCAAGTAATTGCCTTCCATGCTGAACTGGTGTATCTTATGGTGGCAGGTATACCTCTTTTGATAAAGGGAGTTCGCGATGAATAATCTATTCAGAAGGTTTTTCCTAGCATTATCCTTTTTGACTACCCTGCCATTTTCATCTCTCATTACTAAACAAGAAACAAAAGCTCCGGAAGATATTGATGCTGATTTGTCAAAATCAAGTACCTTCTTTCCGTTGATTGGATTTTTACTAGGAGCGATTCTATTTATCTTTAATAAGTTCTTAGAATATACTGATATACTCCCACAATTATCAACCGGACTTACCCTCGTCCTATGGGTACTTCTAAGCGGGGGATTGCACTTAGAAGGCCTTGCCGATATGGTGGATGGTTTTTCCGGTGGAACAAACAAAGATGAAATTCTACGTATTATGAAAGATGGCTCTGTCGGTGCCAAAGGAGCCATTAGTTTAATTCTGACACTACTTTTAAAATACCTGCTCCTTTATAGTTTGACTGGTGATATCAAAGGTAAAGCACTACTGCTTTCCCCTGTGTTGGGAAGATGGGCTATGGTTTTAATGGGTTATTTTGGCAAACCCGCTTCCTCTAGTAATACCCTGACCAGAATGTTTGTCCAATATTTAGAGAAAAAAGAACTGCTAATTGCTACTTTTTTTGCCGTTTGTCCGGTTTTATTCATTTTGCCTGTACGTTTTATTCCTCCCGGGTCACTATTATGGTTTATAATCGGAGTCCTCGTAGCCTTCCTGCTCGTTTTTTCTAATAAAAAGATAGGAGGCATCTGCGGTGATATTATCGGCGCTGCCAACGAACTTGCCGAACTTGCTGTCTTATTCTTTTTTCTCTTAATCTTAAGGTAAATTGCGCATAAGGGGTATAACAGGTTATCGGTTTAAATTTTTTACAGCTGAGTCACAAACTAAGATCTTTCCTCTTTTTAGTTTCAGATTATAGCCATTGGTGTATACTGTTAATTTTTAATTGTCAATTAAAAATTGTAAAAAAATTGTTTGACATTCAAATTTGTTAATGGTAATATTTTTTTGAAAAATATCTTTAATTTAGTCCAGAGAGGCTAGAAAGGCAACTAAAAGTTTTGAATACTTTTGCTAACATCTTGCTATACCTGAGCATAAAAATAGAAAATGAGTTAAATGGAGATCTTCCCCGTTTTTCGGGGGAGATTTTTTTATATCTGAATAATAACTTAAAGGATGAGGAAAATGATTATTGATAAATTTTATGAGGAGTTTTATAGAGCCCGGCTTATGTAGAGTTTTATTTTCTTACAAGTTGTTGCCGGATATTTATTGTTTTTTTGCTTATCTCTATTAAAGGGTTTATGGATATATTTAAGATAGTTAAATAAAAAGTAAGGAGAATAAACAAAAAATGGCCAATACCATATTAATCGCGCTGGGTGGCAATGCTATCAAACAAGCAGATGAAAAAGGTACTACAGAAGAACAATTCAAAAACTGTCGGGAGACAACAGGGCATATTGCAAATATCATTCAATATCTTGCTCCGGAAGACCGTTTAATTATTACACACGGCAATGGTCCACAAGTGGGTAATCTTATGGTTCAGCAGAAAGCCGCCCAGAATATAGTGCCGGCACACCCAATGGATGTAGTAGGTGCCATGACTCAGGGGCAAATAGGCTATATGCTGCAACAGACATTGATGAATCATTTAAATGAAAAGAATATAAAAAAACCGGTCTGTGTTTTATTGAACCAGGTGTTGGTAGACAGCAATGATCCGGAATTTATAGGAGAAAATGCCTCTAAGCCGGTTGGTAATTTCCTAACAAAAGAAGAGGTCCAGGAATTAAAAATTAAGCACCCCGAATATATTGTTAAAAAAGTAAAACCCAATGACGAGCGCTGTTGGAGAAGGGTAGTCCCTTCTCCTGACCCTATTGCCAATTTGGATGGAGAGGTAATTAATAAATTAGTTGATGCCGGTGTTGTTGTAATTACCTCCGGTGGAGGAGGGATACCGGTATTGGAGAATGGAAAGGGACAATTAAAAGGGATAGAAGCGGTTATTGACAAAGATTTGGCCGGAGAAAGGTTGGCTAAGATTGTGGGAGCAAATATTATGTTTGTACTTACCGATGTAGAAAAAGCCAAGATTAATTACGGTAAAGCTGATGAACAAGATTTAGGGAAAATAAGCTATGATGTAGCGAAAAAGTATTATGATGAAGGTCAATTCTTAGCGGGGAGTATGGGTCCTAAAGTGAAAGCCTGCCTAAGATTCCTGGAAAATGGCGGAGAGAAAGCCATTATATCCTCTTTAGATAAAGTGGTAGAAGCTTATCGTGGTGAAACGGGTACTATTATTGCGAAATAGATAAATATAATTTATATAGAATCCAGAATACTTTAAAGGAGCTTTAAACTATGTTACGGGGAAAAGACATTTTAAGCATGGTCCAGTTTTCCAAGCAAGAGCTTAACCTCATTATGAATACCGCAGCCAGTTATGAGCGCAGAGTTAAGAACAATGATTATATTGACGATATGGATGGGCAAGTCGTCGCTTGCCTCTTTTTTGAACCAAGCACCAGAACACGTCTTTCTTTTGAATCGGCTGCTAACAGATTAGATGCCAGGGTAATTAATGTGATTGGAGCAGACAGTTCTTCTACCGCTAAAGGAGAAAGCTTAGAGGATACTATTAGAGTAGTAGATGGTTATATTGATGTTATTGTAATACGCCATTCTATAATCGGCTCTGCTCAAATCGCTGCCGATAATGCTGTCCATCCGGTTATCAATGCGGGTGACGGAAGTAATCAACATCCTACTCAATCCCTCGTTGATATCTATACAATTCGTAAAGAAAAAGGCACCTTAAACGGACACACTGTTACCTTTTTAGGAGATTTAAAATATGGCAGAACCGTCCACTCCCTAGGCTATTTCATGACCCTTTACGGTAATAAGATGATATTTGTTTCACCTAAAGCCTTATGTATGCCTGAAGAATTGACCGCTGATTTCCGCAGTCGTGGTGCAGATATAGAAGAGACTGAAAATTTAGAAGAAGCCCTTGCTAAAAGTGACATTGTTTATGTTACCAGGATACAAAAAGAAAGATTTGCTGACTCGGAGGAATATAATAGACTGAAAGGTAGTTATATTATAGACCGGAATACCATTGCCAGAGCCAAAAAAGGAATTACCGTTCTCCATCCGTTGCCAAGGGTTGATGAGATAGCCACCGATGTAGATGACTATGAGGGTGCTGCCTATTTCAGACAGGCCAATAATGGCATGTATGTTCGTATGGCCTTGCTTTCTTTAGTCAGTGGTAGTGTGTAATCGTAGAAAATTAAATTTAAACAAGATTAACTATCAGGCTTTTAATTATTCGTATGGTTTGGGAAGTTAGGAAAGTAGTTAATGTTCCTATAATTAACACAGACGGCATAATATGTGTAGAAGATGCTTTGGAAATATTTTGGCTGGTAAACGCTATTCAGACAGGAAGCCAGTTTTAATAATCCTATGGTTACATATTAAATAGCAGAGGACATTAAAAAAATATTTAGATAAAAAATTATATATCCTTAATCAAGGATACTGTTGGCATTGTCTAAGTATTTCAAAATAAAAGAACACCATGCCTCTCACTATTTTAATATAAATACATAGTTACCAATTTTTAAAGTTTTTACATAATTAAATTGAATACCTAAACTTATAAGGAGGAGCAGCCTGTGAGTTTACAGATGATTATCAATGCCATTCTGTTAGGAGGATTGTATGCTTTGATGGGAATAGGGTTTTCTTTGCAATGGGGTATTAGCGGCATCATCAATCTTTCCTATGGGGCTATGGTAGTGCTGGGCTCGTATATATCTTTAATCATTTTTGATGTATTTAAAATTGACCCGTTTATTAGCATGTTGTTTTCCGGCTTTTTATTATTTCTGATAGGTGCATTTGCCTATAAATTCATAATCCAGCCCTCTATTAAAGGTGGCATTGTTTTTACTCTTATTATTACCTTTGCACTCAGACTGATAGTAGAAAACTTAATACTCTATATTTGGTCTGCAGACTATCGAACTATTAGGATTAGTTATGCAGGGCGTAATTTCCAATTTTTAAATTCATTTGTTCCACTTACCAAGTTTATTACCTTTCTAATAGCAGGAATCTTAATTTACTTTACGCACTTATTTATGATGAATACCAAAATTGGCAAAGGAATTCAGGCAGTTTCCTTAGACAAAATAGGTGCATTGGCAGTTGGGGTAGATGATAAAAAAATGTATCTGATAAATTTTGCTGTCGGAACCGCTCTTGCCGGTATTACCGGGTCACTATGGGCAACTGTCTATAGTTTTTCTCCACATGTAATTGATGTTATTATTGGCCGAGTCTTTATTATTGCCATTTTGGGTGGTTTGGGAAATATTTGGGGTGCAGCCGCGGGAGGAATGCTTTTGGGATTTGTTGAAACCTGCGGGGCTACCTTTCTTGGGGCCCATTGGCAAGAAGCAATCGGTCTGGCAATGATGGTCTTAATTCTTCTGTTCAGACCACACGGCTTAATGGGCAAAAAATTTTTTGGGCAATAAGTAAATGTTTGATTATAGCTTTAGGTTTATCTGTTTAGAGAGGAAGTGAGAATAGGTGTTGGTACAAAATGATAAGAGATGTACTATGAACATAGTATGGATTGTCGTTGCTATTATTATTTTTACAATTTTGCCTAATTTTATTTCCGGTTATTATATCCGCATACTTACCGCAATTTTCATGTATGCTGTTTTATCTCAGTGTATTAATCTGATGTCCGGTTACATGGGATACCTGCCCTTTGGACATGTGATGTTTTTTGGTATAGGTGCCTATATGACTGCTATCTTGATGAGAGGGAATCTGCCCTTTATAGTCGCTATGTTGCTAGCTTCTCTATCCGCGATAGTGGTGAGCATTATTTTGGGATTCCCTGTACTTAGACTAAGAGGGCACTATTTTGCAATTGCTACTATCGGTATGAATGGAGCACTTATGACAGTGGTTCAGAATATCGATATTACGGGAGGGGCAAGAGGCACTACCTTTCCCATAATTATGCTTCCGCCGGGTCAGGTTTATAGCTATTTTTATTATGCCTTTTTAGCTCTGATGATTATAACCACCTTTGCCATCTATTTCATTGTTAATTCCAGATTTGGATTTGCCATTAGAAGTATTAAAGCAAATGAAGATGCAGCCAACTCTATGGGGATAAATACTACCAATACCAAAGTAGTAACCTGGGCAATCGCCGCTCTATTTACCAGTATCGCCGGAGGATTGTATGGTTACTGGATGTCCTTTATAGCACCCGATGAAGTATTTGACCTGATGTTTATTACTAATTCCATAATTATGATGCTTATTGGAGGAGCGGGAACAATTTTAGGGCCTGTCATCGGAGCTTTTATTGTTGAAACGGTATCAGAATTTGCTTGGAGTGGTTTCATGGAATACCATTTAGCAGTGCTGGGTATAATAACTATCATCATAGTCTTTTTTGTTCCGGGAGGTGTTATCGGCACTATTACTGAGAAAATTAGAGATAGAAAAATAGCTGCCAGTATAAAGTCGGAGGTAGCAGCTAATGATCGATAATAATAATGTCATATTGGATGTCAGAGCTATAAGTAGACATTTTGGTGCCTTAAAAGCTGTTGACCGGGTATCTTTCCAGGTAAGGAAGGGGGAGATTATCGGTTTGATTGGTCCCAATGGTGCCGGGAAAACCACCATAACTAATCTGGTTACCGGTGATTTAAAAAAGAATGCGGGTGAAGTCCATTATAAGGGAACCGATGTTAGCAGTATGCAGCCATTTCAGATTGCCCGTATTGGTTTAACCAGAACCTATCAGATAGTAAAACCATTACAGGGCATGACTGTGGAAGAGAATGTTTTAGTTGGCTCCCTTTATGGTCGCGGTAATAGAATAAATGATTTAAGTAATGCACGGAAAACAGTCCATGATGTAATGGAATTAGTCGGATTGTACAAAAAGAAAGATTTCATGGTAAGTGATGTTACTCTTCCTGATTTAAAGCGTATGGAGTTTGCTCGAGTTTTAGCGATGGATCCGGAGGTGGTTTTCTTAGATGAAGTTATGGCTGGGCTTAACCCTTCTGAAGTGGAAGAATCGATGGAATTGGTGAAGAAAGTTAGAGAGGATAGACAATTAACCATAGTCTATATTGAACACATTATGAAAGCAGTAATGGGAATTTCTGATCGAATTATTGTGTTGCACCATGGCAAAAAGATATGTGAAGGCTCTCCTCAAGAAGTTCGTGATAACCCTGCGGTTATAGAGGCTTATCTAGGTAAAAAGTATGCCAAGGAGGTTATGAAAGCAAATGAATAGCAACACTTTGTTAAAAACAATAGGTATTAATGCTGGTTATGGGGCTATCCAGGTATTATGGGATGTGAGTTTTGAACTGAATAAGAAAGAAATAGTTTGCTTTATTGGGACCAACGGTGCCGGTAAAACCACTTTTCTAAATAATATTGTGGGGATCTTAAAACCTTTTTGTGGTCAGATAATATACCAGAATCAGGATGTCACCCAGCTCAATTCTCCGGAGAGAATAAAAATGGGTATTGGTTATGCACCGGAAGGAAGACACCTTTTCCTCGGTTTAACTGTTGAAGATAATCTACTGATGGGTGCTTTTCCACGGAAAGTTAATCACAGAACTCTCAAAGAAGATCTTGACTTTATATATAATTTATTCAAACCCCTTAAGGGATACCGAAAAAAATATGCCGGTAATCTTTCCGGAGGAGAACAACAGATGTGTGCTATTGGTAGGGCACTTATGTCTAAACCGATTCTACTGATTATCGATGAATTGTCTTTGGGATTAGCCCCGGTAGTAGTAGATGATTTAATTGAAACTATTATTAGATTGAGGGACGAAGAGGGGATAACTATTTTGATAGTCGAGCAGGATGTGCAGGTAGCCCTGGATATCGCCGATCGAGGTTATGTGTTTGAAAACGGCTCTATAGCGATGGAAGGATATTCTGAAAATTTGGCTAAAAATAAGCATATCAAGACAGCATATCTCGGTATTGCTTAATATATGAATCAATTCGATTAATAGGGAGGTGATTGAATATTAAAGGTCTTATTTTTCAATAATAGTACCAAGTAAAAAGATAAAGAATAAACGGAGGAAAGTAAAAATAATGAAAAAAGCCACGGTAGTATTCTTAGTAAGCATGTTCTTGTTAGTTTCAGCTGTAGCTGTATTTGCACAGCAGTTTGATGATATAATTAAAATTGGAGCAGCAGTCTCCCTTACCGGTAAAACAGCATATGAAGGTCAAATGGTTAAGCGGGGATATGAGGTATGGGAAAAATGGGTTAATGAACATGGTGGAATTAAGGCTGATGGTAAAACCTATGGTGTAGAAGTTCTTTATTATGATGATGAGAGTGACCCGGTACGTTCGGCAAGACTAACGGAAAGATTGATAACCGAAGATAACGTTAATTTTTTAGCCGGACCTTATTCTAGTTCGATCACTTTTGCTACAACAGCCATCGGTGAAAAATATGGGGTTATAACTATTGCTTCCACTGCCAACGCCAGAAATATCTATGAACGAGGGTATAAAAATGTCTTTTCAGTTCTTCCGCCGGCACCATTACTTATGGCTCCAATTGCTTATATGATGGATGAAGTGCTGGAACCCAGACCCAAGACGGTAGCTATTGTTGTAGCTAATGATTTATTTCCACTGGATGTTGCTACCGGATTTAATGATATCTGCACAGAACTTGGGTTTGACGTTGTGATGTTCGAAAAATACCCTCCTGGTTCTACAGACCTATCTGCCTTATTAACAAAGGTCAAAGCTCTAGATGCGGATATTTTAGCTGGCGGAGGATACACCGCTGATGCCTTGATGATTTTAAGGCAGTGCAAGGAATTAGATTACACTCCCAAAATGTTCGCCAGTATAGTGGGGGTATTTGTACCAGGCTTTTTAAAGGAAATAGGTGCTGATGGTAATTACGCAGTAGAGGGTGAATGGTGGGTACCGGCAATGAAAACCGAGGACCACATATTTGGGACAACTGAAAATTACTTACAAGCTTGTATAGATATGTTTGGAGATGATTTTATAGCTAACTATCAGACAGCTGCCGCTAGTGCAACCGTTAGCATCATTCAAATGGCTATTGAAAAAGCAGGAACTATTGAAACTGAACAAGTAAGAGATGCATTAAAAAGCTTTGATGTAATCGAGCTTGCTTGTTTCTCACCGGTTGAGTTTGCTGAAAATGGAGAGAATATCCAATGGGAGCACCCGGTAATCCAAATTCAAAATGAAGTAGTGAAAGTGGTATATCCATTAAGTTCGCAAGAAAGTGCACCACTTTATCCGGCTCCAACCTGGAAAGAAAGATAATAAATAAAGCAATTAATCAAGGGGGTTTCCATTATTATGATTGCCCACCCCTTTGACTTATTTAACTATTTAGGGGTCTTTGAGAAATAAACCCATATTATAGACTAGAATAATGAGTATGGGTAGGAATATTTATTTATCATATTGCTATAAAAATAGGTAAGATAAAAATATTTAGTAATATTTCTATAATAATACAATACAATATTTAGTTTAATACATTTAATAGTTGACAAGAATTATCAAAATTGACAGCATTTGGGTTTGATAAACTAATTTAGTCTAGCGATTTAAGATTGCAACTCTCAAGTAGGGGCTATGCAGTATATAATAAGAGACAAACATGTTATTTACGACTCAGAAATTAATTCAAATAGAATATTAACAGATGCTACTGTTTGGCTGTTTGTGTTTTTGATGGTAAAATTGAAAGTACAGGGTTTTATGTTTTAAAATAAAAATATCCAGACAATACAATCAAGGGTAATGGTGGGCAATAATATGCCTGGTTTAATGAACGCTCATATTCATGGTGCGGTGTTATCTCCATTCCAACAAGGAGTTGTATATGATTATGCTGAGTGCAATATTATGTGCAATGCGTCATTTGTGTAATGGTTGCACTACATTACGTCACAACCAATTCAGTAATCAAAATGGATTTTAATAATGTCAAGAAGATTTTAAACGGTTATAGCAAAGTTGGAATCAGAGTTGCTTGTTCAAGTGGAATTAGTGACTTAAATATGATTAAATATAATAATAAAGAACTTTTTAAAGCTCTCCCTCCAGAATTACAACAATACTTTAAACCAATTATATATCAGCATAAAAACCTGATACAAGAAAAGTATTTTGAGCACTTTTACTAGTTATTTAATGAATTTAATTAAAAAAGATAGAAAAATTACTTTCGGTCCTCTCTTGGTATAGGGTGCACAGATGAATTCCTATTAAAAATCAAAGAAGAATCAGATAAAATAGGGAAAATTCCGATACTTATACATACCTTTCAGACCTTAATTCAAAAAAACTATGATAAACAAAAATATGGAAAATCTCTATTGTTTCATTTAAAAGGTCCGGGTTTAGTTGATAGCTCTTTAGTTTTAGGGTATGCAGTTTTTCTCAGTGGAAAAGATATTCAATTATATAGCGGAAAATAATGGATCTGTCACTCACCATGCAAGTTGTAATTTAGCAGTTAGAAATGGAATTCCCCGGTTTATTATTTACAAAAAGCAGGAGTAAATGTTGCACTAGGAATAAATGATAAGGGGATTAATGATGATGAAGACTCTTTTATGGAAATGAGAGTGATTTACTATCTTCACAGAGTGGCCGGTTTCCATTTATCTGCATCAGAAGCTTTGACACCTTTTGATATTTTGAAAGTGGCTGCCTCGAGCGCAGCAAATAGTTAATTTTAATGGTTCAATAGGTGCTCTTAATAGGAATGAAAGCAGATCCGGCTTTATTAGGCCCCAGTCGTATTTTAGGAGATCCCTGGATGAACCCCTGTTGAATATCATTGAGATTATCATTCATAGAGCAAAGGGTTATAATGTACATTCAGTTATGGTCAGTGGTGAGCGTGTAATTGAAAATAAAAAGTTTTGATGAAATATATATCGATTCAGTATATTAAAGAAGCTAAAGGCCAAGTTAACGAAGGCAATAGCCAAGAGCAAGTTGAATATGCTGAATATCTACGGCAAATAAAGCCCTATTGCCAAGCATGGCACAATCAATATCTTAATAAATATACTAAATAGGAGGCAAAGATAACAATGAGAAAAATTGATGCTATAGAAATTTCAGACAAAGTGAAGAGCCTGTTTTTGGAAGCAAATTTTAATATAGGGGAGGATGTTCTGGAGGCATTAGAAAAAGCCTTAAAAGCAGAAACATCTAAAGTGGGACAAGACGCTTTAAAGATGATTATTGAAAATAACCGCTTAGCCTCTTCTGAAGAGTTGGCAATATGCCAGGACACCGGACTGGCAGTACTGTTTGTAGAGTTAGGTCAGGAGGTCTGTGTAGTTAATGGCGACTTTACTGAAGCAATTAATGAAGGTGTTAAAGCAGCTTATAAGGATGGCTATTTAAGAAAATCGGTAGTAGATGATCCGGTATTTGATAGGAAGAATACTACCACCAACACCCCAGCCTTTATCTACACCGACATTGTTCCTGGTGACAAGATTAAGATAACAGCCCTACCTAAAGGTTTTGGCAGTGAGAATATGAGTGCTTTAGCAATGCTCACCGCAGCTCATGGCGCTAAAGGAATAGTTGATTTCATCGTCGATACTGTTAGAAAAGCAGGTCCTAACCCTTGTCCTCCTACCGTAGTGGGAGTTGGTATTGGCGGAACAGCCGACAAAGCTATGGTAATAGCCAAAAAGGCAACAGCCCGTTCTATTGGTGAGTATAATGCTAATCCTAAGTATGCTCAGATGGAAAAGGAAGCCCTAGAAAGAATTAATAAATTGGGTATAGGTCCAGCTGGTTTAGGCGGTAATACTACATCTTTAGCAGTGCATATTAATTATCTGCCTACCCACATTGCCGGTATGCCGGTTGCGGTTAATGTCTGTTGTCATGCTGCACGTCATGCCTATGGAGAAATTTAATTTATTAAATACTTGATGGAAGGAGTTTTAGAATAATGAGCCAAGAGATTAAAATCACTACCCCGCTGGATGAATCTGCGGTATTAAAGTTAAAAGCCGGTGATTCAGTGAAGATAACCGGTTATATCTATACCGGAAGAGATGCTGCCCACAAAAGACTCTTTGAATTAATTAAAGAGGGAAAAGAACTACCAATTACCTTAGAAGGGCAGATAATCTACTATGTAGGTCCTGCACCGGCCAAGCCGGACTATGCCTGTGGACCTGCCGGTCCCACAACCAGTTACCGCATGGATTCCTATACCCCCTCTTTATTGGAGAAGGGGTTGAAAGGAATGATCGGAAAAGGACTAAGGTCCAAAGAAATAATTGATAGCATGAAAAAAAATAAGGCTGTTTATTTTGCAGCAATCGGTGGAGCTGCCGCCCTAATTTCCCGTACCATTAAAAAATCTGAGGTTATTGCCTACCCCGATTTGGGAGCAGAGGCTATTCATCGCTACTATGTTGAGGATTTCCCTGCCATTGTCTGTATTGATGCCTTCGGGAACGATCTTTATGAGACCGAACCCCCTAAATATAGAAAAGAATAATAAAAATATTAAATATTATATTAAAGAAGGAGGCAAATTATGAATATCAATGAAAAAGCCCTGAAACTGCACAGTGAAAACAGAGGTAAGATAGAGGTAGTAAGTAAGACTGAAATCAAGGACATGCAGGATCTTGCTGTAGTCTATACCCCGGGAGTAGCTGAACCCTGCCGCAAAATCCATCAGAATAGAGATGATGTCTACACCTATACTACCAAAGGTAATATGGTAGCTGTAGTATCTGATGGCACAGCAATACTGGGACTGGGTGATATAGGACCTGAAGCCGCTATTCCGGTTATGGAAGGAAAAGCCGTACTATTTAAGTATTTTGCCGGAGTAGATGCCTTTCCCATTTGTTTAGATACCAAGGATACCGAAGAGATAATAAAAGCCGTTACCCAGATTGCCCCGGTATTCGGCGGAATCAACTTAGAGGACATCAGTGCTCCCCGCTGTTTTGAAATAGAAAAGAGATTAAAGGAAACTCTTGATATCCCGGTCTTCCATGATGACCAGCATGGTACAGCAGTAGTAGTTCTCTCCGGGTTAATCAATGCCCTCAAAGTTGCTAAAAAGAAGATGGAAGAAGCAAAGATAGTGGTAAATGGTGCCGGTGCTGCCTCCATCGCTGTTACTAAATTTCTATTCTCTGCCGGTGCAGAGCATGTCATTCTCTGTGACTCCAAGGGTGCTATCTATGAGGGACGTAGTGAAAATATGAACTCAGCCAAAGAGGAGATGGCAAAAATTACTAACAAAGATTTACTGAAAGGAACTTTAGCCGATGCCTTAGTAGGTGCTGATGTGTTTATAGGATTATCCGGTCCTAATTTGGTTACCAAAGAGATGGTAAAGACTATGGCGCATGATCCCATCATCTTTGCCATGGCTAACCCCATTCCGGAAATATTGCCTGATGAAGCCAAAGCCGGTGGTGCCCGTATCATCGCTACCGGCCGGTCTGACTTTCCCAACCAGGTGAACAACTGTCTCGGATTTCCAGCACTCTTTAAAGGTGCCCTGCAAGTGAGAGCATCTGAAATCAATGAAGAGATGAAATTAGCAGCAGCCCATGCCATTGCCTCCGTTATTCCGGATAGTGAATTAAGTGAGAATAACATTATTCCCAATGTCTTTCATCCTGAGGTGATGAAGAAAGAGGCAGAAGCAGTAGCTCAGGCAGCACGTGATACCGGAGTAGCTAGAATATAAGGATACAGGTTTGAATCAACAAATAATCCCCACCTTTAAGGGGAGGGTGGGGATTACAATCTGTTTTGGATTACTTAAACAGTCTTATTTTGGTATCCAGTCTAATTAATATTACACTGCACGGATTGAGTTTCTAAAAATATAGAATTATAACAATAGAATTAAGGAGATAAAAATGGCAAACTATCGTATTGAAGAAGATTTATTGGGTAAAAAGGAAGTACCTAAAGAAGCCTATTATGGTATACAGACTTTAAGAGCTCGAGAAAATTTTCATCTCACCGGTCTGAAAATGGATAAAGATTTTATTAAAGCTTTAGGAATAGTTAAGAAAGCTGCAGCAAAGGCTAATATGGATGTTGGTCTTCTTGATGAAAAACGGGCAAAAGCCATTATAGAAGCTTCTCAAGAGGTAATTGATGGTAAACTGAACGATGAGTTTGTGCTCGATGTGATTCAAGGCGGGGCGGGAACTTCCAATAATATGAATGCCAATGAGGTAATTGCTAACAGAGCTATTGAACTTTACGGAGAAGGAGAAAGAGGAGATACTTCTGTTATATCTTCTTTAACCCATGTCAATATGGCGCAATCAACCAATGATGCTGTTCCCACAGCCATCAAGATTGCACTTCTCATCAAATCGAAGGGTTTATTAGATGCTACCGATAAATTGGCAAAATCTTTTAGAGTAAAAGCTAAAGAATTTGACCATGTTTTAAAGATGGGGCGAACTCATCTGCAAGATGCTGTTCCTATAAGATTAGGTCAAGAATTTGCCGCTCATGCTACTGCTATTGAAAGATCAAGGGAGAGAATAGCCCTATCTATAGAAGGTTTGAAAACCATAAATATGGGTGCCACAGCAGTAGGTACTTGCCTTAATGCAGATCCTGAATATATTAAAAAAGTTGAAAAAGAGTTAAGTAGTATATCCGGTTTTGATCTGGTTGTTGCTGAGGACTTGGTAGATGCTACCCAGCATACAGATGCCTATATAGAGGCATCATCAGCAATAAAAGCTCTGGCAGTAGTACTATCAAAAGTAGCCAATGACTTTAGGTTGATGGCTTCCGGACCAAGGGCAGGAATATTTGAAATTAGATTACCTGAAGTTCAGCCCGGTTCTTCTATTATGCCCGGAAAAGTAAATCCGGTCATTTTAGAGGCAACTAACCAAGTTGCTTTCCAGATAATGGGTAATGACCTGACTGTAAACTTGGCCGCTGAGGCAGGTCAGCTGGAATTGAATGTGATGGAGCCGGTGTTAGCTTTCAATTTAATGCAGAGTTTCGATCTTATAACTAATGTTCAGAATATGCTTAGAGAAAAATGTATAGACGGCATTATAGCCAATGTAGAAAGATGCAAGGAATTAGTAGAAAAAAGTATTGGCACGTTAACAGCTTTAAATCCCCATATCGGATATGAACAGACTTGTCTGGTTGCCAGAGAAGCATTTCTGAAAGATAAGAGTGTCAGAGAAGTAGTTTTAGAGCATAAAATAATTAGCGAAGATAAGCTAAACAGGATACTCGACCCTTATGAAATGACCAACCCAGGTATCGCCGGAAAAGAATTGTTAGAGCATAAGTAAGTTGTTCAAATATTAATATAATAGTTATAAAAGCTATAGACATACTCTTTGTTAAACACAGGAGGAAAGATATTGGATAATTTTGACCTGGCTATTAATTTTGGCGATGTGTTTTTGAATGGTGAGTTAGTGAATTGTAATATTGGTATCAAAGGCGGAAAGATTGCAGCATTAAGTAAAGATGTTTTAAATGGGGAAAAGGTCATTGATGCAAAAGGTAAAACTGTTTTACCCGGCACGGTAGACCCTCATGTTCACATCAGAGTCCCGGGTAATGAATACCGGGAGACATTTCTAACCGGAACAGAAGAGGCTGCTTTAGGTGGTGTTACTACTGTACTGGAAATGCCCATTTCTTCCCCACCACCTTATTCACTGGAAATAGTAGAAAACCGGATGTCTATTGCAGCAAATGAGGTGGTAGTGGATATTGCCTTTTTCGGTGCGGCTGGTACAGACCAAAAGGATTGCATTATCCCCTGTTCTAAATCCGGCATAGCTGCCTTTAAAACATTTTTACATGAAGCACCTGAAGGAAGGGAAAAAGAGTTTATAGGACTGACTGCCCCTGATACCGGTGACCAGTATGAACTGATGGAAATTTTGGCTGAGACAGGGCTTATCACTGCTTTTCATGCTGAAAATAATGACATGATTAAAAAGAATATCGCCCGCCTTAGAAAAGAGGGAAAGACCTCTCCAATTTATCATGAAAGGTCTCGGCCCCCTGTGGTAGAGATTGAAACCACTGCAAAAATATTACTGTTTGCGGAAAAGACCGGGGCAAAGGTAGAAATTGCCCATATCAGTACACCGGAGGCGGCTCTATTAGTGCAAGATGCAAAGGATAAAGGGGTATACGCCATTGCCGAAACCTGTCCTCACTACTTATTCTTAAATGAAGAGAATCTTATTAAGCATGGTTCTTTCGCCAAATGTAACCCGCCAGTCAGAAGTGAAGAGCAGCGAGAAGGGATGTGGGAATTACTAAGAGCGGGATTTTTTGATATAGTGGGAAGTGACCATGCTCCCTACACTAAAGAAGAGAAAGAAAAGGGTAACGGAGATATCTTCGTACCCCCAGCCGGTTTCCCGGGGCTTTCTACCAGACTGCCCCTAATGTTTACCGCAGTTAAAGAGGGTAAGATAGACCTGGCTCTGATGGTAGAGTTAATATGTGAAAACCCGGCTCGTATCTTCGGATTGTATCCGCAAAAGGGCGTGATTCTGCCCGGTTGTGATGCGGACCTGATTATTATTGATCCTGACAAAAAAGGAAAGATAGACAAGAACAAGATGTTTACTAAGTGCCGGGATAGCGCCTTGGTCTATGATGGCTGGGAAGTTTACGGGCAACCGGAACAGACTATTGTCAGAGGGGAAGTTGTTTATGAACATGGTGCAATAAAGGTCAAACCGGGGTATGGCAGGATTATCAAAGTAGTACACTAATTGGTCTAACCAAACTAACAGTTTACTGATTTAGATTAACAGTAAATAAAGGTTAGTTTTCAATTACATTCAATGATATTGGGGATTAATCTTTTCTTTTTTTGGTGAAAGGAGAACCGATATACCAAACCCTAAAGGGTAGACTATAGCGATAGACGAACCTGCCGGCAAGTCCGGGAAGAAAGAGAGCAAAAGACCGGTTAAAGAGAAGAGTATTCCGAAAAGAGGGGAGAAGATTAGTATCTTTTCACCCTCTATAGATAGTATTAACATCTGTTGTTTCAATTATGTTATTAGGGTACTTCACTCTCTACCCTATAGTCGAACAACTCACTATCGCTCATACCCAGTATTCTATCAGCTAAACTCTCGCCACTATTTTTTTTGAAATCCAGCAATTGGTATATTTTCGGCTTTAAGGAAGCTATCATCGTTTTGTGATTTGTTTTAGACTTAATAAGTACTTTGATAGGAATAGGATTATTCTTTACCATGATGTTCCCCTTTCCTAAGGTGCACCCTGTCGATATTTGTAATCCGTCAATTAAACAGGACATAGGGGTACGATATTCTAATTCAATCTCAGCAGTAAGATCAAAATATCCCTTCGCCTCTAACTGGTCTAACGCCAGCAATCCCATTCTGATACCTAAATTGAGGTAAGGACCGGCATGCCCATGTAACTTTATACCACGTTCTACTATATCATTGATATTATTGCGTTCCGCATTAAGTTTAATCATCTATTGTGCCTCTCCCCAGTACTTTAAATATTTGTTCTGCATCATAAATAAGCATATCAGCAAAGGTTTCAGTTAAACTCCTCCTTAGATACATCTTGTGTTACAAATTTTAAAAAAAATAATACCATTAAATACATTTAAATGCTATCATAGAATTGAAAAATGTCAAGGCAATTAAGGCAGTTTTTAACGGCTTATTATTCGCTATGATTATGTAACATGTTTAATCAATAGTCTCTACCAGAATTATCTCAAAGAAATTTTAATCCACTAGGAGCTCCCCACCCGTAAGGGTGCGAGGTGTCTGTATAAACAAGTCTAAAAGACAAACTCCATATTCTTTATTTCAAGAGGCTCTGTACTGATAAAGGCTTCACCGAATTTCTTGCCGATTAATATCCCGTAATAACGATTAAGATGCAGTATATTTTCAAA
>JAAYOB010000019.1 GCA_012520575.1 Candidatus Stramentimicrobium fermentans
CTGTCTCTTTTCTGTAGCACTTTCCTGGGGTTACCCCCACTGGGCGTTACCCAGCGCTCTGCCCTGTGGAGCTCGGACTTTCCTCAGACTTTTAAAAGCCTGCGATTACCTGATTCACTCCCCCAAACCTCTTTGGGTCTCTACCGCTATCCCTTAAGAAATGGAGTCTTTAGTTATTTCTTTCCACAATAATATTCTATTACAATTGGGACAAGTTAGCAAGCGGTCGTCCTTCTGCAAATGGTAAATAATATCACTGGGAAGAGAGAGATTACAGCCGGTGCAGATAGAACCTTCAATTTCTACAATGGCCTCTCCTTTTTTATCATTCCACAATACCAGATATCTATCCATTAATACTTTATCATTTATCTTATCGGCAATGTCTTCTCTTTCTGCTTCCTTTTCCCGAATAAACTTTTTAACCTTATTCTCTTCCAATGCAACCTGTTTTTGTATCTCAGCCAACTGTCCTTGTAATTTTGTTAGTTCTTCCTCTATAGCGCTTACTTTCAGTTTAAAGCTATCCTCCTCTTCCATAAGCAACAAAAGGTCTTCTTCCACCTCATCACAATCTACCTGTAGCAATTCTATGACTTTTTGAAGTTGTTTCAGTTCTTTAATATCGCTCGTTTTTCCACTATACAACTCACTCTTATGCTTTTCAATCTTATCATTTATAGCTTTAGCATCAATCTCTCTTCTCTTAATCTTTAGCTGCAATTCTTTTAAAACATCTTTTTCAAGTTGTTCTTTTTTTTCTAAGTCCGCAATTTGCCTTTCTTTTTCTTCAACTTGTTCGGGTAATCTGCTCAATACTGTCTTCTCTTCAGCAATCTCATTATCCAGCTTTTGCAGTAATAATAATATGTTAAGTTGCTCTTTTGACAATTTCTTCACCTCATTAACCCTATGACTACTCATTAGCCAGATATTTTTTAAAGCACTCCGCTCCTCTTGTCAGAGCCGCTTTACAATAATCTCTCTTGCCGGTTTGAAAAACATATACTTGGCTAAAACAAAAAAGCCTTACTTTATCACTCCATAAAGTAAGGCTCATTGAAAGCACGGTACCCGTGGTTTAGTCGTTTCTGCTCTTAATCTTATCGTCAATTTAGCCCTGCTACCTTTCATACTCTTGTCTAAGAAAATTTTACTTTAAAAATAAGGAATAATTAATTGGTGGGCCCACCCGGTTTCGAACCAGGGACCGGCCGGTTATGAGCCGGCTGCTCTACCAGCTGAGCTATGGGCCCTACAAAAATTCTACTCTAAAAGTATAACAGATAACAATTTAAAGTCAAGAAATTCTATTACTAAATTGCCTCCTCAACTGTCCGCAGGCTGCGGCAATATCTTGCCCCTTAGAATATCTTACGGTAACCGGAATATAACTTTTCTTTAAAACCCTTTGAAAGGACAATACAGCTGCTTCTTCTGAAGGGAAAAGAATAAAACTATTGTTACCAAGATTAGGAATAGGATTATAGATAATCAGATTTACTTTTGACTTAAAATCAGAGATCAGAGAACATAATTTTTTAGCCTGCTCTTTAGAATCATTTATTCCTTTTAACATTAGATATTCAAAGGTTATTTGGCGATTTTTCTTTTCGGTATATTGTCGGCAGGCGGCTATTAATTTTTTTATGGGAAACTGCCTGTTAACCGGCATTAAAAAAGTTCTTGTTTTATCATCTGCCGCATGCAAAGAGACAGAAAGTTCAACCTGAAGAGGATTTTCCGCTAATCTCTTAATACCCGGAATTATACCACAGGTAGAAATAGTCATCCTTCGGGCACCTATATTGATACCCCTCTCATCGTTAATAATGCCAATGGCTTTCATTAGCCGAAAATAATTATTAAGCGGCTCACCCATTCCCATAAAAACAATATTATTGACCTGCTTGCCGGTAATTTGCTGTACCGATATTAATTGCCCGACAATCTCACCTGCTTTTAGATTTCGGGTAAAACCATCCTTTCCACTGGCACAAAAAAGGCAATGCCAGGGACAGCCTATCTGGGTAGAAATACAGATGGTATTTCTTTTTTTACTTGGAATAAGAACAGACTCAACAAAATGGCCGTCATTGAGCTTGAAAAGAAATTTTAGGGAGCCATCTTTCGATTCCATTTTTTTCATACAATCGAGGGCAGTAAGTTGAAAAAGGGATTCTAATCTATTTATTAAGTCTGAAGGAACATTACTCATTTGCCGGAAACAGTCTACTTTTTTAAGATAAAGCCAACTGTAAATCTGTCGGGCACGATAGAGGGGAAGTCCTTCCCGGATTATTATTTTTTCTAACTCTTCATAGGATAATCCTCTGATATCACTCTTCCTGTCCATAATCCGTTTTGTCTTTTTCCCCTTTTTGGGTTCAGGAGATTTTATTAAATCAGCCATTAAAGTAATTCTACTCTCAATCTGCAATATTTATATTTTTAAACATATCTTCCATCCCCTCAAAACCTTCCATCATCTCCCGCAGCCCTTTAACAAAATAATTTTTCTCAATCCGATTACCATTAATATTTGCAAGCAGTTTCTCTGGGACCGAATATGGCTGTACCAATTCGCACCACATTGGCACCCTCCTCAATAGCAACCTGGTAGGAATCGGTCATACCCATAGAGAGATATTTCATATTTACCCGTTCTAATTCCAGGCCATTAATCCAATCAAATAATTCTCTGGTCTGGCGGAAATATTGGCGAAACTCTTCCTGCTTGGCTGAAAATGGTCCCATGGTCATCAATCCTTCCAGACGGATATGTTTAAGACGTGAGATGTCCACTACTATTTTTTCTAAAAATTCTTCGAAATCATCATGTTCCTCAGGCTTAAGACCGGATTTAGAGAGCTCACTGCCAATGTTTATCTCCAGCATTATGGGAATAGTCTCTTTCCCGGCATTTTCCACACGTTTATCAATGGCTTTCGCTAAATCTAATGAGTCTACCGTCTGAATGTAATCAAAAATAGGCAAGGCTTTATTGATTTTATTTTTTTGTAAATGTCCCAACATATGCCAGTTAACCTTTTCGATTAACTCCTTGCTCAAAGCCAGCCTTGTTGCCTCTGCTTCCTGAACATAATTTTCACCGATATCAGTTGCCCCTGCCCGAATGACTTCCTCCAGCTCCGCTGTGGTTCTGGTCTTCGCAGCAACCACAATTTTGACCTGTGGAGGTATTTCTGCCCTTATTTTCTTATAATTTTCCGTAATAGACATAATAATTAATACTAACACCCTTTTTATTTAAATATTTATTTTATCTCGATTCCCAGAGCAACCCGGCGGTTATATCAAAAATATCACCTTTTTTTGGTTTAATGCTTATGGTTTCAATACTATAGTTCTCAATATTATACCGGACTGATATCTTCTCGATATCCTGTTTCAATTCCTCTTCCAGTTTTTTTATGTTGCCGCTTAATTCTTCAATCTTTTTCTTTACCAGCTCTACGTCCTTTTTTTCTTTTAAAATCCGGCTGGCTCTGTTTAAACCTGTAACACCGGTGTTCAGGGTTCCTACTTTAGTCCTGCCTAACAAGACACCCAATACACTGGAACCCAAAGTTAGGGCACTCTGGGTAGTTATAGCTTTAACATCCGCCTCTTCTTTTTCCAGTTTTTCCTGCAGTTTTAGATAATCATTCTCTAATTTTTCTTCTTTTTTGGTGTACTGTTCAGTTAACTTTTCCACAGCTTTGTCTCTTTCTTCTCTAATGAGATCTGACATGCGAGATTTAAAATCGGCAAGTTCTTCTCCCGGTTTTGATAACAGTTTGAGCTGTCTATTATTAAAAAGCTCAATCCTGGTATTGTCATAGAGATAATTCTTGAACTTTTCTTCTATCCTTTTCGTATCTTTCATTTTTTCTAAAAAGGGAGGCAACATGGTGAAGCGGGCATTTTCAAATGGCTTCAGGTCATAACTGGTAATATCATCATTATTAGGAGCCGCACCTTTAAGGTTCAACTCTATCATATCCGGCTCCACGGGAATCTTAAGAGATACTACTTGCTGTTCATCAATATTTTTTGTTTCATTATAAAATCTTACCTTACCCTTGAGTATAATACTGGGTTGGTAAGCGATATCCTCCTCAAACGGCGGTTGATGCAGGAAATATTGTTTTATTTTATCCGATAAAAATGGTTTTACTATTTCGACCTCCGGTTTTATCTCTTTCTCTTCCGGTACCACCGGCGGCAAGTCAAAAGAATCTTCGTGCATCGGAACTGCCTTTTCAAGCACTGTTAACTTTTCTTCCATTAGTTTATTTATTTCTTGTGTCGTAAGGGGTCCTCTCAGATAGGATAATACCCATCTTGTTTCAAATAAAGGAAGGGTGTCTAAATGGGCACTTTTCAGCAGAAAAGTACGTTTTTTCATATTAGCAAGTAAATTATCTACTGCACTCTTGTCCAGTGCGCCAATATCGCTCTTAGAAAGACCATCTATTACCTTATCCCGGTCCTGTTTGGTCTGCAATCTTCCCAAAAACCAGCTGCCGATATTAGATAGCCCTTTGTAATCTAAATCTATTGGGTTTTGAGTGGCAAGTACTACCCCTACCCCATAAGCTCGAGCTTGTTTTAAGAGAATAAGCATCGGTTTTTTAGAAGGTGGGCTGGAAGTTGCCGGGAAAAAGCCGAATATTTCATCCATATAAAGAATAGTACGCAATGCCGGTGTCCCGCTCTGTTCTCTCATCCAGCTTATATATTTATTTAAAAAAAGTGTGACAAAAAACATCTGCTGATTGTAGTCTAAATGTGCCAGAGAAAGGATGCTTACTCTGGGTTTACCGTTTTCGGTATAAAGAAGGTTCTGTATATCTAACCTCTCGCCTTCTAACCACATGCTAAAACCGGGACTGGATAAAATATTATTTAGCAGCATAGCCAGTTCAAGCCTTTCCTTTTGAGGATAGAAGGTATTTAAGCTTAATACCCCTATTTTTTCAAAGGGCGGATTGGTAACATAGCCTATCAGTTCTTCTAAGGTCAGGCTGATACTCTTCTTCCAAAAATGAGAAAGTAGGGCTGCTAACAGAATATATTCTTTACTGGTCAAGGCATCTGCCTTGATATTAACCAGGGAAAGAAGCCCTGTTACGGTTGAATTAATCATAGCAGAATAGGTATCAGGGTCCTCCATCACTTCTTGAGCCGGCACCTCTAAACTGCTTAATACTGATAGGGGTACACCTGACTTGCTGCCGGGTGTATATATGGTAAAATCCGCGTTACTTTTTAAAATATTGATTCTTTCTTTGTTCTGTCGGAAGCTTTCTAATCCTTTCTGCCAGTTGCGAGCTACCTCCTGAGAGTATTGAGCAGGAGTCAAACCTTTATTCTCGGCCTCCATTGGGTCAATCCATTCCTCAAAATCAGCTGCTCTTAATTCCGGAAAAGCCAATAGGAGATTCCCCATATCTCCTTTAGGGTCCAGAATAATAGAGGGAATATTATCGATAGTTGCCTCTTCTATTAGAGCAATTCCCAGACCGGTCTTCCCGCTTCCGGTCATACCTATAATAGCAGCATGGGTAGTCAAATCTTTTGATTTATAAAGAAATAAGTCGTCGGTAGTTTGATAAGTCTTAACATCAACATCTTTCCCTAAATAAAACAGGCCTAATTTTTCATATAATGAAATATAATCCTCCATTTTTTCCCTTCCTCTTTCTTTACCATTTCTAATATAGTTTAATTTTATTCCTTTTCTAAAGCCTCAATTTAAGACTTGTTTTAATTATACCAATTAGTTCAGTGATTGTATATTAAACCAATTGCCAAAAAGATTACTTATGCTATGGCAAACTTCCTGCTACAAAGCAGCTATGGCAATATTTTTTAAAATTGTTTGTTTTTGTGTTAGAATATAGTTAGTTTTTGCTATAGCTGAGTTTTTATCCTCAACATGTTACACGCCCTATGCAATTAATTAAAAATATGTAAGGAGGCAGGATTATGAGTAACATAAATAGTAAAAAAATATTATTGCAGATACTATTAGTCTTATTCTGTGTGCTGATTGTAACAGGAACTTCTTTTGCAGGAGAAGAAAACCCACCGGTTCTAATAACCTCCATTGGACAAAGTCCGGATGGCAGGATGATTAATATCCTGGCACCCCGATTAGAGGTTTCGGCAGCCTTCGAGCAGTTAGCTTCCCCTGAAATTGTAAAAAACTTCAAAATAGTAATTGCGGTAGTTGGAGGCAGTTCTAAAGGGTTGGGTGCTGCGGGAATAGATAAAGATGAAGAATTAGCCAGAGCAAAGGCTTTGATTGAGGAAGTCAAAGCTCAGGAAATCCCTTTTTTAGTCATGCATGTAGGTGGGGAAGCAAGAAGAGGTGCTCTTTCTGATGCTTTTTTAGATGAGGTGGTGCCCTATGCTGACCATCTCATCATTGTAGAATCGGGTAATCCGGATGATTATTTTACTAAAATGAGTCAGGAGTATAAAATTCCATTAGAGAGTGTAGAAAAGATTGCTGACACCGGTGAACTGTTCAAAGCTTTTGTGAAAGAACATTTAGAGTAAAGTATTATTCTATTAAAAAACCGGGGTTGAGCTCAAATTGTTACTATTCTCTGCTCAACTCCGGTTTTTTATTTATTAATATAATATGTTAGTGAGTTACTGAGCACCTATAGGGAAGGCAGCAGATAGTTCCCATACCCCTGTTCCATCAACTCATAATAATCCGGTACTCCATGGTATACCACAGCCTGTTCCGGCCATAGCATATTCATATTTTCAACTAGCATCTTGGTAGCAGTCAGATGTCTTCCAACCCTCTCCTCGATAGGATGACCATTCTCATCATAAGGAACGTACAATCTCCCCAACTCAGCAGCTTTCACATACATCTTATCCTTACCCGTTAAAACTAAGGCTTCATCGGTTTTTCCTCTTATTCTTCCTTGACTGGCATTTGCTGTTTCCATCAGAATTGCCAAGGTATCACTATAATCACCCCATTCGCGATGGGTTAAGCCCCGAAAAGATGGCGGGGATATTTCCAAGCTATAGTCTAAATCTTCCATCTGTAAATCCAAAACAGCAATGCTAGCTAAATCTATTGCTCTTTCGTGAGCTACAATAGCATTAATAACAGGGTATTCCGGTGATGCTTCGTGTAAATCAATTGATAAGTCAGAGGCTTCTTGTCTGATAACTTCCATAATTCCATAACATATCTGTTCAGTATAGTTTCCTTCAGGATCCCCGGGATATCCCCGATTAAGGTTTCTGGTTTCAGAACCGGAGAGAGATTGTCCAAATTGATTAATATAAATATCCGGGTCAGGCCATTGATGTATAGGGTTAGTAGCACGTGAGCCATAACGGAATACTCTTACCCCTCCCCCGGCTGTTTCAAAATGGATCTTACGGGGCGAAGCTTCCTGCGGGTCATTATGCGAAAAACCGCTGAGATTGGCTTGTGGTATTACAATAATTCTGCCTTGAGTTACTACGGCATTCTCAATTAATAAGACAGCCGAAAGCAAAGAGGATGGCTCATTAGGATGGGTGCCGCCCAATACCATAACCGTTCCTCCCGGTTCCCCGCTTTCTAAAAAGTAAATAGTGGTATCACAATACTCCCCTTTTAGTTTGGGGAAGTAATCGCTCAGCCGGGCAGTTCTGGTTACACTTGGGCCCGGGATAATTAAGTCAGGTTTCCATTGGTCGACAAATTCCAAGCCGGCTGCTACTATAACAAAGGCAGCGAAGATTAATAAAAAGATAGCTATTTTTTCATTTTTTTTCATTGGTAACCCTCTTTTCAACCTTAGATTATCATCAGAAAAAAATTATTTTATCATAAACAGTCTCAGCACAAAAGGGATAATTACAAAGACAGAGGTTAGCTGATTCCAAATATCTTCTTCTTTAAACATATCTAATATAACTAAGGTTGTAAAAAATAAGATGATTAAGCGGTAGGTTAAAGTAATAATAAACATCCTTCTTTCTCCCTTTTCAGCAAATTATAGCAATATTTTAGCCAGAGCATTGGCGAAAATCATAATTACTATGCTCCAAACCGCAGTAACGATTGCCGGTAACACACAATATTTTAAAACTTTAAAATAATTTTTCTCACCTACAATCTGCGCTGCAAATATACCTGCAAGCGCGGTTGGAGGCATTAAGTCTCCTAAAGCGGCTAATTGTGAAAGCGCAGCTACAGTAATTACCGGGTTGCTCTCCAGTAAAGCCAGTGCAAAAGGTACTCCCAAGACTGAAGCTGAGCCATAGGCAGATACGGCACCAAACAGCGGTATACTGAGCGCTATCCCTAAATATAAGAGATACGGCGGTAAACTCAAACAATTAATTACAATATAGCCCCTAACCCCGGTTAGAGTCATAACCTGAATAAACATACCTACGCCCATCAGAATTCCTAAAACGGGTAAGGCGTCATGGACCGCTTCCTGGGAAATCTTCAGGAAATTGAACTTCTTCCCGGAAAATATTCCTACAATAGCAGCTAATAGAAAGTAGACCGGCATTCCCAGGGTGGGAAACAATTTTGGTAAAAAGGCTTCTCTTACCATAAAAACCACTAGAACAATAGTAGGTAAAAATAATCTTATCCCAAAATCTGCCAGGTATGAATCGGGCAGATTGTCCTTTATCTTCTCAAAATTAAAAACTTTCAGATATTTTCTGCTTAGAAAAAGACTGGTAGCAATAATCAAAGGAACAGTAAGTACTAATAAGGGTAAAGTAAAACCGATATAGGGTAAATCGATTCCTCCCCCGATAATTAAGGCATTAACATTAACAGGTGGAGCCGCCTCACCAAAGACGGCAGCCATTGCAACCACCGCTGCCGTTATTTCTTTCGGTAAACCCATATAGATTAATACCGGAGATACCAGAACGCCCGCAGTTAAAACAGCAGCGGTTGAGGAACCGGTAATCATGCCGGGAAAAACAACTATGAACGATAGACCAACAATCAATAAGGCCGGTTTTGAATAGTATTTTTCAATCAGCCAACGGGTTATGGTATCCATCATTCCATTGTATTGCACCACTTTCATAAAGATCATGGCAGTAGCAATTACTAAAATAGTATTGAGATAATTAAAAGCACCCTCTATAAGATGCCGTATAGGAACACCAAAACCTGCTACTAAACAACCGGAAATGGCAGAAATCGCCATGGCTATCCCCACCGGTAGTTTAAATTTAAAACAGCAAACGGCAAATATTCCTACCATTACTACAAAATAGAGTAATTCAATGCTTAACAATAATGTATCCTCCCCCTCTTTAGGTAATAAGGATGGTTCTCTTTAAAAGGATAAAGAGAACCATCCTTATCTAAAATATGGTATTCTAATAACCGATAGCTATACCATCACGTCTTGAATCACCACCGCCGAAGAGAACACCATCTACCATCATTATGCCTTGGGCTCCGCCGAAATAAAGGTCATGAGCGCCTCTTATTTCTACTGTATTCCCCAATAGTGTTAGTGCTTCCACTGTCAACGCAGGAATTCGGCTTTCCACATAAATAGGCCTAGGTTCGCCACCGGAAGAAAAACCATGCATTCTTGGTGCTTCAATGGCCTCATCCATCCCCATTCCAAAATCGATAACATCGGAGATAATCTGCGCCATAGCAGTGAAAATTCTGGTTGCACCGGGTGAACCTAACACCATAAAGACTTCACCGTCTTTTTCCAGAATAGTAGGAGACATGCTGGATAAGGGTGTTTTGCCGGGTTCAGGGGCATTGGGAGATGCCGGATTAGTAGAAAAGTCATCCATCTCATTATTCATAATAATCCCGACACCGGGAACAATTACTCCTGACCCAAAAAAGTAGTTGATAGTTTGACTTAGGGCAACGGCATTACCCTCTGCATCCATTACCGAAATATGGGTGGTGCTTTCATGCTCAAAGATACCCGGTTCTCCGGCTTCAATTTTCATTCTTGGGTTAGTCACGTCAATCTGGTCAGCCAAAAATTTCCCATACCCTTTAGAGGTCAGCCCCTTTAGAGGTATATCCGTAGCAAAAATAGGATCAGCCATATATTTTGCTCTATCGGCAAAGACCAGCTTCATGGCTTCATTTAAAACTGAAATATGGGTGGGTCCTAAATAATTCATACCGGCAATATCAAAGTTTTCCATGATGTTCAAAATCTGAATTAAATGTGTACCGCCTGAACTGGGTGGAGGCATAGAATAAATATCATACCCTCTATAACTTCCCGTTACCGGTTCATGTCGGTACAGTTTGTAGTTCTTCAGATCTTCCAGGGTCATAATGCCGCCGGCTGCCTGTACCGCATCAACAATCTTCTGACCCAGCTCTCCGCCATACAGATAATCGATTCCTTTATCCATTATCTCTCTATAAGTTGCGGCAAGATCTTTCTGTACCAGCATATCACCGGTTTCCAGTGGCAGACCATCTTTGAGATAGGCAATGGCAAAGGGATCATTCCAATTAACTAACTTATCGTAATTATTCTTAATCATATCACTGAAAGTTTCAGTAATTTCAAAACCATTTTCCATGTAGAGCACGGCAGGGGTCATTACATCCTTTAAGCTCATTGTGCCGAATTCATCAAGAGCGGTCTTTAAGCCCATCAAAGTACCGGGAACCGCAACTGCTTTTCCGCCTTCTACAGTCCATTTTTCTGCTTTAGCCTGTTCAGAATCATACATATCCTTGGTCGCAGCACCGGGGGCACGCTCTCTGTAATCCAATACAACAATCTCACCGGTCTCTGCAAAACGAATGACCATGAAGCCTCCGCCGCCGATACCGGATGCATTCGGTTCTACCGCATTCAAGGCAAAGGCAGTAGCGATAGCCGCATCAATGGCATTGCCGCCCTTTTTTAATATTTCCACACCGGCCTCAGCTGCTAATGGATGGGCAGCTGCTACCATACCATGTGCAGCAATAGCATCCTGCGGTGCATGCCTATCTTGAGCAATAACGGCTAATGAAGAAACCAAAACGATTATCAATACTGAACAAAAGATGGTAATTCTTTTAAATTTTAATTTCATATTATTTCCTTTCTATTTTCTGTAATCTATTGTTACCAAAACTATTCTTTTTCTCTCCCACCTCCAATCAACCTGATTAGCATAATCCGGTTAAATATTCGTGTAGCACAAGTTATGGTTATAGTATTCTCTAAGAGACCGACAGCCTGGGCTGCAAGCTCCCATCTTTGATTTTCTGCAACTGCATTAAAAAGATTAATCTTAGTGGGGAAATATTTATTAGATAGTTTGGACAATTTGGCTTTAAATTCCCCAAACGATTTATGGTGAGTTTGTTGCGTAAGGTAAGATAAGAATAGTATTAATTGAAAAATACTTATTATCACTGATTAACATATTAATAATAACACATTTCTATTAAATCGGCAATTATTTAAACGGTTAATCAGTTAATGATTTCCGGTTTTCTGTTTTCCGTTATCAGCGTAAAACTCTTAACCTCTTTTGTATTTTCTGTAATAAACCAACTCGTAATTTTATGTATTTCTCCGGTAAAAGATTGGCGGATTGATTGACTGTATTTCTGTTTGGCAGTCTGTATTTTCTTTCTCCAACTTGTTATAATGTTAAGGAGTCAATCTCCTAAATTTCAATTAAAAATGGCAGCGATGGTTAGAGAAATTACCGCACTGAAAAAAGAATTAGGACAATTAAAAAAATCTCTTTCAACGGATGAGGATACATCCCCTATAATTTCAATTAACGAGATAACGAATCTTGCCCAAAAATATAAATTATCAGCAAAAGAGATTGAAATAGCTTCTTTGAAAGAAGGGATAATTCCTATTCGTTATAAAAGAAATTTTAACACCTTGAATTTCACAGATCAGATAAAATTACTCAGTTCAAAGGTGGCAGTAATCGGCTGCGGCGGGTTGGGAGGAAGTATTATAGAATTGTTGGCTCGATTAGGAATAGGAACCATAATAGCAGTCGATGGCGATACTTTCAGTGAAAGCAATCTTAATCGCCAACAGCTATGCATTGAAAATTGCTTAGGCCGACAAAAAACACAAACCGTCATCGATAGAATTAAAGCAATCAATTCCGGTATAGAAGTAATTCCTTATTGTCAATTTGTTGATGAGAAAAATATTTCTAAAATAATTGAAGATGCTGATATTATTGTCGATGGATTGGACAATATTCCTGCTCGCTTTATGGTAGAAAATGCCTGTAAAAAGCTAAAAATTCCTTTTATTCATGGTGCTGTCAGCGGGCTGCAGGGACAGGTTGCCACCATCTTTCCTGAAGACGTAGGTTTAACAGCTATATACGGTCCCCTGCAAAAGTATCACCAAGAGACAGCCGAAAAGCCGGTCAGCGTACTCTCCGTTACCCCTTCTTTAATAGCTTCACTGCAAGTAACCGAAGTACTCAAGGTATTATTGCAGAGAGGAAAACCCTTGAGAAACAAACTCCTTTTAATCAATTTAGAAAATTCCGGCTTTGATATAGTGAAGATTAACTAAAACTAATGTATAAAAGCGGACTTCAAAAGAATTCTAAAAGAAGCAGTAGGACTCTGTTTAGAAGAAATAACTCCTGAAGAAAAAACTTTTACGGAATTTATTGCATTCAACATATTGAGGTAATTGCATGAATAGCATTAAACCGGTCGATGTTAAAACCATGGAAAAAGCGTTGTTTTCCCGACTAGTTTTTTCCGGCAACTAAATGCCAACGACGAATAAATGTTTTATACTTACAATATCATCTCTCTATTTAATAACTTGTTCAATCTTTTCAAAAATAACCGATTTCACTCTGCCCAGTTTCTCTTCTGCTTCAGCCCGATCTTCTCCTACCAAGGACATATAAATCTTTATCTTCGGTTCGGTCCCGGAAGGCCGTATGGCATACCAGGAACCATCCCGGAAAAAGCATTTCAAAACATCGGATTGGGGAATATCAATTATCTCTGCCCTCTTCA
>JAAYOB010000020.1 GCA_012520575.1 Candidatus Stramentimicrobium fermentans
TATCTGACCGGTAGAAAGAGACCAGAATTTTTTACTGCCGCAGCGAGGACATGTTTTCATACTCTTTTATACTGATTTATCAACAGTTTTTCAAGGTTCTAAGTGCAACTTAAGTATAGGATTACCTTTATTTTTCTAATAATCTGGAAGGATAGTCTTTTTTATTAGATGACTTATCCTGATATCTTTCCAAAGCCAGTTGAATTAGTCTATCGATTAAATCACTAAAATTAATGCCACTTTTTTCCCATAACTTGGGAAACATACTTGCTCGGGTAAAACCGGGGATGGTGTTAATTTCGTTCAGATAAATACGGTAAATATTATTCCTTTTTTGCACAAAAAAATCAACCCGAGCAAAACCAGCCCCATCAATAGCTGTAAAAGCCTGTTTTGATATTATTCTAATCTGGCTGGCAACATTATCAGGGATTCTGGCCGGAATTATTAATTGTGTCCCCTCATCAATATATTTGGAATTGTAATCATAGAACTCGCCGGCCGGTTTAATCTCACCTACTACTGATACCTCTGGTTCATCATTGCCTAAAACGCTGCACTCTACTTCAATATTATCTTCTATGCCTTCCTCTATCAAGATTTTGCGGTCATAGAGAGCAGCATTCTCAAGGGCGGGAGTCAGCTCTAATCTTTTTTTAACTTTGCTCACCCCTACGCTGGACCCTAAATTGGCCGGCTTAACAAAGAGAGGGTAGCGCAAATGATTTTCAATCTCATTTAATATTTTCTCTTGCTCACTCTTCTTGTGCCACCTTTTTCGCTTTACCATCAACCATCTAATGTGAGGAAGCCCTGCCTGCAGAAAAATATTCTTCATCAATTCTTTGTCCATCGCCAGAGCGGAAGCTGCCACCCCGGAGCCTACATAAGGTACGTCCAATAATTCTAATAAGCCCTGGATAGTACCATCTTCCCCATAGGGACCATGCAGCACCGGGAAAATAACATCTAATTTTTCTAAAAAAGAACAGATTGTATCCTTACCACTTCTGCTCACAACAAGAAATTGATGTTCAGCTGTTTTACTTTCCCAGGATATAAACTCATTTCCTTCCACCCTCTTTGTAACCAAAGCGTGTCTGCTTTCTTCAGGTGAAAGCCAATGGCCTTTTTTTGTAATACCAATTGGTACTACTTCATATTTCTCAGTATTGATAGCATCAATAATGGAGGTAGCGGAACAGAAAGAAACTTCATGCTCACCGGATCTCCCTCCAAACAAGATGCCTATTCTTAGTTTTTTTTGTTGTCTCATTTTACTAGTACCTTTAATATGATATACTTTTGAATAATTATCCACCACCTACAATTGGCAGAACTTCAATTTTATCTTTATCCGCAATTTTATAATCAAAATCCACAATTTTTTTAACCAATACTGTACCTACAAAACCTATCGCTTCCTCTGACAAAAAACGATGTAGGATGTTGATAATATCCTCCTGCTCAGTAAGGCTTATATTTATGGTTTATTTGAATTTTCTAACAAATATTTTTCAAAACCGGAATAAAATGTTACAGTTACATTCATTCAAATAACCTCTCAGTTATATCTTTTTTGGAAATAGTGTTTCTACCTTTTGGTTCTTTTCAGCTCTTTACTATTTTTTCCTCTTCCTTCCATTATCTCTCAGCTTTTTTTCTGCTCCCCTCTCGGAAGGGAAATAATAGATTCTATCTTGCAGTAAATCTGGAAGGTGTTGCTGCTCTACTACGGCATCTTTGAAATCATGGGCATACTGATACCCTGCTCCATAACCCATCTCTTTCATTAGTTTAGTTGGAGCATTACGAATAATAAATGGTACCGGTAGCGGTCCATAACTTTTTATATCCTGTGTAGCTAACTGTTTTCCTTTATAAAGGGCATTGCTTTTAGGGGCATTAGCCAGGTAAACCGCGGCTTGAATCAAAGCCAAATCACCCTCCGGCAAACCCAGGAAATGCACTGCCTGCATGGCTGCCACTGCCACTTGAAGCGCCTGAGGGTCAGCATTGCCAATATCTTCTGAGGCAAACCTTATTAATCGACGGGCAATATAGAGCGGATCTTCACCTGCCTCAATCATACGGGTAACCCAGTAAAGAGCAGCGTCAGCATCAGAATCACGCATACTCTTATGCAAAGCAGAGATAATATTATAATGTTCTTCCCCATCTTTATCATAACGTATGACATTTTTTTGTATAATCTCTTGTATTAAACCTCTATCTATCTGTATTTTTCCTTTACCCTTATCTGTAACAAGATTGGCTCCGGTGTTAACTGCAAATTCCAGAATATTTAAAGCTATACGGGCATCTCCGTAAGAAAGCTGAGCGATAAGATTAATGGTCTCTTTCTTAATCTCAATAGACAGGTTCCCATAACCGTTTTCTTTATCTGTTATCGCCCGTCGAATAATCTTAGCTAAATCTTCTTCACTGAGCACCTCCAGTACATAGACGGTAGAACGTGATAATAGGGGTGAGATAACTTCAAAAGAAGGATTTTCGGTAGTAGCCCCAATCAAGATGATAGTCCCATCTTCCACATGGGGAAGAAAGGCATTCTGTTGGGTTTTGTTGAACCGATGAATCTCGTCCACAAAAAGGATGGTTCTCTGTCCCTGAAAAGTCCAACGTTGTTTAACTTCTTTAATAATTTCTTTTAAATCGGGAATACCGGAAGTTACCGCACTGAATCGGACGAAAAAGCTACTAGTCGCATTAGCCACAATCATAGCCAGAGTAGTTTTTCCTGACCCTGGCGGACCCCAGAAGATAATAGATTGCAGTTGGTCCTGTTCGATGGCAATACGTAGAGGCTTCCCCTTGCCCAGAATCTTTTCCTGCCCTACGAATTTTTCCAGGCTTTTGGGCCTCATTCGGTCTGCCAAAGGAGCTAATTTGGCTGTTTTTTTTATTTGCTGCTGGAAAAGGTTCATATCGCTACATTATCCTCGGCATCTTAATGTCCATTTATTTTATCATTTTTCTATTCTTTTTAAAATAACCAAAACGACATGGAATTAATCACTTACAGAATTATTGAGCACACCAGAAACTATATTGACTCTTGACTCTTGGTGTTTATTTGGTTATTTTATTGAATGTGCCTTCCTTAACTTTTATCAATCTACTTAAATATTTTATCAAAAACATGATTATCTGATTACGGAAATGAACATAAAAACAATAAAAACAAAAAGCAACTTCAACTGGTCTGTCCTTTTGATTGTTTCTCTTACCAGTATAACTACAAGTATTTATCACAATGGCTTTGCAGCACTCTTCCCTTTTTTACAAAGAGATTTTAATTTAACCAAGGCTCAATTGGGTATGCATGCTACTCTTTTTTACTTTACTGCCGCCTTTGTATCTATTTATGCCGGCCGGTTGGCTGATATAAAGGGTTCCAAATGGAGTTTAATTGTTAGCAGCTCTTTATTGGGAATCTTTTACATTCTTCATTCCATCGTTCCTAATTTCACTGGAATATTATTTATGGCAGCGCTGACCGGTATTGCCATGAGTTTTAATATGCCTACTGCTAATAAATGTATTGTAGAATGGTTCCCCTCAAAACAGAGGAGTACCGCACTTGGCCTACAAAGTATGGCTTTTCCTATAGGAGGATTATTGGGCGCAGCTTTCCTGCCGTTATTTGGAAACATAATCGGTTGGAGAAAAACAATTATCTTGCCGGGGATAGCAACGCTTGTCATTATGATTTTTATTCTTTTCTTTTATCAAGAAAATAAAAAGATAAATAATTTTCAATCTGCTAATAATGAAAAAAATACTTCTTTCTGGCAATGTTTTGCCCTTTTAATTAAAAATAAGGAATTGATCAAAATCACCATCTTAGGGTTTTTTCTGGGTATCATGAGTGGCTCAATAACTGCACATTTTACTCTTTTTTTATTTTTCGATTACGGTTTATCTGAAACAATGGCGGGCATAGGATTCGCCATGGTGCAATTAGGAAGTATTATAGGGAGGGGCGGCTGGGGACTATTTTGCGATAAAGCGTTAGGCTCAAATAAAAGGAAGGCTTTCCTTTATATGGGATTATTATTTACTACTTTAGCCCTGATTTTAAGTTTTATTCTGGGAAAAATGAATCCGCCCATAGCAGTTCTTATCTTAATATCTTTTTTAGTAGGTTTTTCTGGAAATAGTTGGCCGGGCCTTTTTAATGCAGCTGCTGTCGAAACGGTAGAAGAGCAGAATGTAGGTATTACAATTGGACTGGCTTTATTTACAACACGATTGGGCTTTATGATAGCTCCGCCCATCTTTGGTTATATCGCAGACCGAAAAGGAACATATAGCTTAAGCTGGTTTTTGTTGGGTATAATTATGTTCATAGTGACTGTCAGTCAGTATATTTTCTCACAAAAATATTTCGGTAAGTATCATTGAGTGTTTCGTGTTTTATTTTAGTAGCATCGAAACGAAATAGTCTAAAGACTGTTTGAATCCAAAGCCCTATAGTCATCGCTGATATTAATGTTCCTATTCCCACCATACCGCCTAATCTCCAACCAATAAAAACAACCAAGACCTCAATTCCTCCTCGGCAGACCCCAATGGGCAAATGGGTCATACGGGTAAGGGCGACCATCAAGCTATCTCTGGGACCGGCACCAAATCCTGCGTTGATATAAAAATAGGTCGCAAGTGCCATTATTATCAAACCAATAGTCAGCATAATAATACTCATTAAAAGACTTACAGTAATAGGAACAATGCGGAGTGCTATAATCATATCCAGAAAGGAACCAATAAGAACCATATTAGCAATAGTGCCCAGTCCCAATTTCTCACCGAGCAAGAAAACTAAAACACCCACGGTAATCCCTGTTACAATACAAACAGTGCCGATACTTGCTCCGGTTACTTTAGAGAATCCTGCATGGAAAACATCCCATGGAGCATACCCTATTTGGGCATTTATAATAACAACTGCACCTAAGGAATATAGAAAAAGCCCCCAGATTAACATTGGTATACGAAAGAAATATGATTTCCTCAAAAAACTAGCCTCTCTGAATGTTCAAGTAATGGGAATAAGATAGGTAATTTTTTATAATTAGATTCACCAATTTGGTTACTCGTCTAATTGCTGCTCCAACTCTTATTCTGTTTATTATATATATGTTCAGAGTAATGTCAACAAAACTTATATTCTAAGATGTAAATTTTAAAGGACAAGCTTGACCACTTAAATATATACTAGTAAACTATAGAAAAATAGGAAATGCTATTCTATATTTAAAGCTATTCCCAATGTTTTTTGAAGTAAGGTTATTACTTTTAATTAATTAAAAAATGAAAAGGAATATAACATGAACAAACAACACTATGATTTTGATAGGGTTATTTCTCGTGGTGATAAAAGCGGTTCTTATAGTATAAAATGGCAGAGTTTTGAAGAGAAATTTCCGGGCTATAATATCGATACCCAAAATTCATTGGGTATGTGGATAGCTGACATGGATTTCCTATGCCCACCAGAGGTCATCAGCGCAATTAAAAAGAGGGCGGAACATGGTATCTACGGGTACCTTGCGCCGATTGCTTTAGAAGCATTCAAAAAAGCCGCTGCCGGCTGGTTTGAGAGACGTTATGATTATAAAGTCCCCACCGATTGGATGCTCTTTATAAGTGGGGTGGTACCCTCTATCAATGCTGCCATTCAGGAGTTTAGCAAACCCGGGGATGGTATTATTATTCAAAATCCCGTATATTACCCCTTTAGCAACAGCATAAAAAATAACGGTAGAATTATCCGTAATAATTCTTTAATAGAAGACAAGGGCAGTTATACTATGAATTTTGAAAACTTAGAAAATATTGCTAAAAAATCTGACACTAAATTTTTCATCCTCTGTAATCCTCAT
This sequence comes from Candidatus Stramentimicrobium fermentans, assembly GCA_012520575.1. GTDB lineage: Bacteria > Atribacterota > Phoenicimicrobiia > Phoenicimicrobiales > Stramentimicrobiaceae > Stramentimicrobium > Stramentimicrobium fermentans. The sequence continues at coordinate 5,910 of JAAYOB010000020.1, forward strand.
AACCCGGTAGGTAGAGTCTGGACTAAAGATGAACTTTATCAAGCCTGTCAGATTTGTCTGGATAACGGGGTTTTAGTTTTTTCCGATGAAATTCATGCCGATTTTATAATGAAAGACTACCATTTTTCAACTGCCGGAAAACTGTCTGAGGAAATCAGTCAGAATCTTATCATCTCTTATGCCCCTAGTAAAACATTTAACATAGCCGGATTAGCCGCCTCTCTCATTGTGGTACCGAACCCGAAGCTAAGAGAGAGGTTAGCCAAAAGAATGGAAGCTAATAATTATCCGGACCCCAATGTCTTTGCCCCTATCGCCGGTGAGGCTGCCTATCTCTACGGCGATAACTATGTGTCTGAACTAATGGAATATGTTGAGCATAACTTTGATTTTACCGTCAACTTCCTCCGGGAGAATCTGCCTAGTATAACGATGAAAAAACCGGAGGGAACCTATTTAGGCTGGATGGACTTTAGAGGAACGGGCTTGAACAGCAAGGAGATCTATTCTTTGATATTGGAAAAAGCTAAAGTAGTGGTAGATTTAGGAGATTGGTTTGGTTCTGAGGGTGATGGTTTTATAAGAATCAATCTGGCCTGTCCTAAATATATTGTAATCGAAGCGTTGCAGAGGTTAAAAAAGGCATTCCAAAATCTTTAATCATTGGAAGAGATAAGAAAGATTGATCTCTCAATTTAGTCTCTTTTTATTTCTTCTCGGGTAAAATTTATTGCCTGTTCCCATTTATAGGCAGAAATATGTGGATTTTGAAATTTAAACCTATACAATTCATCTTTATAACTAAATTCCAATACTGCCAGGAACTGGACATTTAGACCGATGATTTCTGTTAAATCAAATTGAAATTTTTCAATGGCTGGCTGCTGGAAAGATAAAGCCCTTTTATGTAAACTCAAAACTCCTTTTCCTTTAGAAATAAAAGGCCGTTCTATACTGCCCACCAACATTTCAACACCGTCATCCTTTAGAATATCTTCATTTTCTCCTTTAGTAGAGCAGTGGCCTGCTATAAGTTCCTTAAGGTATTGGACCTGCCAGCAATTCCAATCTCTTAAGTTATCAAAATACAATTTGTTCTGCAATCCCTCCAAAAATCCGTATTGGGTATAGACTACACCGTATTGACAATGTTGACAGGTAAGATTGTCACCATGAGAAATAAGAGTATTCATGGAATGACATTGGGGACAAAGATAGAGAAGTAATTCCAAGTTTTCCGCCAGATTTTTACCAACATATTTATTAAGCATCTTTCTCTGATACTCTACCTCATCATGAGCAAGCTGACTCTTTATCCTCTCCTCTATCTGCTCTAAGGGTAGCTCTGTTACCTCATCTTTAGTTATAGATAATTTGTAAGTTAAATTTACTTTACCTCTTCGGGAATATTTAGCCCAGCGCGGATAAGCAAGGTAGCCACCCTCTATAACAACAGTTATCACCGGTACTCCTAACTTTTTAATAAGTTTTGCGGTGGCTGGGAAAATCCTGGTATTGGTAATCCCATCCCAATTTCTCTCGCCTTCCGGGAAGATACCCATGACTCTCCCTATATCTCTGGCCTGGAATAATTTTTTTATTGGTTGAGACTGCCTGATGTATCTCTTTTTCGGAATGGAATCTACCGCATTCAAAACTATACGGAACCAGGGATTCCTAAAATAAGTCTCCTCAGCTAAATAGCACATTGGTTCTTTCACAAAAATGTCAACCAAAAATGGGTCCCAATAAGTTACATGGTTAGCAAGTATTAAGAAGGGCGGTTTTAAATTTCTAGCATCATTTTTTGATACGATGATATCGAGTTTTCCATGTAGATATGTGTTGGAAAAAAATTTTATTATACTTCCCCAAAAGGAGTTAAATTTCTTGGCTTTCTTAACATTATTCATAAAATTTCA
>JAAYOB010000021.1 GCA_012520575.1 Candidatus Stramentimicrobium fermentans
CAATAGAACCTGTAATTGGGTACGACACATATTGGGTAGTTCCAGGTTATCTGTTATCTCTCCTTCTGCCAAAAAATAATTTTCGGCATTACCATCTAACTTAAAAATGGTTACCGGTCCTTTTTGCGCTTTACCGCTAATAGCAGTACCTACACCTGATTCAAAGTGATTTTTTAAAACATAACTTTCACACATGTTAAGCGGTATAGTACAATGTGCTAATGTCACCTCGTTATTTTCCACGTTGATACAAGTGGGATTGGCTAAAAAGACCGGCTCATCGGTAAGATGATGAAGGATAATCATAGAGATTAAGGCAGGCACATCGCCCTCGCAGCCGGAAATTAAACCTTCCTGATTTAATAAAGACAGAGCCAGACACCCGGTATTCTGATAAAAATCAATAAATTCAAAACAGCGTACGGTAATGGCATCAAACTTATATTCAGCTATCAGATTTTTTAATCCCTGATAGATGCGCAGTGATTGATTCAAGGTCTTTTGGTCGAAGTCACCGGCAGGTATAATATCAATAGGAATATCTTTTTCTTTGATTAGATCTATATGTCTGATCATCTCTTCTAAGGGTATGTTGTATATTTTCATCCCCAGTCTTTTTCTAACGGCATTATAATCAGCCCCGCTGGCTATTAACCATTCAGATGGTTCACCTAAAACACCAATACGGTACTTACGACAGATTTTTTTAGTCTCTATTATCCTTTTTATTGTTTTTAATCTCTGCCCAATCCATCTATCTGAACCATGCAAAACCTCAACCTTTTCACCTCTTTTTTGCAAATAGGATTTTATTTCCAGGGCAGCAGGTAGAGAATTATACAAACAACTGGTTAAGAGTAAATAGGGTGGGGGAAATTGTTGGTAAATGCGTTTGAATTTTCCTTCTACACCACCTGATTTAATAAAAATTACCGGTAAAACGTCCTCTTTTTTTAAATCTGCGGGGTCGAGAGGAAACAATTTTTCTCCCAATTGATCTTCAATGGAGGTTAGGAAGGGTTGGAGAGTCCGGTCAATATCCTGTTCTTCCATAATGTTGGATATTATATGGTAACAACCAATCTTCATAACACTACCCTCCTGAAATATAAGATAGTTCATTAAAGGGAAGTATTCCCCTTAATGAACCCCTAAAATACAATTCCATTACTTGTTTACATTTTGTACTAAAAATCCGCTCTCTCCTTCTTTACTACTATAAGTCTTTAAAGGAAATATTTTAGATAGATAAAGGGAAACTGCTCTCCCTTTATCTATCTACCCATAACTGCGATAGCAGCACCGCCTCTGCCAATGTGTACACTCAGGCCCGGACAGCCTTCGGCAATATATATTTCTGCTTCAGGGAAACGAGCCTCTATCTCTTTTTTATACCAATTAGCCCTATCCCTATCCTGTACATGAGCAATACCGAAACAGGGGTTTTTTATACTTTCAGCATATCGACAGGCCAACTCCAGAGTCTTATCCCATAGGCGACGAAGACCTATAACTTTAGCTGCTACTTCAAAATCACCGTCTTTGCTTAAAGTTAGTATAGGCTTTAACTGTATCATGGAACCAATTATCCCTTTTAATCTATCCAGACGCCCGCTTCTCATCAAGTATTTTAAAGTGGGGAGACTAATAAATATCCTATTATTTTTAATAGAATAATCTAACCGCTCTTTCAACTGGCCTAAAGAAGCTCCAATCTCTGTTAAACGGGCAGTGTTCAATACCATTATTCCCAAACCAATAGTACTGGTATTGCTATCAATCACCTGAATCCTGTCATGGTACTTATTCTGTCGAGCTGCGGTACAGGCTGTCTGATAAGTACCGCTCAGTTTGGCGGGAATATGAAAAGAGAGTATATTCTCATATTCCTCTCCCACTCTATTATAAGTGTCTTCGAAATATTGGTAAGGAGGCTGAGAGGTGTATATCTTATGTGATGTATTCTCTAAGAGATTTACCACTTCAGCGGGGGAGATATCTACTCTATCTAAAAAACTCTGCCCCTCAACCTGAACAGTTACCGGAACTAATCTAATATCATATTTTTTAATCAGTTCTTCCGGCAAATCACAAGTAGAATCTGCTACTAACGCTACCTTTTTCAGCTTTTTTTGTTCTTTAACCAGATTGGCCTGTTCCCACATGTCATCTATTTTGGTTTCCACGATAGTACCAAAGGAGCTTAGCCTGGAAAAGACTACCTCCGGCTCATTGGTATGGATATGAACCCTTATCTCTTCCTCTGAACCGGCTACTACCTGAGAATCGCCCAATTCAATTAAGGTTTCTCTAATCAATTCTCTGTTTAAATTATTGCCTTCCAGCAGGCATTCAGTACAATAACGATACTGTGCTTTCTCCAAAGAGTGCAAAAAAGACTCTTCCGGCAGACTGGATAGAGTGCTTTTTCGTTCCTCTTGTACTTTTCTTAAACGGCCAAATTCAATAAAATCAACGATTCCCTCTAACAAGTTTACAAATCCGGCGGCGCCGGCATCCACTACACCGGCTTGTTTTAAAATTGCCAGTTTTTCAGGGGTCTCGGCTAAAGACTTTCGTGCTTTATGCAAAGACTTTTTAAATAACTCTACAAAATCGGGTGTTTTCTGAGCTAATTGATGGAGATGGTATGCCCAGTCTCTCATAACTGTAATTATGGTTCCCTCACGGGGTTCGGCAATAGCCTTGACTGCCTGTTCTGCTCCCCTGACAGCGGCCTGTGAAAAGGTTACGGTAGTAAGGCGGCTCATGCCCCGCGTTGCCTCAGCCAAACCCTGAAAAAACTGGGCTAAAATAGCACCGGAGTTGCCCCTGGAACCTTTTAAGGCTGATTTTGCAATTCGTTGAATCACCAGCTCAAAAGAATTCTGACGAAAATCCCGCATTCCTTCCACAATATTATGCATGGTAACCGCCAAATTAGTACCGGTATCTCCATCGGCAACCGGAAAGACATTGATACTGTTGAGATGGTCTTTATTCTGAAAGATACGTTGCGAGGAAGTCATTATAAACCTTCTAAAACGGATGCCATTAATGTACTTTATCTGTATTTTCATTACCTAACTCACCATGTACTTGAATATAAAAATATTTTTAATTTACTCTCATTATATAACTAATTGCAGATTTTTTCCATTTTAATCGAAATCTATCATAGTTTCTTATTTCTAAAAAATCAGGCAGAATCTCAATGCTATACTTTTTAATATCGTATAATCCATATTCACAGTGTAGATATTTTTATTGATGGAACGTGCGGGCATATGTTTTAAAATATTACTGAATATTTTTAAATCTCTTCCCCCCAGAGGAGAGATGGGCGATAACCACAGGATTCTTTAATTTTAAACCTATGTATTGGGCGTTTAAGCCAGTTAGAACTATGTCTTCCTTAAAATTTTTATTTAAATCTTCATGGAAACCAATGCTATTAAATGGTTATAGCAAATCTTCTGACCTATCGGCTAATATACGATAGACGGCCAAGACTTCCTGTTGACTCTCCTCTGCCATGGCTCTATCTATAACTATTTTTTGATTGTACTTATCTTCCAGAATAATAAATGGCTTGTCGCAATGCTCAATTTTTTCTATCAAGTCTACCATATTCCAAATCTTTTCCCCATTTATCCGGTCTACTACCCCACTGTTTATATTCTGGTACCCCTGATTCACATCTGCTGCTAATACTTTTAACACAATTATCACCTGCTGGCCCTCTCTTTCCGGAATGTTATTTGAGATAGAGCATACCAACTCCCTCGGAGCAGATTGGTACCACTGTGCTCCCCAAATATTTAATAGATCCTTGGTTAGGGGACAGAAAACCAGGCCGCCATAGATGTAATAGGTGGGCAGGGTTTCATATTGCTCCATTGGGACTAGATTATCTTTTAGAGAAGAACGGAAAAGGTTAATTTTCAGCTCCCTCTCTTCTCCCTCTCTCAAAATACTGAGTTTTAGGTCCTCACCAATCTGTTTCTGCTGTACAACATAGTTAAGATGGGTCCTTTCATTGGGACGGAATTCTATGGTTCCATCATTACCAACAGTAAAATCTTCCAAGGAGAGCAGGACATCACCGGTCTCCAAATTACCGTCTGCCGGAGAACCCGGTACAATCTGATTGATTAAAACACCACCCTGCCCTGCCCCCATCTGATAGTACCTTCTCATGCCCTCATTTTCCATATCCTGCAGACTTATTCCTAAACTGGGGTATCCATCCAATTTGCCATCCTCTAAATCGATAAAGAAATGGCGGATAACCGGAACAGGTACCATATAACCAATATTTTGAGCACTGGAGATTCCCTGCATTACCACACCAACAATCTTGTCGTCCGCTAAAACGGGGCCACCACTATTTCCGGGGTTAATGGCCGCATCAATCTGACCTGCTAAAAAGATGGAAGAGCTATGCACATAGGTCTGGTGCTCAATGCGGGAAATCACCCCTTTGGTAATACTTAACATATCTCCGCCTACCGGGAAACCGTAGACCACCACTTCTTGCTGAATTTGCGGTAATTCTCCCAAGGAGAGAGGGGCTATCCCCTCAAAAAATTCAGGTTCATCTACTGTTAATAGTGCTAAATCAGTTAAATGGGATACTGCCAAAACCTGCGCACGATACCGTTCGGTATCCCCATACTTTCGTACTTGTAAAAAAGTCTCATTACTCACTACATGGGCATTGGTTAGGATTAGATTGTTATTAATGATACAGCCTGAACCGGAACTTGCTCTGGGGCCCTGCATGCTCCATGGGTTGTAATAATCAGGATAGTTGCTAACGGTATATACCTTGACAATGGATTCCCGAACATCTGTTTGTGCCAGTATGCTACAGTTTGAGAAAATAAACAGCAATAAAACTATAAAGAGCATCTGTATAAACATTCTGCTCTTATTAATATTTCCAAAATATTCTTTTTTTATTAACATTATCTTCACCCCGTTTTCTAACTCTATGTCATTATTATACACTTTAAAAAGAAAAAAATCGGGAATTTAAAATATTCGTACGGTTATACTATTCAAATTTAGCAAAACAGATGGTATAATTCGTGTGTCATTCTCATCCATTCGGAATATTTAAAGACTTTTAGTAAATTTCTGGAAAATAGAAAGGTAATTTAATGATTTTAACCATGGTCTTTGGTATCATCGGTGGTCTAGGCCTATTTTTCTTTGGAATGCACCAGTTAAGTGAAGGACTACAAAGAATTGCCGGTCATAAAATACATGACATCCTGGAAGCACTTTCTAAGAATCCATTGAATGGTGTTCTGGCCGGAACTATCATTACCTCAATTATTCAGAGCAGCAGCGCTACCAGTGTTATTTTAATCGGCTTTGCCAATGCTGGTTTACTAAATCTGAATCAATCAATGAGCATTATTTTTGGGGCCAATATAGGTACTACTATTACCTCTCAGATTGTTTCCTTACGCTTGGAAGACTATGTTTTGCCTATTGTTGGTATCGGAGTAATTTTCTATTTATTCACCAAAAAGAAGATTTACCAAAATATTGGCTATATTATGCTCGGTTTTGGTTTATTGTTTTTGGGGATATCCATTATGTCCCAATTCCTAGAGCCGCTGAAAAATTATCCTTACATCATCGACCTTTTAGTCAAGGTAGGTGAGTATCCCTTGCTGGGAATTTTATTATCTGCCCTCTTGACCGGTATTATTCAAAGCAGCAGCGCCACCATGGCTATTATAATTTCCTTATCTCTGCAAGGATTAATCGATTTGAATGCAGCTGTACCCCTTATTTTGGGAGCTAATATCGGCACATGTGTTACCGCACTTATAGCCGGCATTGGTAGCTCCCTTACCGGTAAGCGCATAGCTGTGGGGCATATACTCTGCAAAATCGCCGGTGTAGTACTATTTTATTTCTTTTTAAAGCAATTTACTGTTCTATCCTCTTTAACCAGCAACGCGCTTCCCCGCCAGATTGCCAATGCCCACACCATTTTTAACCTATTAGAAACTTTTATTCTGTTACCTTTTATCCCTCAAATCACTAAATTTCTAAATAAGATAGTACCGGGCGAAGACCATGTCATTAAAAAAGGCAACCTATATTTAGAAAGAAGATTTATTAATGCCCCCTCCATCGCAATGGGTCAGGTAGCTAAAGAACTGGTTCGTATGGGCGATATTGCTTCAGTTATGCTAAAAAATACTCTAGAAGCCTTAGTGGATAATAATGAACGAATGGTGGAAGATATCTACTTAAAGGAAGATATTTTAAATACTATCCATAGAGAAATAACCAATTATCTGGTACAGGTATCTCAAAAATCACTAAGTCCTTACCAGTCCCAAAGGCTAGCCCATCTTATGAATATCTCCGGACACATTGAAAGGGTTGGTGACCATATAGAGAATATTACCGATTTAGCCGATACCAAAATTAACGAAAAATTACCCTTCAGTCCGAAAGCAGTGAAAGATCTGAGCTATATATTTTCTAAAGTAGAAACCTCTTTTAAATATGCCATGAGGGCATTAAAGAAGAACGATGCGGATATAGCAGCCATTGTAACGAAAAGGGAAGACGAAATAGACCGCATTGAAGCACAACTACGTGACGAACACATTGATAGACTTACCAAGGGAATCTGTAATACTGAATCCGGAATTATCTATATTGATATATTGAGTAATCTGGAAAGAATTGCCGATCATGCCAATAATATCAGTAGAATGATTCTGGATGAACAAGTGGCTAATAGAAAGCCACTAAACCAAAACAAAATGTAATTTCTTTCTATTCCTTTCTGACATCTGCTTCTACCTTGGCCCACAACATCTTGCCTTCTTCGAATATCGGCTTAATCAATTGCTTATCGTAAAGATAGCTTAAATGGGCGGAGATAGTAATATGGGTTAGAACAAATTGCACACTGGAAAGCTCTAAATTATAATCGTTGACTATTAACTCTATTATTCTCTCCCGAGAGGCAGGTTGTTGACAGTAATGCAAAATCTTTTTATTAATTAACTCTAGTTGGTTTCTATTCAGGCAAATAAGTTCACCAATATCTTTAGTGGGCTGAGCATGGGCTGGAACAAATAGTCTGGCAGAGACCTTTTCTAAAAAAGAGTAGGTAGAGAGAAATTTTTCAATGTTACTCTTTACGGTTAAGCCATATTTGTCGATTATGTCGGGTGAAAAAAGACTATCGGCAATAAACATAACTCCATCAGGGGTCTCAATCCCCACCATCTGCAGGAAATGCCCCTCCAGCGGAAAAGCTCTTAAAGGTGTATTTTTAATAACTCCGTCTGGCTCAATGATTTGGGTTACCTGAGATGGCTCTGCCTCTAAAAATTTATTCCTTAGAGTTTTAAAGGGGAAGGCTCCCCATAATAGCAGGGGTTCCAAAGAAGGATTATTAATAAAAACTGCCTCTATCGCAGTGGCTAATACATCGCAACCGGTTTTTTTCTGTAAATAAGCATTGCCTCCGATATGGTCAGCATTGGAGTGAGTATTTATTATCTTACTCAATTGCCACCCCTTTTCTTCTAAAAGTTGGAATATTCTTCTGCCGGCAGTCTCATCATTCCCGCTATCAATTAAAATGGCTTTCTTATTCTCCACAAAGAGGCCCAGATTGGTTCTTCCCGGAATGTAGTACGTATTTTCAGTAATTTTTTTTAATTCCATAATTCACTCTCCTAATTTTTATGATAGTTAAGGTAATAATAGTTTTAAATATTTTGCTACTATATAGCTATTTTCATCCGGTCATAGGCCAAAGCACATTCCGGATATAATTTTGAAAAATCATCTATTCGACTAAGGGTATCCTGGCCAAGATGAGTAAAGATAATGTTCTGAATACCATATTTTTCACACCATTTTAATTGGGCAAATATCCCGGTATGCCCGCAGAGCATTTCTCCCTTCCTTCTCACTAGGTAAGTCTTGATACTGGAACCATCGCCTATATAATAATCAGCTCCCGGTAAGATATGCTCTTTAGCAATTATATCGACTAAATCGGGATTATAAAGAACTATTTTCCGGTCCGGTAAGACAATCTTAAAGCCAATTGCCGGGCAACAGATGGAATGAAGTACCCGATAAGGAAATATAGAAAAAGGTCCGATATTAAATTGCCGATAAGGAACAATAATCTTGGGATTACAGGGAGAAAATTCTCCATAGCTGAGGATTTCCTGAGTTAGGTAGACTGGTACATCCGAATCAGCTGTCTGAAAAGTCCAAAGATAATGATCAGGATGTCCATGGGTAATAAGAAGAGCATCAGGCTGTAGAAGACTCAAGCTATAGGCATGGATACGACCATAATCGATAAGGAGGCGGAAAGGGTAAGGCTTAGATATCTGTACCAATAGGCTAGAATGGTAAAAATGGGTTTCCGTCTTTTCTTCAATTCCCCCTCGAGTACCTAAAAAGGTTAATATGGCCATTTGAATTAAACTCTCTTTTTATTCAAAAACATTTCTGTAATAGATCACTTCAAAAATCCTTTTTAATTAAAAACATTTATTGACTGCACATGTGAGATGATAAATTCAATATAAATGGGTTTCATTTTTTAAGAAATTCTTTAAACCATAGTCTATCTTTCCTTAATTATATACACTCCATTCTAGAGTTGACAAGCTATTAGAATAGTAATTAATCTACTATCTTGCCTTTTAGTAATTGTTCAAGAAAAGCATGACCGAAAAGATTGTTAGAGAAACTACGACTCTGGAAATTAAAATTATCTACAGGTAATTATTCAAGCAAATTAAAATGTTATGATATAATGTTAAGAACGCAATTAGCTGTTACAATGTCTTCATCAAAAGCCTGTTCTTGTTAAGAAAATATTTTTAGAAACTTTGGATTATATATAAAGGATAAAGGATCATAAAAATACAATTTGATGTTTAAATCAGAAAATGGCATGACAAGAAAGAACAGATTAGCTTACCCTTTTTTCATTCTGGTAATAATTATAGTGATAGGCTTAATAGTTTCCTATTCTTATCTCAATAGTGAGAATTTCCGGGCGAGGGCAAGGTCTCTTCTAATCACAGAATTAGAGAATTTATTGAAGAAAAGAATAGAGATTGGTTCCGTAGATGCCGCCTCCTTCCAATCTTTAGATATAACTCATCTAGTTGTACTAACCAATGATTCCGATGATGCTGAAATTTTATTTCGAGCCGAAGAGGTAAAAATCAAATTTGCCCTGTTTTTCCCCTTCTGGCAAGGCAAACCTTGGCAGTTGGATATTAAAAATATTACTTTTTCCGGTGCAATAGTAGAGTTAACTAGGAATCTGGCAGGAGAATTTGACCTGGCAAAAAAGCTAGGGTTAGACTTAGCCTATTTAAGCAAAAATATAAAAATAGAACAGGTTAGTTTCCAGAATAGTTTCCTGGAGTACCATGATGAACTAATCTACCATTATCCCCAAGCTGCCCTTACCACTAAAGCAAAAAGCGTTCGGGCAAATTTTAATTTAAGCTATTGGCCTAAAGTAGTATTTGATTCTGAGGGCATTCAAGATAAAGATGATGCCTTACTTTCCTTAGGCGGATTCTTTGTCATGAATGGAAGAGAATATTCTTTAGATTTTCATCTGCAAAATGCCGATATAACTCATTTTCAGTATTATTTAGAAGCGGCAAAATCTTTTAATGTTACCGGTGGGAAATTTGATTTAGATCTTAATTTAAGCTTTTCTCCGGAATGGGATAGTGACGAACTATTATGGCAAGGCAAGGCAGTCTTTCATCAGGCCAGCGCTGAACCGCATTTTTTAAAAGAAATACCTTTATTAGGAATCAATGGAGAGGCAAACTTTAATAATCCCGAGATTACTTTGTCAGAGATGACCGGTCTCTACCAGGGCAGCCCTTTTCGATTAGAAGGACTGGTCTTAACCAAACCGGTGCTTTATTATGACTTGAACATAACCGGTACACAGGTAGAGGTTTCTCTGCTCAGAGATGATATTCTCCTTCTGGTGGGTGTAGATAATGAATCTAATCTGCAGGGCAAAGTTGATTTATCAGGTAATATAAAAGGTCTGACCGATAGTTTTAATATACAAGGAACCATAGACTCCTCCGGGATAGCTCTTGAAAATATACCGTTTCCTAACCTAACCGGCAGTTTCTTATTAAGTCAGGAAGAATTAATCATTGATTCCCTGCAATCAAAAAGTACAGAAGGATTAATCTTGGTTGAAGGAAAACTAAATTGGTCCTCCGATGTACCTTTATGCCATCTTGATATTAAGACCTCCGGGCTTTCCTTCCGGAATATTATTTCCCGACAGTTTCCTTCCCTAGCAGAGTTTTCCGGTATTATTGATAGTAATTTTCATCTGGAAAACCGGAAATGGGATAATGAGAACAATAACACCTTTGGCCTTACAGGTAAATTTGCCATAAATAATCTAGAGGAAAAAGAATTTGCTTTCCCGAAACAAGTAAAAGGAGAGATCAGTGCTTCCTTAAATCTTGCTGACGGTTCCTTGCTCCTGGAGCAATGTGACTTGATTTCTGGTAAGAACAATGGTTTTCTGAAAGGTGAATTCCAACTGGCAGAACCGGTTTCTTTTGCACTTGATGGGGTAGTACATATACCCGACCTGACCATATTCAGTAATACTTTTGAACCCGAAACGAAAATTGCCGGTAGTGCCTCTTTACAGGGTAGAGTAAGGGGAACCCGGGAGAATCCAATAATTGATATAGGATTAAAACTAAATAATTTGTCAGTACAGGATTATCAAATAACAGAATTCATCGGACAATTGTCCTATCAGCAGAATACTATTACTGTAGAATCATATAATCTGGCTAGTCAGAACTTAGTGTTAGTGGGCGATGGAGAGATAAATATCTCTCCATCTGTTAGACCGGAAATCCATCTCTCTTATCAACTCCAACCTCTAACTCTGGAGCGATTATGGGAAAAACCAAATTACTCTATTCCCCTCACCGGTCTGGCTGAAGGAAGCGGATACATTCGAGGCTCCTGGCCTGAGTTAACAATGAGCGGACATCTCCAATTAGAAGGGCTCACCTATCAGGAATATCGGCTAGGACATGGCAAAGTAGAATTCCTGTTGCAGCCGGACCAGGCTATTATCGCTGAATTACGTGAGGAGAGCTCGAGAGAATTATTCGGTATGATAAAAAATGATTATATTCTTAATTTAGAATATCTTCAATTGCAAAATGAAGTGTTGCAACTTAATGCCAAAGGCAAGACTGGAATAGGCAAAGATTATCCGTTTTCTTTAGAGGTTGAATTTGTGCACCGGGCTATTCCTGACTTAATAGAACATTTCTACCCCTCCCAGGACAACCTCAAGAAAGCTTTGCCCTCTCAGATAACCGGGATGATAATGGCTACAGGTAATAGTACAGAACAAGAGATATCCTTATCCTCCTTGTTTACACCTCAGCAACAGGGGGATAATCCGCCTTCTAAGTTAGAAGCATCACTTATTATCAACCAGAAAAGTATCAATATTTCTGATTTCCAATTAACCCAATCTGATGCATTGCTGAAAGCAGAGGGGGCAGCTGCTTTTTATGGTAATCTGGATATTCATTTTGAAACCGAGCAGTTAGATATAGCGACACTGATGAATATTATTCAAATAGAGGGGAATGCAGAGGGTGCTATGAATTTAAAAGGCTCTATAACCGGAGAATGGAGGGAACCCAATATTGCCTTAACTACCATAATTAAAAATGGTTGTTTCCGGGGATTTCAGTTTGAGAACCTAAAAAGTGAACTCTTATGGGACATTGCAACCAACCAAATAGAGATAAATGAATTAACTATTGACCTGGGGAATCAAAATAACATAACGGTCAAGGGAAATATTCCGATAACCAACTTTATTGATACCGGAACAGAAGAAATTAATTTAACTGCACACTACCGGGATGTTCCTTTGAACTTAGAGATGAAGATAGACAAGGCCAATTTAAATCTTTTGAAGGTATTTTGGCCGAAAACTTTCTCAGAAATCAGCGGCACTGCCGATCTGGAATTCCTCTTCACCGGTACCACTGCCCATCCACTGTTAAATGGAAAAATTGAAATTCATGAAGGTGTAGTTAGTATTGCAGCGCTCCCAGTGCAGATTGGAGAAATAAATGGCTTAATAAAAATAGAGAATAATAAGGTTGCCATCCCATCAATTCCTTTATACGCTTATGAGAATAAGTTTAATCTTTCAGGAGAATTTATGCTGGCCGGATTCTTACCCGATAGTATCTCTTTCACCTTAACCAATCAGGATAATAAAATTACCTATCAAGATATTTTAGAAAGCGAGATTGACTTAGAGTTGTCAATCAGTAATTTAGCAAGCTCTCCTCATATAAGTGGCCAGATATTTCTTACCAATGGGATATTGAGTATAGATAATTTATTAAAATTAGAAGAAGACATCAACCTCATTTTCTCCTCTTCTGTGCTCAGTTCCGGCACTCCGCAACAACTGGCAGTTGGTATAGAACTACAGGATCCTTTTCAACTTAAAGTGGCTAATGCTGAAATCCTCATAGCTGGCAAAACTGAGCTTACGGGCACTCTAGCAGAACCGTTGCTGCAAAGTACTATTACCTTCAAGAAAGGTTACGTCCTCTATTTTGATAAAAAATTTTCTATAATAGATGGATTAATTACTATGAATGGTACAGACCGTCATGATATAGAGCTCAATGCCCGAGCATCTACAAATGTGCAAGGTGTCCAGATTAATATTAATGTTCTTGGAAATTTATCTGACCCACAGATTCTCCTTTCTTCTCAACCGGCTTTAAAAGAGACTGAGATTCTATCTCTACTCACCTTTAACCGTAATATTCAGGGTCTTTCTGAGGGTGATATAAACCAGATTCTCTCCCAAGAGATGTTAGAGGTTCTTTTCCAAAGTTTGCAAATAAGTCTTTTTAACCGTATAGAGCACAAAATTGCCACCGGGTTGGGACTTGAATATATCAATATTTCCCTTAATGGAGAGAATAATAGCGGCTCATATTTCCTTTTAGATAATTTGCGGTTGGCAGATTTAACATTGGAGATGGGGAAAAACATAGGCGATGATGTATTTATCTCTTACTCTACCCCTCTCGACTTTAATGGAGAAACAAGCTTGGGCATGGATTATAAGCTCTCTCCTGCTTTTACCTTCACCACTCAATTGGAAAACTTTTCTTTCCGGAAAGAAGATTACAAAATTAGATTTGGCTTAGAACTTAAATTTTAATACTAAAAGTGTTTTTCAGGAGAGGTGGTTGCCATAATCTTCGTAAAAGTATAAATATTGGCCGGTCTAAGATTAACTTGAAATAGACACCCGTGCCTCCATCATAATAAATAATAGATAATCTAAAATATTAAGGGGGCTATAAACTTAAGCGCGCATGTTACCACAACCCCGCCTTCATCTGGATTGCCTAAAGCCTTATCTCTTAATAAAGAAATCTATTTTAACTATGGTATCTGTACCATCTTACTGGTGGAACAAAAGGTTCAGGAATCCTTAGAGATTGTTGACCGGGGGTACATTGTTCAAACCGGCAAGATTGTCCGAGCGGGCAGTTCCCGGGAACTATTAAACCCCTATAAGGTAAAGCCTATCTCGGACTCTAATTCAGGATGAAAAAGTTTTAGAATGAAAGAAATAGTGAATATTCTATGGACAAACACATTTTTTATTGGTAATATATTTCTAAGTAAGATTGTCATACAATATAGGTAATAAGATAATATGAATATTTTTTCTACATCGTTTCCTATAAAGGTGGTTCAAAATAAAAATATTTAATAAGATTCAAACTAAAAAAGTTTATGTAAAGATTGTAGAGCAAATAATATTACTTATTCAAGAAGGTAAACTAAAACCCGGAGACAGGCTTCCTTCGGAACAGGAATTAGCAGATCAATTTGAAATATCTCGTCCCTCTGTTAGAGAAGCTATGAGTGCATTAGAAATATTGGGCATAACAGAAAGAAAAGCCGGAAAAGGAAATTTTATAAAGAAGGGCAGTTCCACACATTTTTTTGACGAAAAAGAAATTTTAGAACTTGAGCAAGAGGAAAGCCCTTTTGAACTATTAGAAGCAAGGAAGGTACTAGAGATAGAGATAGTGAGATTGGCGAGCCAGAAAGCTACTCTTGAAGATATAGAAGCTATAGAAAATG
>JAAYOB010000022.1 GCA_012520575.1 Candidatus Stramentimicrobium fermentans
GGGATAGACTCTCTGGTAGCGGCACTTCTCACTTATAAGGCGATTGGTGACCGGCTCCATGGCATATTTATTAATACCGGCTTGATGCGAAAAGATGAAGAAGAAGAAATCAGAAAGCTCTTCATTGATAATTTTAAAATTAATTTGCATGTCTATGATTATACAGAAAGCTTTATTGATTCTTTAAAAGGAATAAAAGATCCCGAACTAAAGAGAAAAATAATCGGCAATCTTTTCATAAAAATATTTGAGAAAAAGGCTAAAGAAATCGGTAAAGTTACTCATCTGCTACAAGGCACTCTCTATCCGGATGTAGTTGAGAGTATACCTATACCGGGGGCTGATAGAACCATTAAATCGCATCACAATGTTGGTGGCTTACCTGAAAAAATGGACTTTAAGCTTTTAGAACCGTTAAGAAATCTTTTTAAGGATGAGGTCCGGAGTATTGCAAAAAACTTAGGTGTACCCGAAAAGATTATCTGGAGACAACCATTTCCGGGCCCCGGGCTTGCTATTAGAATAGCCGGAGAAGTGAATTATGAAAAACTATCTATCCTGAAAGAGGCAGATGATATCATCAGAAAAGAGATTGAAAAAGTAGGTTGGCAAAAAAAACTATGGCAATATTTCGGAATACTGCTACCGGTAAAATCAGTGGGAGTTAAGAATAATATGAGGACCTATGATTATACGCTTGTTCTGAGGATGGTGACCGGTAGTGATGGGATGACTGCTGATTGGGCCAAAGTCCCTTATGAAATTTTAGAGAACATTTCAAACGCAATCATTCATCAAGTCCAAGGAATTAACCGGGTGCTTTACGACATTAGCTCTAAACCACCCGCTACTATCGAATGGGAATAACCACATAAAAGCCTGAAACCCTATGCTGCTTAAGTAGGGTGAAATAATGAAGATTTAATCGGTTTTCTGTGTTTCTGTCCACTGAATACAGATTACTCACCGCTATATAAGTCGATAATTGTATATAATTCCAAACCCTGTTTAAATGACAGCAAGTTAAGCTTCATGAAACCTAAAGTTATTTACATTCGCACCATGACAATATCATTTGTGCCAGCAAACTTTGCCAGTAAAATTGATTATTGATTAATTATATTAATTTGTGTTATAATCCGAAAAATCTATCCGGTTTTGCAAAAGTTTTATTTTATATTTGTTTAATTTGTTTCTGGCTGCTAGGAATAATTTCGGGTTGCAACTATCATTGTCTAGTTAGGGGAAGTATGTGGTTTGAAAAAATTTAATAATATCGGCTTTTTCGTTTTATCCGCTGTGATGCTTTTTTCAATAATTTTTTTCACAGATATGTTGGATATGCCTGATATATATCTGGTAGACAGGGATGTTATTTCCTTTTCGGACGGCTGGACATGGCAAGGTGACGGATATCAGAAAAAGTTCCATCTACCTCATTATTTTGATGTGGACGAATCAGAACCTTTGGTGATAAGAAATACAATCCCCGATGATTTGCCAAACGGTGCCAAAATAGTGATAAAATCCTATATGCAGTCCGTTATAATAAAGATTGGTGAAGAAACAGTTTACGCAGTAGGGCATGATAGTAGTAAATTTCTGGGAAGAGATTTTGCTGATTTTTGGGCTGTTGCAGATATCAGCCCCGAACACAAAGGCAAGATTATTGAACTTACTCTTTTTACTCATGTATCTTCGTCGCGGGGTTATGCTTCTAAGATAATTATTACTTCCGGAACAGGTTTATTGGGTTACATTTTTTTCCAAAAAGGTCTGGGGAATGTTCTGGCCACAATCATTATTGTTTTGGGAATCGTATCGATTATTGCCTGCATTTTGGGCAGAATCTACAAAGAAAAACGTCGAAGTTTTCTCTATTTGGGTACCTCCGCTATAATTGTCGGTAACTGGTTTTTAGGCGATTCGGGAATATTTCAGTTCTTAACGAAAAACACATACTACACTACGAGAATTACGCCCCTAATGACATTGCTTAGTACAATCTCCTTTGGTTTGTATATACGAGAAACTGTACCGATGAAAAAAAAGAGATTTTTCGGCGATTTTCTCACATTAGCAACTATTATACATGTAACTGTCTGTTTGATTTTAGAGTATCTTGGTATCTTGGGTTTTCGAGACGCGCTTCCTGTAACTCTAGTGTTGATAGCAACCTTTTTTGGCTATAATATGATTATATTTTTTGTAGAGGTGTATTATTATAATAATAGAAGGGCATCCAAAGAATTGAGAGCGATTTTTATTTTTCTGTTCTTTGGGGTTTTGGAGACCGTACATTATTTTTTAGGTGGACAAAAAGAAACTTCTCATTTTATCCTAATCGGTGCGATCGTTTATATTGTCATGTCACTATTCAATCAATTTAAAGAATATCAGGAGATAAGAAGAGTCAGAGAAGATAAGGAACGCTTTGAGAAGATGGCTTATACCGATGCACTTACCGGAGGGAATAATCGTGCGAGATATATCAAAGATTTGGAGAATATTGTCAATCCCAAAAGCTTTGCCGTCATACAAATAGACACCGACAGACTCAAATATATTAATGACTATTTTGGCCATTCCCATGGTGATATAGCGATTATCGATACGTATAAAGTTTTGAACAAAAACTTTGCTAAGATTGGCAAGGTTTATCGGATTGGCGGAGATGAATTTTCAGTCATCATCAAAAATGCCAACATAGACGAAATTAATCAGATTACAGAACAAGTGAAAAAGGAAGTGGATTTAATTGCCAAAGAGAGGGCATATGATTTTTCCATATCGATCGGGATTGCTGAATACGATGCTTCTTTAGATGAGGATATTCACGCAACTAGCATTAGAGCAGACTATAATATGTATGAAGACAAAAAAAGGCTGAGGAATACCGTGCCTCGGAAAAAGCCGGTTGTTTAAAGAATTTAGAAACATTTAAAAACTTGTTTTGTAAAGGATAATTTCATGTAAAGAATTTTGGCTTTTTGGAAATCGATGCAATTAAGAAATATTAAGTGATATCCAGCATAAATAACTTCTTCACAAAAGAGGTTGCCCTTCCTGAAACCCAGTAAAATCAAGGGCTCCCGGTATCTCAAAAGTTCCTTTGATAATAATTTGATAGCATTCGTACAATCTTCCTTTATTCTCCGTACAAGGAGCTTGAGAGTAAAGGTTAATTCTCTCAGGTTTGTGACTGACCAATCCGTTTTATGAAAGCCCTTAGTTGTGGGTACGCAGCTGTGGGTTTTTGTCGTTATTAAGAACAGTACGTTTTGGAACTCCTTGACCATCTGTTCCGCATCCCCATGCGTTGCCATCTGAAATTCTTCTGTAGTTCTCGTCGACTTTACCATCGTGAATGTTCTTTCATTCTCAGAAGGCAGTATGCCGAAGCGTGAAGAATGCTACAATCTAAGGAGATATGACAATATCGGATAATTGAATCGTTTTCCCAACGAAAGATTGTCTGCGCGGATACTCCAAAGCTCCCGACAAAAATATCCTGATGTGGTATTTAAAGGTGGGTGGAAACTGTCACAGAGCAGAACGACTGGCAAATAAGCTGTCTAAGAAAACGCTAATCTAATTCGCACAACGGCCGGCGAAGAGATGAGAACTCAGATCTGATAAAACAGAATCGGAATATGATCTTCTGCAGAAAGTATTCGGATATCACAGATTGATTCTCTGCTTGATAAGGGAAGGGAAGTACAGCAAGTCTAACGAAACAAAATATGGGATTGTATATAATGGAACTGGAAAAAACCTCAAAGATGTACTATAATAAATTGTTATCTTTTTAGTGAAACGCTAATATGACTTGCCAATAAGTGGGAAGCGGCACATCGGACTCTGATCCGGAACAGAGAGAAATATCAGATCGAATAACAAGGTTTTTGTAAAAAGTGATAAAAATCGGATGAAGAGTTATAATTAATTTTCAGTAATAGAAATAATAGAGATGAGGGAAGAAGTTAAAACATAAAAGGAAGGTGTCTTGAAACATGTCAACAATTGTTATAGTGGGAACCCAATGGGGTGATGAGGGAAAGGGCAAAGTTACTGACTTATTCTCTGAAAATTACGATATTATAGCACGTTATCAAGGGGGTAGTAATGCCGGGCATACCGTTGTTTTGGATAATGATAGCTTTATTTTCCGTCTTTTACCATCAGGTGTTTTATATGAAGATAAAGTTTGTGTAATTGGCAATGGTGTGGTTTTAGATCCGGAAGTTTTATTTCAAGAAATTGAAAATTTACAAAAACACGGTATAGATGTTAGCAAAAGACTGTTTGTTGATTATAAAACACATATAATTTTCCCTTATCATAAGATTATTGATGAGATATTGGAAGAAAACAAAAATAGCCGTAAAATTGGTACCACTAAAAGTGGAAATGGACCTGCCTATGCAGATAAATTTTCTCGTACCGGACTCAGGGTCTGTGATTTAATCCATTCTGAAAGCCTTGCCCCTAAATTAGATTTTTTATTGGAGCAGAAAAGAGATTATTTAGCGAAGATTTACGGGATAGATTTAACAGCAGAACAGATTAAAGATATAAAAGATAAATACATTCATTACGGTAAAAAGTTAAAAGGTTTTGTAATGGATGTTTCACTATTTTTAGATGAGCAAATAAAGAATAAAAAGAATATTATATTTGAAGGCGCACAGGGTGCTATGCTAGATGTTGATCATGGCACCTATCCTTATGTTACTTCATCTAATCCTATAGCGGGCAGTGTTTGTATTGGATGTGGTGTTAGCCCCATGCATATTGATAAAGTGGTTGGTATTGCCAAAGCTTATGCTACCAGGGTAGGTGAAGGACCCTTTCCCACGGAACTGAAAGATTCTTTAGGGCAAAAACTGAGAGAGCAGGGCAATGAGTATGAATATGAGCCCGAAACCGGTAGGCCAAGAAGATGTGGTTGGTTTGATGCCGTGGTAGTAAAATATGCCAATCGGCTAAATGGGATCAAGGAGATAGTTTTGACCAAGTTAGATGTTCTAAATTCATTTGAAAAGATTAAATTGTGCCGGAAGTATAAAATTGGTAATAAAATATACCGAAATTTTCCTGCCGACAGTGAATTAATTAACTTAATTGAGCCGGTCTATGAAGAAGTAGAGGGTTGGGAGGAAGATCTTGGCAACGTGCAGCATTTTCAAGATTTGCCGGATAAGGCAAAAAAGTTCATTCAAAAAATAGAAGATGCTATTGAATGCGAGATTTCAGTTATCTCAGTAGGACCTGAAAGGACGCAAACCATTTTTAAGTGACAGCTCAACCAGAAGAATGCCATCAATAGAGAATATATGAAGATATAACGCAATTTCTTAAGTTTTTCATCAGACAATCAAATATAATCCTTGAAATGAAAAGTCCGGCATGGTTAGATAGATATATCAAATCATGCCGGACTTTTTTTATTAATATTAAGCTAATCTATTGTTCTATAAATAGCTCTAAATTTTTCTCTATTACTGCTTTTTCTTCAACATCTTTTAAATATTGGTCAAAGGCCTCTTGCTGTCTTTGAGGCAGTAGCAGGTATTTAATCTCTTCTTCTACTTCATCTAGTGTTAAATAGTGAGCAGGATTTTTTTCAATTATTTTAAAGATGTGAAACCCTTTATCAGTTGGAATAATGACACTAACTTCATCTTGGTTTAAGGCAAATATATTTTCTTCAATTTCGGCGGCAAAAGTACCTTTGCTTATAAAACCAATATCTCCGCCTTTAGAAGCGCTGCTGGCAATAGAAACTTCCTGGGCTAAAGTTGAAAAATCACTGCCTTCTTTTAACCTGGTAAGAACATCTTCCGCTTGTTCCTCTGTTTCGGTAAGAATATTCAAGGCATGGACTTCTTCTTCTTTCCAGAAATTTTCTTTATTTTCTTCATAATAAGAGAGGATTTCATCATCACTCAATTCTGTCTTTTCGATAATTTCTTTCTCTATTAAGTACTGTATAAGAATCTGTTCAGTTGCGTTTTTGATTTGAAATTTTACCTTTGGATCTGCACTTAATTCTATTTCATCGGCTTTTTGGACTAGTAATGTTTGGATTACCATCTGTTCTAAAAAATCTTCCTTGCTTAATTGCAACTTGTATTGTTCGGGAATAGCATCCCAGTATTGGTTAAAATAATTCAAGGTAATTGCATGGCCATTTACTAGCGCTAATATACCTTGTTCATTAACGATTTGGCCCTCTTCTTGACCACATATCGCTACCGGGAAAATGAATAAAAAAGAAATTAATAAAGCACAAAAATGAATAGTCTTGTTGCAAGATGCTCTCATGATTATTACCTCTTTCTATTATTTTTAATTATAAATACTGTGAACAGTTAACAAAGCAGAAATATTATCAAAATTCTATTGGTATAGTTTAACATAGCCGGAAAGCTAAGTAAATAGGATTCAGTCTGTTGATTTTTATGAATAATGTGGCATAGAATAGAGAACAATGAATTTGGCTAATAAGATTATAAGATTATAAGATTATGAAAGAATATGGAATATATTAGTTTTAATAGTTGCCTAATTTTAACTGGCTTTATAATTCTATGCAAAACTCTAAAATAGTTGTGTTTACATTCAAGATATCGATATTTATTTATATATGATCAAAGCCAGCCCCTCTCAACAATAAATAGCATAATAATCTTTTATAAATAACTCATGTCTAAGCTAGGTTTTCTTGAATATTTTTGAATTATATATTATAATATACGGAGTAATTTCTTTATCAACAAGCAAGGCTTATCATTAAGTAAAGGGGGTGAGGGTATGGCAAGTATTATAGTTAGAGAAGATGAAGAATTCGACCACGCTTTAAAGCGTTTTAAAAAAGAGTGTCAGAAAAGTGGAATAATTTCAGATATAAAAAAACACGAATATTATGAAAAGCCCAGTGAGCGCAAAAAAAGAAAATTAATAGCAGCTCAAAGAAAAAGGAAAAGGAGAGGTAGGTTTTAATTGAGCGAGAATATTTCTCTGGAATCTAGAATATTTAGGGATTATCAAAAAGCCTCTAAGGAAGGCAGGAAAGTTGAAGTATCAATTTTACGCATAATCCGTGCTGAAATAAAGAATAGTGAAATACGAAAAAAAGAGAAGTTAACAGATGAAGAAATCCAAAAGATATTAAATTCTTTATTAAAAAAAGAAGAGGAAGCGCTTAGTTTTTACATTAAAGGCGAGCGGGCAAATTTGGTTGAAAAAACCAAAGAAGAGTTAGACATCATTAAGAAATATTTACCGGAAGGCCTTTCTTTAGAAGAAATAGAAAATATTTCCAGAGAAATTATTGTTAAAAACAATTTTGGGGATATGAAAGATTTTAGTGCCGCCATTAAGCTAATCATGAAAGAAACTGAGGGTAGGGCAGATGGTAAATTAGTAAGCGCAGCAATTGGTAAAATTTTGAAGAAATGATTTCTATTTGTTTAGAAAGAGAAAGACCTGGCATGTTAGTACCGGGTCTTTCTCTTTTTGTGAGCAATGTTACTAAATAAAATGGAGGTTATAAAAATATTTTTGATAGATTTAAATTTGCTAAATATAGATATAAGGATATCATGATAACAGTGTTTTTGCTTACACGGCATACCTTAAAATATCGTTTTGTTAAAATAATTTTTTAAAGAGACAAATAGTGGTAATTTATGTATGAAGATTTAGTATTTATTGAAAGCGAAGAAGAGCTAAGAGAGTTATTTGGTAATCTTGATGCCAAAATAAATTTTATCTGCGATTCGTTAGGGGTAAAGGTTTCGGTTAGAAATGGTAACCACTTAACCATTTCCGGTAATAAAAAAAATGTTAAACAGGCGACCAGGCTAATTGAAGATTTATTGGCTATTATTCGCAGAGGAAATCAGGTAAATTTATCTGAAATAAAGTATCAAATAGATATGGTAAAACAAAATAGCTCTTGCCATTTAAATGAACTTTATAATATGGAAATACAAGTTTTTAAAAAAGATAAAATAATAAGACCAAAAACGTTCGGACAAAAGCAAGTTCTCGATGCAATCAATACTAATGAGATTTTATTTGTCATTGGTCCGGCTGGTACCGGAAAGACCTATCTCGCGGTCGCTATAGCAATCTCTGCTTTGAAAAAGAAAGAAATCGATAGGATAATTTTAGTTCGACCGGCAGTAGAGGCAGGGGAAAGTCTTGGTTTTTTACCTGGTGACCTTATGGAAAAAATTGATCCTTATTTTAGACCTCTGTATGATGCCATAAATGAAATGATGCCCTACGAAAAATTTCAAAAATTTTTAGAGCAAGGAATAGTTGAAGTAGCCCCTCTTGCCTATATGAGAGGGAGAACTTTGAATAATTCTTTCATTATCCTGGACGATGCTCAAAATACCACCTTAGGGCAGATGAAAATGTTTTTAACCCGTTTTGGTTTTGGTTCGAAAATTATAGTTACCGGGGACATTACTCAGGTTGATTTGCCTCAAAAAACTAATTCCGGTTTAATTAGTATAGCTGAGATTTTAAAAGATATTCAGGGTATTGAATTCATTTATTTAGAAAAAAAAGATGTGGTTAGGCATAGGTTGGTTAAAGAGATCATACTCGCTTATGAAAAAGCTTCAATATTAGATGAGAATCATATTAAAAATTTAGGGAAGAATAAATCTCAAGATGAAAATAGGTAAATTCAATAAAAAAAATGTTAAAATTTTTTCTAAATACTTTTTGCAAAGAATATCTTTCTTTTTTCTTTTAATTATTTTAGTCACATTCCTTTTGGCTATAAACTCGATTACTAGTAGGATATCTTTAAAAGCAGGTGAAGTCGCTCCTAGGGACATTACTTCAACGGAAACAGTCGAATTCGTAAATAAAGCAGCTACCGAGAAACTAAAAGAAGAAGCGATCAAGTCTACTCCTGAGGTATATAATCTGAATTTAGTTAGTATTGAAAGTGTAGATGAAGAATTGTACGGGTTTTTTCGGGAAATCAAAGAACTCAGAAATGAATATAATCTTTTGATAGAGCAGCAGCTTAACGATAATAATGAATCTGAGACAGCAATAACTGAGGAGTTCATTAACTATAAGTCGAGACTGCTAACAGATAGATATTCTTTTAATTCAGAAAGTACTATCGCAAACTTATTAAAGTTAGATGAAATTTCATTGGAAGAAGTCGAACATAATGTCAATCATTCCATAAACAAAGTTATGCAGCAGGGAATTAAAGAAAATGATCTGGAAGAGGCAAAAAAGCAGATTATAAGAGAGATAAGCGGATTATCCACTAGCCCTTATACTGCAATTTTGTCAGGAGAGATTGGTGAAATATTTTTAAAACCGAGTCTTTTTCTCGATAAAGAAGCAACCCAGTTTAAAAAAGATGCGGCTGCAGCAGCGGTTAGCGAGGTAAAAGATGTTATCAGGAAAGATCAGATTATTATAAGAAAGGGAGAGGTCGTTACTAATAATCATATAGATAGATTGGAGGCATTAGGATTGCAAAATGCTTCCATCAGTTTCAAAAATATATTTGGATTACTGTTGAACAATACAGTATTAATTTTGCTTTTAAACCAGTACCTTTATACATACCATAGAGCAACTTATGACGATATACAAAAGTTAATACTGCTAGGGGTAATATATATGGTAGCCATCTTTATAGCCAAAATCGCCAGTGGAATATCCGGATATTTGATTCCCACAGCTTTTGCCTCTATGCTCATTGCCATAACACTCGATCCCAGGTTAGCTTTATGGATGACTTTTCTAATCACTTTTAATATTGGGTTTATTCTTTCTGGTGAAATGAATTACCTGGTTACCTCCTTAGCCGGCGGTTTAGTTTCAGTTTTTTGTATTCGTAAGGCTACGCAACGTTCCAGTTTGACTCGAGCTGGCCTATTTATTGCCGGAATTAATATTTTTTCCATTACGGCCCTTGGTTTCGTTTATAGAAATTCCATAGATTTCATATTGAAAAATGCTACCTGGGGAGTGTTAAATGGGTTTGCCTCCGTCATTTTAACCATTGGAATACTCCCTTTCTTAGAAAGCTTTTTTGATATCACTTCTTCTTTTAAATTAATGGAATTATCCAACCCCAACCAACCCTTGTTAAAACAATTATTGGTTGAAGCCCCCGGTACCTATCACCATAGTGTGGTTGTTGGTAATTTGGCAGAGGCTGCTGCTGATGAGATAGAAGCAAATTCTCTTTTAGCACGGGTCGGTGCGTATTACCACGATGTAGGTAAATTAAAAAGACCCTATTTTTTTTCAGAAAACCAGGAAGCATATAAAAATATCCATGATGAGATGGAACCCAGTTTAAGTGCTTTAGTGATAGCCTCTCATGTGAAAGACGGAGTGGATACTGCCAGAAAATACAAGCTGCCTAAAAAAATTGTTGATATTATTAATCAACACCATGGGACAGGGCTTATCAGCTATTTTTATCATCGTGCCTTACAGACAACTGAAGAAAAAACTGGAGAGGTAAATGAAGGGATCTATCGTTATTCCGGGCCAAAACCTCAAAGCAAAGAAGCCGGCATAATACTACTTGCCGATATGCTGGAAGCAGAAGCCAGAACCTTAACCAATCCAACTGCCAGTAGGATTAAGAGCCTGGCCCAAAACGTTATCAATAGAAATGTAGTTAATGGTCAGCTCGATGATTGCAATCTTACTTTAAGAGAGCTTAGTAGAATTAATGATGTATTTTCTAGGATATTAACCGGTATGTTTCATAATAGAGTAGAATATCCTGATGAGGAATTAATAGAAAAATTAAAGAAAGAACGCTCACAAAGTGAAAGTAATAATAAAAAATCGACAGAACCAAAAAGTAAATATTCTGAGATTGAAAAACCTATTACTGAAAGTAATGGAAATAACCAATCAAAAAAAAATAAGTGAAGTTAGTTTGCTACTTACCGACGACAAAGGGATACATGGGTTAAATAAACTTTACCGGAATATTGATTTTCCGACTGATGTTTTGGCATTTAGCCAGGTTGAAGGTTCAAGTGAATTCCCTTTACAGAATAATGAAGTAGAATATTTATTAGGAGATATTGTGATTTCAGTTGAAACAGCTCAAAGACAGGCGGCTCTACTTAAAAACTCTTTAGAGTATGAGTTGGCCGTCCTAGCTGTCCATGGTTTTTTACACTTGATTGGTTTTGACCATGTATCAGAAGAGGGTATTGTTCAGATGAGAAATATGGAAAAGGATATAATTGGTCGGTTTTTCTCGGAGTTAAAAGAAAAGAATGGAGTTGAAACTTGAAAAGGAATATGGTATAATTTTAGAAAGAAACGATATTCATTAACTTTAATTTCCAAGATCGCTATTTAAGGCCATAAAAGGGAAGGAGGCTGAATATCAGGAAAATAAGTGTCTGACCTTGTTTCTTATCTTTAATTTATTAAGGAGGATTTTATGAAAAAATTTTTTAGTATCCTATTGATAGTTGTTGCAGTAATTGCCGTTTTAGGAACTAACTCTTTAGCCCAACAAAAATTTTTAGCTATTGCTACCGGTGGTACAGGAGGAACCTACTATCCTCTGGGAGGCGCATTGGCTCAACTAATCTCTGAGAAGGTTCCAGGATTGGTAGCAACCGCTCAAACTTCAGGTGCCTCTGTGGCTAATTGTAATTTAATAGGCAACCATGAGATTGAGACAGCATTTTCTCAAGCCAATACCACTTATTGGTGTTATGCTGCTACTGGGCTACAGGAAGGCAAGGAGCCTATTACCAACCTCAGGGGAATTGCCTCTATTTATCCCGAAACAATTCATATTGTAGCAACTAAAGCCTCTGGTGTAAAAACAATTGCTGATTTAAAAGGTAAAAGAGTAGGGGTCGGGGCTCCTAACAGCGGAACAGAAGCAGATGCCAGAATTATTCTAAATGCTCATGGGCTTACTTATGATGAGATGAGTATTGACTATATTGATTTTAATGAAGTAGCCGACCGTCTGATCGATGGACAGATAGATGCCGGGTTTACCACTGCTGGTTATCCCACTTCTAGTATCATTAATATTGCTACTACACGTGACCTTGTCTTAGTACCGGTAGATCCTGTTGTAGCCCAAAAATTAGTTGATGATATTCCTTATTATGGTATCACCGAAATTCCTGCCGGTATGTACAGAGGAGTTGATGAGCCGGTATTATCATTAGCTACTCCAGCACTCTGGGTCTGTGATTCTAAATTGGATCCCACACTGGTCTATAAGATGACTAAGGCTTTATGGGAAAATAACGATATCCTAGCCGAGGTTCATGCCCAGGGTAAAAATATCAAGCTAGAGACCGCACTCAATGGAATGGCTGTTCCGCTTCACCCGGGAGCAGAGTTATACTACAAAGAAATTGGGGCAATAGAATAGCTTGTAATTAAATAACTAAAGTTAAAATAATCTGGGTATCGTAACCATTCATTACATTGTGACGATACCCAGATTTATATTTTAATACGGTATTTATATTCTTCATAAATATATTCTTTTAATTTTTTACAAGAACCAATCTTTTATGAAAAAGAAATTGAATTTATTTTTACTTTTTTTTGTGTTAACATTGTTTATGTTTTTAATAGTTTTGAATAATAATTACTTCCATATAATTACCGTAAAAACCGTGCCCGAAGAAACTGTAGTTTTTGAAAATAGAATTTCCCCTGGTCAAAAGATCGGTTTAGCTTACGTACATTCTGTTGCCCAAACTCCTGTTTGGGAATTTTTGGGAGTAGACAGAAACGGTAATTTAATTCTGATTGAAACCCATTTTTATGACCATGGAGCCGGATTGCCTTATACTGCTTTCGGAGAGGAACTGTTTGTTAGTGAAGATCACATGTTTAAAATAAAAAATATGAACAGGAAAATAGATTTACCATTGTACTATAGGATTTATCAAGATAGGGGAAATATTTTGCAGTTTGAAAATCATGAAATCAGATTGTCTGATACAATAGGCGATGCATTATTAGCAATTGATGTTTATCGTTTGAATGTTTTTAAGTATTCCGTTAGATATATAATGAATTTAGGAGGAATAGAAATTGATGGACAATATTGATGGTAAAAATAAATCTGAAGATATTATCTCATTGGATGAAGAAAAAATTGATGTACAAAAGCTTTTAGAACAATATGACAGTGAGTCTAATGTCAGAAGACCAACTGGTTATATAGCTGTTATTATCTCTGTTATCGCTATTGCTATGTCTCTTTTTCATTTTTATACTGGAGGATTTGGATTATGGTTGGCTTTAAAACAGAGGGCACTACATTTGGCCTTTGCCCTTGCCCTAATTTTTTTAACATATCCCACCACTAAAAAAGGTTTTGGAAGCGATAAGGCGAAGGTGCCCTTTATTGATATGGTTCTAGCCGTTTTGGGTGCAGTAAGTTGCATATATTTAATAGTATTTTATAAAGAATTAGTCTTTAGAGCCGGATTGCCGAATAACATTGACCTCATTATGGGAGCAATCACAATATTGTTGGTTTTAGAGGCTACCAGGAGAGCTATCGGACCGGAACTGCCAATAGTGGTAATTGTATTTTTGCTGTATGCTTATTTGGGGCCCTATATGCCTGGGTATTTTGCTCACAGAGGTTTTTCCTTAAATAGAATCATCGAACACCTCTATATGCAGACAGAGGGTATCTTCGGTATTCCCTTAGGAGTTTCTTCTTCTTTCGTTTACCTATTCATTCTCTTTGGAGCGGTCTTAAATAAAACCGGGATGGGGAAATTTTTTATTGACTTATCCTTGGCTCTGGCCGGACATACAACTGGAGGACCTGCCAAAGTTGCCGTAATTGCCAGTGGCTTAATGGGTTCTATTAGCGGCAGTTCGGTAGCCAATGTAGTTACTACCGGAAGCTTTACCATTCCATTAATGAAAAGTATTGGTTATAATAAGGATTTTGCCGGAGCAGTAGAAGCGGCTGCCTCTACCGGGGGTCAGATAATGCCGCCGGTTATGGGAGCAGCGGCTTTCGTAATGTCTGAATTTTTGAACATTCCGTATATTAAAATTGCTATTGCTGCCGTAATCCCCGCCATTATCTATTATGTTGCCGTTATGATAACCGTTCACCTGGAAGCTTGCAAATATAATTTAACGGGGCTACCAAGGGAGAGATTACCGAAAGCAAAATTGGTACTAAAAGAGAAGGGGCATCTGATTATACCCCTTATAGTGCTTATTTATTTGCTGGTTAGAGGCTTCACACCGTTATTTTCTTCTTTCTGGGCCATAGTTTTAAGCTTAGCTGCAAGCATGGTTAAGAAAGAAACAAGATTAGACTTGAAAGGATTTTTAGGGGCATTTGAAGATGGGGCCAGAGGTGCTTTAGGGGTAGCCGCAGCTTGTGCCAGTGCCGGCATGGTTGTAGGCGTTGTTACCTTAACCGGATTTGGTTTAAAGATTGCCAGTAGCGTTGTTGCATTGGGAAGAGGCAATGTAATACTCACACTATTCTTTACTATGATTGCCTCTATCTTATTAGGTATGGGGTTGCCTACCACAGCAAAATATATTGTGCTATCTATTATGGCGGCACCGGCATTGATAAGATTGGGAGTCCTTCCTTTAGCGGCTCATATGTTTATCCTTTATTTTGGGGTTATTGCTGATTTGACCCCTCCTGTTGCCGTGGCTGCCTATGCCGGAGCAGGTATAGCAGGGGGCAATACCATGAGGACCGGTTTTCAGGCAGTGCGATTAGCCGTAGCCGGTTTTATTATTCCTTTCATATTTGCGATTAATCCGGCTCTGATGGGTTTAGAAGGAACTATTTTTAAGACCATTCAATTGTCTATAACCTCCATCGCCGGTGTGCTTTCACTGGGAGCGGCCACCACTGGCTATTTATTAGTTAAGACAGAGCTTTATGAAAGAATTCTATTATTCATCAGTGCTATCTTGCTTATCTCACCGGATACCTTGACCGACTCTATAGGAATCTTATTTCTGGCTGTAGTTATTTATATTCAATATAGCAAACAGAAAAAACGTAGCCAGGCTGGTACAGAAATAAAAAATGATAAGATAGCTTCTAAAAAATGACATTGCATCTTAAAGTTTCATTATTTAGTTTTAAAAGAATATAACAGTGACCATAAGAAAAGGGGTGATAATTCAGCAAGATTTAATCGTGTAATAAAAACAACAATTAACATATATTGAGATTAATTATTAAAATATAAATACTTAGACCCATTGAATAAATCTTAAGAAATGTTTTGTGTAAATATATATAATAACGTGACAATTTTGACGCATCTAACATGATTGTTTAGCAATGAGTTAAATAGACAAAATAAATCGGAACATCATTCAATGTATGAAAAGCCCTTGTTTTTTGCCTATAGCATTCTCATAGTATCGCATTTTGTTTAATTAAATTAGTGTTATATTAGATGGATTTTGGTGATGCAATTTAAATGGAAAGCATTTTTCAAGAATTAATCGATAGAGCCCTAAAAGCTCGGGGGAGCGCCTATACTCCTTACTCGAAATTTCCGGTAGGGGCAGCTCTATTGACTGAAGATGAAAAAATATACACCGGCTGTAATATTGAAAATACATCGCTTGGACTCAGTATTTGTGCTGAAAGAGTGGCAATCTTTAAAGCGGTTTCAGATGGATTTAGAAGTTTCAAGGCAATTGCTGTAATATGTGATAATATAGCGCCCTGTGCACCATGCGGCGCATGCCGTCAAGTAATGATGGAATTTTCACCAGACATGGAAGTAATAATGGTCAATCTTCAAGATAATATTAAGATTAAAAAAGCAAAAGAACTCCTTCCGGATGTTTTTAAGAGATAATATGTGTGGCCTATCCTTATTTTAAAAAAAGATTCCTCAAACCGGGTATATTTATAGTAGTATAGACATTAAAATACCATCTTGTTTTCTAATTAATTTTCTATTTATTAACAACTTAATGGTTATTTATAAAAATTTAGATAAAAACTTTTCCACCTAGCTCCAATCATCTGAAATTCTACTATGGTATTTTTGCTTTATGGTTTTCTAACAGACCGCAAGCAGTCAAAAATAAAATAATCTGATATTGAAGTAGGGCTTAAGGCAAACCATACTATGGATATATCTTATTTATGCTATAATCTATTCATTGAAAGATAAGGAGTATTGATTAAATTTAATGAGTCGGCTATTTCGAACAGAGGGAATAATTCTAAAAAGTATTAAATTGAATGAGGCAGATAAAATTGTCACTATTTTTACAAAAGATTATGGAAAAATTAAGGGAATAGTTAAAGGAGTACGAAAAACCAGGAGTCAGTTTGGCAGTAGTATGGAGAATTTGACTATAATAAAATTGTTAGCTTATAAGGGCAAAAATCTTATTACTATAAGTCAGTCAGAGATTATAAATTCTTTTTTTTCGCAAAGCAAAGACCTCTTTCGTTACGGACTTGCAATTCACTGTTCCAAAATAATCGATAAACTATCAGCAGAAGAAGACCCCAACCCGAAATTGTATGAACTTTTTCAAAATCTTTTATTTCTACTTAATGATGAACAAAACCCCACCCTTTTAGTGGAATCATTTAAATGGAAATTATTGACTATTTTGGGGTTTCAGCCTGAACTAAAAAAATGCGTTTATTGTCATAATTTAGCCAAAAAAGATGAATACTATATTTTTGATATACCGAGAGGTGGAGTTAGTTGTTTCAATTGCCTGAATGGAACAGGCAGGTACCAGATAAAGATAACATATTATCTATTAAGGCTATTACAAAGAATCTTGGTTGTTGATTTAATAGATATTCATAACAAAAGCCTTAGCCCTATTATTTTGTCTGAACTGAGTAAAATTGCTGACCTTTTTCTAAACTTCCATTTTGAGATTGAAAACAGAAGTAAATACTTTCTAAAAAGCTGCTACCTTAAAAAATAGAGTTTATTACAGGTCATATAAAAACTTTATTCTAATAGTATTGTTAACACAGTATTTTTGACATCATAATTTGGTTTTGATATATTTATGGCATTAAAACAGAAATTTGTTTCAATTATTGCCTATTGATGGAAACGGGTAAAAAAATAAATATCGGAAACTTTATTGTTTTAATCCCTCTTTCCAACGAATAAAATACATTTAACAATTTTATTTTAATAGAGAGGGATTTTATTTATAATTCATATTATCATTTAACATAAAATAGTAAGAAAGAAGTTATAATAAATGTTTATACAGGATATCATATTCAATTTAGAAAGATATTGGGGGAAACAAGGTTGTGCCATTCTTACCCCTTATGATACTGAAGTGGGGGCCGGTACTATGAACCCCGCAACATTTTTAAGAGTGCTTGGCCCAGAATACTGGAAAGTTGCCTATGTTGAGCCTTCCAGGAGACCTGCTGATGGTCGTTATGGTGACAATCCTAACAGGGTCCAGCAGCATTACCAATTTCAAGTAATTATTAAACCATCGCCTGAAAATGTTCAAGAAATGTATTTAAGAAGTTTGGAAAAGATAGGTATTTACCGTAGAGAGCATGATATAAGGTTTATGGAAGGAGATTGGGAGGCGCCTACCCTTGGAGCTTGGGGCTTAGGCTGGGAAGTGGTTTTAGATGGTTTGGAAATTACTCAATTCACCTATTTTCAACAAGCTGGAGGAATAGACTTAAACCCAATACCCGTTGAAATTACCTATGGGCTAGAACGCTTGGCCATGGTTGTGCAAAAAAAAGATAATATTTATGAGCTTTTTTGGAATAAAGGAATTACTTATGGGGAAATTCAGCACCAGAACGAGGTCCAACAATCAAAGTATAACTTTGAAGAAGCTGATATAAGCATGCTCTTTACTTTATTTGATATGTTTGAAAAGGAAGCGCAACAGCTAATACTGAAAAAATTAACCATTCCTGCTTATGATTACACTTTAAAATGCTCTCATGTTTTTAATTTATTAGATGCCAGAGGTGCCATCAGTGTCACTGAAAGAACAGGGCATATTGGCAGAGTCAGGGAACTGGCTAAGCGATGTGCTGAACTCTATATTCAGCTAAGAGAAGAACTTGGTTTTCCATTAATGATTACAAGCAAGGACAAGAACAATGAATAAACTTCTTTTAGAAATAGGTACAGAAGAGATACCAGCGGCATATATCGACCATATTTTAGAAAGTTTAAAAAAGAATGCTCATGATATGCTGAAAGAACAACGAATAGGTTATAACAATATATCTACTTTTGGGACACCTAGACGGCTAATTTTATTAATCGAAGGCATTTTAGAAAGACAACAGGATGTTTCTCATAAAGTTAAGGGACCATCAGCTGCAGTTGCATTTGATAAGGAAGGTGTAATTCAAAAAGCTGCCCTTAAATTTGCTGAAGCAAATCAGGTTAGACCGGAAAAACTAATAATTGAAAAGACTGATAAGGGTGATTATGTGTTTGCCCTTAAAAAGATAAAAGGGGAAAAGACTGAATTGTTATTGTCTGAAATTTGCCTTAATCTAATTACGGGGCTAAGTTTACCCAAATCAATGAAATGGGGGACTACCCCTATGAGGTTTATTAGACCGATACGCTGGTTATTAGCCTTGTATAATGATAGGATAATATCTTTTAATTGGGGTTCTTTAACCTCTGATAGAGTTACCTACGGACATTGCCTTCTTACAACAGGTCCCTTAAAAATAAAGAATGCTGATGATTATTTTATGGCTATGATAAAAAACCATGTAGTGATTGATCCTGAGTTACGTAAGGAAATGATAAAAAACCAGATAACTAAAAAGATTGAAAAGGTTAAAGGCCAAGAATGTATAGAGCAGACTTTATTAGAAGAAGTAAAAAATTTGACAGAATATCCTAAAGTATTGCTGGGTAGCTTTGATAAAACATACCTCTATTTACCTGTCGAAGTGTTGACAGCGGTAATGGTTAAACATCAAAAATATTTTCCCGTTTATGAGAACAAAAACTTGCTCTTACCGTTTTTCTTAGTAGTAATAAACGGCAACGAGGAGCAGTATGCTAAATCTATTGTGCATGGCAATGAAAGGGTTTTAAAGGCACGGTTAGAGGATGCCAAATTTTTTTACCAAGAAGACCAAAAACTGACCAAATCAGGTTTAAAACCTCTGGATAACAATATTGAAAAGCTGAATAATGTTATTTTTCAAGAGGGCTTGGGAACTGTTTTTGACAAAGTTTCCAGATTAATAGTATTGTCTCAGGATATTGGTGTCGAACTCGGTTTAGATTCCGAAACCTTAAAAATATTAAAAAGGGCAGCCCGATTATGTAAATCGGATCTGGTAACAGAGATGGTGAAAGAGTTTCCCGAATTACAGGGTATTATGGGGAGGGAATATGCTCTGCTTCAAGGAGAAGCCCCACAGGTAGCCCTTTCCATCTCTGAGCAATATTTGCCAAGGTTTTCAGGCGATAATTTCCCAACTACTATAACCGGTAGCATACTGAGTATCTCTGATAAATTAGACAATATTGTTTCCTGTTTCATTAATGGAATGGCGCCAGATGGGTCGCAGGACCCTTATGCCTTAAGAAGGCAGGCATTAGGGATTATTAATATTGTTTTGTTTAATAAATTAAATTTTTCCATCAATAAAATAATTAATTTAAATACTAGTCTATTAACCGAGAGCAAGAATATGAAAAAAGAAAATTGCTTGATAGATAGCGCAATCAATTTGCTTATTAAAGATTTTATTTTTCAACGTTTTCGTCATCTTCTTTTAGAAAAAAAATACAAGTATGATATGATTGATGCCGTATTTGCCAAAAGACCGGATAATATTCTTGATGTTTTAACTCGCATTGAAGCTCTTCAAAAAATCTATGATACTTCTGAATTTGCTCATACTATAACGGCAGCTGCCAGAGCTTATAATTTATCTAAAAATTCAACTGAATTGAAGATTCACCGAGCTCTTTTGCAGGAAAAAGAAGAGGTTGAACTTTATAATACCTACCTAGAATTGAATGAAGCTATTGAAAAATTACTTTCTGAACAGAGATATAGTGATGTGTTTACTAGTTTAGAAATAATGAATAAACCGATCGACCTCTTTTTCAATAAGGTATTAGTGATGGTAGAAGATGATAAAATCCGTAAAAATCGTTTAGCATTGTTAAAGTCTATTGCTAATCTGTATTTCTCGGTTGCCGATTTGACCAAAATTGCCTTGGCTAAGGTTAATAATACTAATTAGCTTTAAGTTTGGTAACAATACTTATGAATCTGTTCTTACATAAATAATAAAGGAGACCATAATGAAAAAATACGTACATTTCTTTGATGAAGGAAATAAGGAGATGAAAAGGCTGTTGGGAGGTAAAGGTGCCAATTTGGCAGAAATGACCAGAATGGGGTTACCTGTCCCCAAGGGTTTTACTATTACTGCCGAGGCCTGCATTGAATATACTAAGAATCAGAAAAAATTTCCGGAAGATTTGGAAGAACAAGTACAAGAAAACCTTAACAAATTAGAAGAAAGTTCCGGAAAGACTTTCGGAGACAGTGAGAATCCACTGTTAGTATCTGTACGTTCAGGAGCCGCCATCTCTATGCCGGGTATGATGGACACCATTTTGAATTTAGGTTTGAATGAAGATACAATTAAAGGAATAATCAGAAAATCTGGCAATGAAAGATTTGCTTATGATAGCTATAGAAGATTTATTCAGATGTTCGCCAATGTAGTTATGGATATAAAAGGTGATCTTTTTGAACATATTTTAGACCAGATGAAAGAAAAAGAAAACGTAGCAATAGATTCTGAAATCAGTACGGTCGGATTAAAAGAAATCGTAAAACAGTATAAGGAGTTGGTCTTTGAAAAAAGCGGCAAGCACTTTCCTCATGATCCCCAAAAACAGCTCAGAATGTCCATTGAAGCAGTTTTTAATTCTTGGGATAATAAGCGAGCGGTTACTTACAGGAAGATACATAAAATTCCCAATGACCTCGGTACTGCGGTAAATGTACAGGAGATGGTATTTGGTAATATGGGCAATGATTCCGGTACCGGTGTTGGCTTTACCAGAAATCCCTCTACTGGCGAGAAAGAAAATTTTGGTGAGTACCTTTTGAATGCACAAGGAGAAGATATAGTAGCTGGAATTAGAACTCCTAAACCGTTGGAAGAATTGAAGAACGATATGCCGAATGTTTATGAGCAATTGATTTCTACAGTACATATTTTAGAGAAAAATTATAAAGATGTACAAGATTACGAATTTACCATAGAAAAAAACAAACTTTTTATTCTGCAAACTCGTGATGGTAAAAGGACTGCTCAGGCAGCCTTAAAAATTGCTACTG
Source organism: Candidatus Stramentimicrobium fermentans (assembly GCA_012520575.1). Taxonomy (GTDB): domain Bacteria; phylum Atribacterota; class Phoenicimicrobiia; order Phoenicimicrobiales; family Stramentimicrobiaceae; genus Stramentimicrobium; species Stramentimicrobium fermentans. The sequence goes on from JAAYOB010000022.1 coordinate 21,406, forward strand.
ATATGGTTAAAGAGGGCATAATTGATAAAGAAACAGCAGTGAGTAGAATAGATCCTCTGCAGCTTAACCAACTCCTCCACCGCAGAATTGACTCCAGCGCTAAGATTGAGCCAATTGCTAAAGGTTTACCGGCATCACCTGGAGCAGCATCTGGCAAAGTTGTTTTTACAGCTGATGAAGCAGAAGAGAGAGGTAAAAATGGTGAATCGGTAATTTTAGTTAGACCCGAAACCACTCCTGATGATATTCATGGTATGGTTGCTGCTAAGGGAACTTTGACCAGCAAAGGGGGTATGACCAGCCATGCCGCAGTAGTTGCCAGAGGAATGGGTATGCCTTGTGTAGCCGGTTGCAGTGGTATCAATATAAATTTAGGCAAAGAGCTTTTTAAAGCCGATGGTAAAACCATAAAAAAGGGTGATTATATTACTATTGATGGTGGTAGTGGCCATGTTTTTGAGGGTGAAGTCCCTATGATTGAACCAAAAATGAGTAAAGAATTCGAATTATTACTTTCTTGGGCAGATGATATTAAAAGATTGGGAGTATACGCTAATGCTGATACCCCTGAGGATGCTCAAAAAGCCAGAGACCTGGGTGCAGAGGGCATTGGTTTATGTAGGACTGAGCATATGTTTATGGCAGCGGAACGTTTGCCCATTGTGCAGGCTATGATTATGGCAGACGATAAAGTGTCTCGACAGAACGCTCTTGATAAGTTATTGCCCTTACAAAAAGCTGATTTTATGGGAATCCTTAAAGCCATGCATGGCTTACCGGTAATTATTAGACTTCTTGATCCTCCCTTACATGAATTCTTGCCTAATTATGAAGAGACACTGATTAAGGTCACCACCTTGAGGTTGACTAAGGAGGATAATCAGGAGCTGAAAAGGCAAGAAGATCTTTTGGAAAGAATTACAGGTTTACGTGAAATGAACCCCATGCTCGGCTTAAGAGGATGCCGTTTAGGTTTAACGTATCCGGAGATATACGAGATGCAGGCAAGGGCGATATTCGAAGCAAGCAAGGAATTGCTGAAGCAAGGTGTTGAAGTAAAACCCGAAATTATGATTCCCCTGGTTAGCCATGTTAACGAATTAATACCTATTTACAATAGCATCAAAAAAATAGCCCGAGAATTGTTGACAAAAGAAAAGATAGAACTAGCCTACAAAATAGGCACCATGATCGAATTACCCAGAGCAACCCTAACAGCCGATGAGATAGCCACCTATGCCGAGTTCTTCTCTTTTGGAACGAATGACCTTACTCAGACCGCTTTTGGCATTAGTCGTGATGACGCTGAAGGTAAGTTCCTAATGAAATATGTGGAAGAGGGTATCTTAAAAGATAATCCTTTTGAGGTAATCGATGTCGAGGGTGCTGGCAAATTAATAAAAATAGGAGTGGAATTGGGGAGAAAAGCTAATCCTGATTTAGAAATTGGTATCTGTGGAGAACATGGCGGTGAACCTAATTCAGTTGAATTCTGCCATAGAGCTGGCCTGAACTATGTCAGTTGTTCTCCCTTTAGAGTGCCTATTGCCAGATTAGCGGCGGCACAGGCTGCTATGCAAGAAAATAGCAATGAGTACAATGATTAGTAAGAAAAAACAAATATATTCAGAATAGAGGTGAACTATTTTCTTAAGTTTAAGAATTAAGGATCACCTCTATTTCTGTTGCGTGTTAAAATATTTATATAGAATTGTGCATAGAACAATCATTCTGTACTTTAAAAGTATAATTGACAAAAGGAGCGTTATGAAATATGGCAGTACTTAAACTTCTTTCAATTTTAAGCGGTGTTCTTGCCTTGTTATACGCCATGATACTGGCGAGGCGGATTTTAAGTGAAAGCCCGGGCAATGAAATAATGGTACAATTGTCCCATTCTATTGAACAGGGAGCCATGACTTTTTTAAAAAGAGAATACTCCATTTTAGTTTTTTTTGTATTGACAGTTACGCTAGTAATAGTTTGGGTCAGGGGTAGTATAACTGGGTTATCATTTGCTGTAGGTGCAACATGTTCTGCTTTAACTGGTTTAATCGGTATGAAAGTTGCCACAAAAAGCAATTCCCGAACTACCTTTGCTGCTCAGGAATCAGGTTTAAACAAGGCATTAAAAATAGCTTTTTCGGGTGGAGCTGTAATGGGGTTATCGGTTGCAGGTTTTGGTTTAGTAGGAATAGGTATCCTATACTATTTTATTGATGACCCTAATTTAATTAACGGTTTTGCTCTGGGTGCCAGCTCCATTGCTTTATTTGCTAGGGTAGGAGGAGGAATTTTTACCAAGGCTGCTGATGTGGGAGCAGATTTGGTGGGTAAGATTGAAGCAGGTATTCCGGAGGATGATCCCCGAAATCCGGCGGTAATAGCAGATAATGTTGGCGATAATGTTGGCGATGTTGCTGGAATGGGAGCGGATTTATTCGAATCATTCGTCGGTTCCATTATTTCTACTATGATTTTAGGAAGTTTATTGTACGACTCGGTTAATTATGTTGTATATCCCTTAATACTTGTTGCTTGTGGTGCGGTTTCTGTAATAATTGCTACTTTCTTTGTGACACCTAAAGATAGTAAAAATATTCATAACACCTTAAATATTGGAACTTATGTTAGCGGATTTTTAGTAATTATTTCATCGTTAATCCTGTCATTGACTCTATTCGGTAATTTAGCCGTATTTTTTGCTACAATTTCAGGTTTAATTGCCGGGGTAATTATCGGCTTTGTTACCCAGTACTATACAGCATATGAGTATTTTCCGGTCCAAAGGTTATCAAAAGCCTCTTTAACAGGTGCTGCTACCACTATCATTGAAGGTTTTGCTCTAGGTTTAAAGAGTACAGCTATTCCTATTATAGTTATCTCCCTGTCTATTTATATTTCGAATTACTTTGCCGGCTTTTATGGTATTTCTGTTGCTGCAGTAGGGATGCTCTCTATTGTAGGAATGACCGTGTCTGTAGACTCCTATGGTCCCATTGCCGATAATGCCGGCGGTATAGCCGAAATGGCCGGTTTGGCCCCCGAGGTTCGGGAAATTACCGATTCCCTTGATGCAGTTGGAAATACCACGGCAGCTATTGGAAAAGGATTTGCCATCGGTTCAGCAGCTTTAACTGCGCTCGCTCTATTTAGTGCTTATACCCAGTCTGTTAATCTCGAAACCATCAGCATTACCAAGCCAATAGTTTTAATCGGTATTTTTATCGGAGCTATTCTGCCTTTTTTATTTGCAGCACTTACCATGGAAGCAGTGGGCAAAACTGCTTTTCTAATGATTGAAGAAGTACGAAGACAGTTTCGTGAAATACCTGGTCTCAAGGAAGGAACCGCCAAGCCAGAACCAGAAAAGTGTGTTGATATAAGTACAAAAGGCGCCTTAAAAGAGATGATTGTTCCGGGAATAATCGCTATTACAGTACCTATTTTAGTAGGAGTCTTAATTGGTGCAGAGGCTTTAGGCGGATTACTGTTAGGCTCAACAGTAATGGGAGTATTTTTAGGAATTATGATGGCTAATGCTGGCGGAGCATGGGATAATGCTAAGAAATATATTGAAAAAGGGAACTTTGGCGGTTCTGGCTCCCCTGCTCATCAGGCTGCAATAATTGGCGATACGGTTGGTGACCCCTTTAAAGATACTGCCGGCCCATCTATGAATATTTTGATAAAGGCAATGTCCATTGTAGCCTTGGTCTTTGTGCCCCTTTTTCTTTAAACATTATGTGTTTTTATAGAAGAATAACTTAAAGTCGAATTTTTTAAAATATAATAGTTAAATCAATGCCACCTTGAGTCAACGAATGAGGCATTTATAGATAGTAAGAATACTTTAGTACCGGAAATAATTACATATTATGGATATTATTAGTATTATTGAGAAAAAAAAGAATAGATTAACCCTTAATGAATCCGAGATTGATTTTGCTCTTAATGGATATTTAGAGGGTAGTATTCCAGATTACCAGATGTCTGCTCTGCTTATGGCTATTTGGTTTAATGGTATGAATTATCAGGAAATCAATAAATTGACCATGTCTATGGCTAAGTCTGGAGAAATAATTGACTTAAGTTCCATTCCGGGAATCAAAGTAGACAAGCATAGCACAGGAGGGGTTGGTGATAAGACCACCATAGCCTTAATCCCCATGGTAGCTGCCGCAGGTGTCCCGGTGCCAAAAATATCAGGGAGAGCTTTAGGGCATACCGGCGGTACTGTTGATAAATTGGAATCGATAGCTAATTTCAAGACTGACTTAACTGTGGAAAATTTTATTAGCAGTGTTAAAAAAATAAATGCCTCTATTATCGGTTCTACTATTAATATTGCGCCGGCTGACCATAAAATCTATGCCTTAAGAGATGTGACCGGCACTATAAATTCAATCCCTTTAATGGCTAGTAGTATTATGAGTAAAAAAATTGCTGGTGGGGCTGATGCCCTCGTATTAAATGTCACCGTTGGAGAAGGTGCATTCTTAAACAATTTTGAAGATGCAATCTCTTTAGGTGAAATAATGGTTAATATCGGTAAAAGTAACCATAAAAAAACCTATGCCGTAATCTCCTCTATGGAACAACCTTTGGGATATGCGGTTGGTAATTCCTTAGAAGTCCAAGAAGCGCTTGAACTGCTGAATAATAAAGGCCCCTCTGATTTAAAAGAAATATGTCTTTTTTTGGGTTCTTATATGTTAATGGCTGCTGGAATTGTGAACAAACAGAAAGATGGGATTAAATTATTAAAAAAAATTATAGCCAACGGCAGTGCTTTAACTAAATTTATGGAAATAGTTGATAATCAAAAGGGTAATGTAAATCAGATAAGAGAGCCTAAATTACTTCCCAGGGCAAAATACAAAAAAGATATTAACTCCCCCTTTAGGGGCTTCGTAAAAAAAGTTGAAGCCAGGATTATTGGCCAATCTACCATGTTATTAGGGGCAGGTAGAATGAAAAAAGGTGATGACATAGATTTATCTGTTGGTATAGTACTAAGAAAAAAAATTGGGGATTGGGTGAATGAGAAAGAACCCCTGGCCACTGTCTATTATAACGATAAAAAAAAATATGATTTAATTAAGGATAGCATCCTCAAAGCCTTCCATACCACAGATAAAAGGCCTGAAGGAAAACCTTTAATATTAAAAGTTATTAGCTAATTTAGAACATTCTATCAATTTCCTGCATTTTTGAATTGATTGACACTATACTCACTAAAGTGTTTTTAAATAATTATTACTCTATTCACAATGTTTTAACAATATGCCATGAGATGGGTTGAGGATATGAGGGTAATCGTTGGTCATATTAGTGCTGATTTCGATTGTCTCGCCGCTATGATTGCTGCTAAGAAGATATATCCAGATGCATTAGCAGTTTTTCCTGGCGCAATTGAGGAAAATGTTCGAAAATTTCTCTTATTGTACGGAAATACTTTAGGGGTTTCTGGCTTAAAAGAAATAGACTTGGAAGTAGTAACTGAGATAATTCTTGTTGATACAAGGCAGAGAGATAGAATAGGTCAGTTTGAAACAATAATATCTAAAAAAGACCTTTCCATTATTATTTATGACCACCATCCTTCCACGGAAAATGATATCAGCTCTGCTAAGAATATAATTGAAAAAGTTGGAGCCACTACTACTATATTATTAAAAAAGATTATTAAAGATAATATCCCCATAACTCCCTTAGAATCAACTCTATTTGCACTTGGAATCTATGAAGATACCGGTTCTTTGTCTTTTCCCACTACTGCCAAAGACGATATTGATGCCTTAAGCTTTCTATTTTCAGTTGGGGTTGATTTAAGGACTATAAACAAATTTACTAATATAAGATTAAATCCTGAACAAAAAAAACTGTTAAATCAGCTTATTACTACCTCTCGGGAATTGTATTTTAAAGGTATCAGTGTGCTGTTTGCTAATGCTGGAGCTAAAGAGTATATTGAGGGTTTGGCCTTGGTTACCCATAAACTAATGGATATTTTAAACAGTGATATTATTTTTGTGCTGGTTAAGATGAAAAATAGGATTTATTTGGTAGCTCGGAGTAATCGCAATTCTGTAAATGTTGGAAAAATTTTGAAAACCTTAGGAGGGGGAGGTCACAATCAAGCAGCATCAGCAGTAATACGAGATTTATCTTTGGAGGATGCCGAAAACAGAATAAAAAAATTGCTAGAGAAACATATCAAATCTGAAACACTGGCCAAAAATATTATGACAACTCCAGTTAAAACTTTAGATGTAAATACCACTATAGAAGAAGCAAATAAGATTATGCTTCGCTATGGACATAATGGTTTTCCGGTAATGGATAATGGCAGATTAGTGGGTATTATTACCCGACAGGAGATTTACAAAGCAAAGCACCATAATTATGAGCAAGAAACAGTTTCTGTATACATGTCTGAAAATATTATCAGTGTTAACCCTAAAACCCCGGTATTAGAGGTGCAGGAGTTAATGATTAGATATAATGTTGGTAGGGTTTTAGTTCTAAGTCGACATGGAAAATTAAAAGGCATTATAACTCGCACAGATTTAATTAGAAGTTTACATGGAGAAATGGATATCAGCAGGGAATCACATTTTTTATTTGAAAAGAGCAAGGAACGTTATCGATATAGCAAAGAAAAAATAAAAACTTTGATGTATCAATATTTTAGCAAAGATGCTCTATCTGCTTTGCTCCAGATTGGTAAAACTGGAGATCGTTTAGGTTATTCAGTATTCATGGTAGGAGGCATAGTAAGAGATTTATTATTAGGAGTTACCAATTTAGATATAGATATTGTTATTGAAGAGGATGCCATAAAATTTGCTAAATATTTCTGTAAAAGAGTAAAGGGTAAAATAAAAATCCATCATAAATTTAAAACTGCGGCAGTATTATTACCTAATGGAATTAAAATTGATTTTGCCTCAGCCAGAAGAGAATTTTATGAATTTCCGGCTGCTTTACCTGAGGTTGAGTTTGCTTCTATAAAAAAAGATTTATATCGCAGAGATTTTACTATTAATGCAATAGCCATTCAGCTTAATCAAGAATATTTTGGCAAAATATTAGATTTTTATGGTGGAATGAGGGACCTGGAATTAAAAAAAATCAGGATACTATATAGTCTCAGTTTTACTGAAGACCCTACCCGAATTATCAGGGCTGTTAGATTTGAAAAGAGATACAATTTTTCCATGGAATATTCTACCGAAAAGTTTTTAGCCAAGGCTGTTAAAGAAGGTTTAATTTCCCGTATTAGGAAAAAGAGACTTAGTGAGGAGCTTCTAATTATATTAAAAGAAAGAGATCCTATAAAGATTTTGAAGAGAATGGACGAATTAGGAATTCTTGCCGGGATAATGCCACAATTTTCTCTGTTACCTGGTTTGATTAGTCGTTTTAAACAAATTGAAACTTTCTTTAAATACTGGTCTGATAGATTTCCAGCTGAAAGGGTTAATAAAAGTGTTCTATATCTTTTTTATTTAATACAGTTTTCTAAGTTAGATATCAGAAAACTTACTAAGAAAATTGAATTGAATAAAGACATAGTTGAAACAATAACAAGTATCATTGAATATAAAGATGATTCTATTGAATTTTTAAAGAGAAAAAATTTAACCCCTAGCAACATCTATTACTTTCTACACAATAAACCCAATGAGTTCTTAATGACCATAATGTTAGAAGAGGGAAAAAATAGCCTTATCAAAGAAAGAGTGGAAAATTTTCTTGAAATATATAAGAAAACAACAATTTTTATTTCTGGAAGTGATTTAACCGATTTAGGAATGAAACCAGGTCCGGTTTATGCTAAAATATTAAAGCTAATTTTTTATTTACAAATGAATGGTATTCTGCATAATCGGGTAGAAGAAATAAACTTTATTAAAAAAATGTTAGAAAAAGGAATTGTCTGATTATATGTTAGAAAATGTTTTAAATGTTGTCTGGAGTATCCCGGTAGTCCTGATTGCCATAACAGTTCATGAATATGCCCACGGCCTTGTTGCCCATTACCATGGAGATTCCACTGCAAAGCTTGCCGGTCGTTTAACGTTGAATCCTCTGGCACACCTCGACCCGGTAGGAACTATTATGTTATTGCTCTTTCGTATTGGCTGGGCCAAACCGGTTCCTGTTAATTATGATAATTTGAATAATCCCAGGATAGATATGGTTAAAGTTTCTCTGGCTGGCCCATTGTCAAATATTATAGTTGCCTTCCTTTTTTCTATATTATTAAAAATAAACTATTTTCTTTTAAAAAATTTAACACTCAATTCTTATTTTTGGTTTCGATTAATACAGGGCTGGCTTACTTTGCTGCATACCGGTGTATTTATTAATATTGCTTTGGCTTTTTTTAATCTAATACCAATTCCACCCTTGGACGGGCATCATATTTTAGCAGGCCTATTACCGGAAGATTTGGCACGACAGTATGATAGTATAAATCAAACCTATGGTATGCTGATAATACTATTCTTGTTTGTTTCAGGTATTATAAGTAAAGTTGTCTTACCTATAGTGGATTATATTTACCATATCTTCATATAAAAATTTAAATATGTTAATTTTGCTGAAAAATAGAGAAGGAGAAAATTTTAATGAAAGGCGTAATTTTTAGCGGAATGAGACCAACGGGGAAATTGCATTTGGGAAATTATTTTGGTGCGTTAGACAACTGGATAAAATTACAGGAGGAATACCGGTGTTTTTTTGGAGTAGTTGATTGGCACGCACTTACTACTGGTTTTGAGAGTACCGAGATGATGAAAGAGAATATAATTGAGATGGTAATAGACTGGTTGAGTGCTGGGATAGATCCCGAAAAAAGTACTCTGCTAATCCAATCACATGTTCCGGAGCATGCTGAATTGCATCTGCTCTTATCGATGATTACACCGCTATCCTGGTTAGAGAGAAACCCGGTAGTAAAAGAGCAGGTGAGAGATTTGGATTTGAAAGAGAATATGGGCTATGGATTACTTGGCTACCCCGTTTTAATGGCTGCTGATATATTGATTTACAACGCTAATGCCGTCCCTGTTGGTGAAGACCAATCTCCTCATATAGAATTAACTCGAGAAATCGGTAGAAGGTTTAATAGTCTTTATCATAATGTTTTTGTTATCCCGGAGCTAAAACTTTCCCCTACCCCTAAAATATTAGGGACCGATGGTCGAAAAATGAGTAAAAGCTTAAAAAACAATATCAATATATCGGATTCGCCGGAAATAATTAAGACCAAGATTATGTCTATGATAACTGATCCGGAAAAGATAAGATTGACTGACAAAGGTCACCCTGAAATTTGCGTAGTTTTTGATTATCACAGGATATTTAATAAAAAAGAACTGCCCAAAATTGAACAAAAATGCCGTAATGCTCAATTAGGTTGTGTAGCATGCAAAAATCATTTGGCAGCAATATTGAGTAAGTCATTGCAATCTTTTAGAGAAAAAAGGAAATATTATGAAAACAATAGGCAGTTAGTCTGGGATGTGCTAAATAAAGGTAGTCAAGAAGCAAGAAAGGTTACTCAAACTACTTTAGTAGAAGTCAAAAAGGCTATGAGAATTGACTATGTCCAATAATAATTCTACAGTTTTTAAATTAGAGCAAATGTCGAGTCATGCCCAATCGTTATATCAAAAAGCAAGAGATGGGGATATAGAGGCTAACAGTGTATCTTTATTAAAAATTATAGAGGAATATTTATCGTATCTGCTAAGGGCCAATTTCGAATCGATTAATTTAGAAATTGTAGCAAATTTTTTAATAGCTCTTTCTGAGCTTATCTTTTGGAAATCAAACCTATTGCTGCCCTGCTCCTTGGAGCATGATGTTGGCGAAGTTGAAAATGATGCAAATTACCTTAAAAAAGATTATTGGATAGAATATAAAAAATATCAAGCATTAGTCGAGATACTTGTTGAAAAAGAATTTAAACAAAAAGAAATCTATTTTCCCCGTCTTGATTCTTCACAAAGTCTTGATGAGCCACCAACAGAAAATGATTATACCGAACTAATATTGGCTTTTGAAGAAATTCTAAGCAGAAATAAAAATCACGATACCACAAATTATAGGCATAACAAAGATAATATTAGAAAAAAAATGGAAGAGATTGAAGAAATATTTTTAAGAACTAAAAATAAACTAACCTTCAGTCAGATAATACCGAAAGATGGCTCCAGAATGGAAATAATCATTATATTTTTAGCTTTATTGCATTTGATCTGCCAAAATAGAGTAGATTACTGTCAATCACAAAACTTTGCAGAAATAGTTTTTTACCGAAAGGAAGACGAAAAATTAAAGAAAAAGATAATTCAATAGCAGTGAATAAGTGGCACAAAATAATTGAGATACTGTTATTTGTAGCTAATAAACCTCTCTCTGTTAAAAAGCTCGCAGAAATAACCGAAAAAAGCACAGAAGAGATAAAACAATTAATAGAGAGATTACAGGATGAATATCGGCTTGATAATCGGCCTTTTTTTATTCAAGAGGTTTCTGGCGGCTTTTCTATTGCCACCAAACCTGAATATTCACAATGGGTAAAAAAATTATTTCATAGTGAAAGAAAACATGCTCTATCAAAGGCTTCCATCGAAACATTGGCCATTATTGCCTATAATCAACCAATAACCCGTTTGGAAATTGAAAAAATAAGAGGTGTGGATTGTAGCACTGTATTGTTGAACCTTTTAAAAAATAGTTTGATTAAAATCAAAGGTAGAAAAAAAGCCCCGGGTAACCCTTTTCAGTACAGAGTTACGGAAAAGTTTCTATTGCGTTTTGGGTTAAGAGATATGACGGATTTACCACCTTTAGAGGAATTAGAAATTCAAAATGAAAAAAATGAAATTACATAAATTTTTAGCTAATATGGGGATTGATTCTCGAAGAAAATGTGAAAAATTAATTGTTCAAGGAAGAGTAAAAGTTAATGGTACTCAAATAACTAAATTGGGTATGGAGATTAATCCCGATGTTGACCGAATATTAGTAGATAATAAAGTTGTCGAACAAAATGTTCAGAGAGTTCATGTCTTATTAAATAAACCAAGTGGATATCTATGCACCTATCATGACCCTTTTGGCAGACCAACTATTTATGATTTGTTACAAGGGATAGAAACTAAATTAAATTATGCGGGGCGATTGGATTTGGATTCTGAAGGTTTAATTCTTTTAACAAATGATGGTGCGTTAATTCATCAAATAACTCATCCCCGGCAAAAGATTAAAAAAACATATCAGGTAAAAGTAAGAGGAGCCCCAGGTGCTAATGATCTAAAATTATTACAGGAAGGAATACCATTAAGCACTAATTTTACCACTAGCCCTTGTCAGGTCAAAATAATAAAACAAAATAATTATTATTCTCTCTTGGAAATATCTATACATGAAGGGAAAAAAAGACAAATTAGAAGAATGTTTTCTTTCTTAGGTTATCAGGTTTTAGAATTAAAAAGGACTAAGATAGGTATTTTAAATATGGATGGTTTGCCATGCGGAAAGTATCGATATTTAACTGAACGGGAAGTCAGGAAGATAAAAAATTTTAGAAAATAAAGAGGAAATATATTATTAAATAGGTTATATGGGAATAATTATTACCATCGATGGACCTGCAGGAGCAGGCAAGAGCACAGTTGCGGGAGAATTGGCTAAAAGGTTGGGATTTCATTATATTAATACCGGTGATTTGTATCGCTATATTACTTATTGCGCCTTAAAGGAGAAACTGAACGTGAACAACTCGCAGACAATGCAAAAGTTATCTTTTGAAATTGTAGAAAAATACCTGCAAGGATATTGTAATAACGCAACCAATCTCGTTTCTCACCTTAAATCAATTACCGATAAAATACATAGTCCCGAAGTTGATAAAAAAGTATCCTTCGTAGCTGAACATTCCTCTGTACGAAAGAATTTAATCCCCCTTCAACGCCTGTTAGCTAAAAATAACTCAGTAGTGATGGAAGGAAGAGATATTGGAACAGTAATTATTCCCTATGCTGATTTAAAATTTTTTATTACTGCCGATGAACATACCAGAATAATGAGAAGGTATCTGGAGCAATTAGAGAAAGGTTATAAAATTTCCTTTGCAGAGGTAAAAAAAGAGATTATCAATCGTGATCATATTGACAGTAAGAGGAAGACGGCACCTTTGATTAAACCCGATGGTGCTATACTCGTTGATACCTCTAATAAAACTGTTGATGAAGTAATTACAGAAATGTTAGATTGGGTAAAGAGTATAAAGAGAGATCGATATGGAAATAATAAAAGCTAAGGATATTGGATTTTGTTTTGGTGTTAAAAGAGCTATAAAAAAAGCCGAGGAAGCACTTAAAGACCTTCCAGTTAATGATATTTATATGTTGGGAGAAATTATCCACAACCCACAGGTTATCAGAAAATTCAAAAAAAAAGATATTAACTTTGTGAAAGAAATTACAGAAGTTCCTTCCCATAAATACCTTATTTCTAGAGCTCATGGTATTTCTTTAAGTGAAGAAAAATATGCCCAAAGTCATGATATAACTTTGATAGATACTACTTGCCCCTATGTTAAAAGGTTGCAAAAAATCGTTACTATATTGAAAAGAGAAGGCTATCAGATAATTGTTTTCGGCGATAGAAGTCATCCTGAGATTAGAAGTCTGCTCAGTTACATAGATGGCCAAGCCCTGGTTATTCAGTCAATTGATGGTCTAATAGAAATAAAACAAGATAAAATTCGTAAAAAAAGTGGATTGCTGTCGCAAACCACTAAAGATATAGAGCATTTTAGAAATATAGTTAAAGCAATGATAGATTATACAGAAGAATTAAGGGTTTTTAATACTGTATGCAAAGCAACTGTATTACGGCAACAGGCAACGAGGGAATTGGCTAAAAAAGTTGATTTGATGATCGTTATAGGCGGTAAAAATAGTGCCAACACCGGCAAATTAGCTAATTTAAGTAAAAGAGCAGGTATAGAAACTTATCACATAGAAGATGAAAAACAACTTAATAAAAACTGGTTCAAGAATAAAAGATTTACAGGGATAACCTCAGGAGCCTCTACGCCTGAATGGGTAACCAATAAAATAATTACAAAAATTAAAGATTTAATCCAGAATAGGTGATTTCCAATCTTCATTAAAAAATGTCCAAAAAGATTTCCATTTGGACATTTTATGAGTTGATTTTTTTATTTCTGCTCGGGCAATGCTTTTTATTGAGACAACATTTATCTCTTAAAAGAATTTAAAAAAAGCTTGCAGAATACTATTTAAATTAAGTAACTTTATTCACCTTGCCTGATTTTAAACATTGGGTACAAACATTCAGTTTTTTTATAGAATTATTTATATTTGCCCTTACTCTTTGGATATTAACCGACCATTTTCTATTAGTTAGTCTATGTGAGTGGCTAATCTGTTTACCGAACTGTGGGCCTTTGCCACATACATCACATTTTGCCATTATAAGTTCCTCCAGTCTATCTCCTTGAAAAATAACAAATTTTATTTTATCATAAAAAGGTATTAATAATCAAGTAGTTTTTAAAAAGTGTATAAATGTTTTATTTCTGAAAAGCTCAACAGAACTCTATTCAGAAAATAGAATGGATAAAATTGTATGAGAATTATAGCGGGTATCTATAAGGGATTTAAATTGCAAACATTTACCAATAACAATATCAGACCAACACCCGGCAAAGTACGAGAAGCGCTATTCAGCATAATCGGAGCCGGGATCATGGAAGCAGAATTTTTAGATCTTTTTGCCGGAACTGGAGCCGTAGGAATAGAAGCAATCAGCAGAGGTGCAAAAGAAGTCACCTTCGTAGAAATAGACAAAAAAGCAATAGAGCTAATCAAAAAAAATTTAAAAAAAATTAGACAAAATGGAGTTTTTGATATTGTTAAAATAGATTGCCTTAAAGCTATTGAATTACTTAACTTGAATCAAAAAAAGTTTGATATTATTTTTTTAGACCCTCCTTATCATCAAAAATGTATTTCAACAGTCATGCAAAGAATTGAAAAAAGTAATATTCTGCGAGAAACCGGCCTTATTGTTGCTCAACACCCCGCTCATATCGATGTAAAAGAGGATTATAAAAAACTATCAGTTGTTAAAAAGAAAAAATACGGCAGTAATAAAATAACTATTTTAAAAAAATCATAAAAATATTTTCAAAGGAGATTCCTATGATAAAAGCTATCTACCCTGGGAGCTTTGACCCGATTACCAATGGGCACTTAGATATAATTCACAGAGCCTCAAAGATATTTAATAGAATTGTGGTTGTAGTTGCCGAAAATTCTCGAAAAAAATCTCTTTTTTCCATAGAAGAGAAGGTAAATATGATACAAAATGTCATAGCAGAACTTAAAAACGTAGAAGTTCAATCCTTCAGAGGCCTATTAATTGATTGTGCGAGGTCTAATCACGCCAATATAATATTGAGAGGTATGAGAGCTATTTCGGATTTTGAGTATGAATCACAGTTTGCCCTTATGAACAAAAAGATGGCACCTGAAATAGAGACAGTTTTTATGGTAACCAGTACCAGATTTTCCTATTTAAACTCAAGTATTGTCAAGGAGGTTGCCTCTTTAAATGGTTGTATAGGAGAGTTAGTGCCACCGTTTGTAGAAAAAATGTTGAAAACTAAATACGGTTATTCTTAATTTTTAATAGATTAATTAAACTATAGCATATAATTAAATAATTATGACTTTTCTAGTAAAATCTTGCCTGCCGATTCTTAATCCAGTTGAGTTATATGCTAAAACGTAAAGATCGGTTGCTAAGATATCATAATTCAGCATTCTTAAAATAGCCTTATTTCCTAATTTCTGATTACTCTTATAAAAATGTTTTAATGATAGGATTAAAGGCAATTTTGACCCTAATTTAGCTTTTTTAAGTATTATTCTGCCCTTTGCACTCATTCCTAATGCACGGATGTACTGAGGACCACTCTTATTAAAGGCCAATATTTCTCTTTTGGATAGACCAAAGAGGCTATGGATGATAATTCTTTTAATTCTGGTACGGGTATAACGTTTTGATTTAACTATTTGAATTAACTCTTCTATATTTCCAGCAGAATCGGAAGCCTTTTTAAGTAAATTTTCTAATCCCTCTTGGATACCGTTGATTTCTTTTAAATCGATAACAGAAGTGCATCTTAGTTTAGCAAGAATACTTTGATTTAAATTGGACTCAAGGACGGGATTTACGCCTTGCTCTAATTCGTCCATAATAATTTGAAAGGTCGAAGATGGCAGGACGGATTTTATTTTTTTTAAAGTTTCTTTTTCTGATGAACAATAAAATCGGCAGATCAGTTTCCTTATAGCATTAGCACTGGAATATTTACCTTCCCATCTATCTTGAGAAAAATCAGAACCAATTCTCAAAATGGGCAACGGTTTTATATTACTGTTCAATGATTGTAAAGCTATAATATACTCTAAAGCAAGAATGTTATTAGATTTTTTTAACAAACAAGTTAACTCACTTAACGATGTTTCTATAGAATTTGGTCCATATTTCTGAAAATAATTAACGACGGCTTTTTCTCGAACCCGAGGGTAACTGTATCCTTTTTCTAATTCTCTTTTCAAGATTTCTTTATAATAGGGCGGCTCCTTTCTAATCAATTGGGCAACTTCTGAAAATGTTTCTATATTATCATTTTCACAACCAAAAGTTATATAGTCCACTATCCCCAAAGCATTTAATATGCTCACGCCGGCTCGGGCAAATCCCTGAGCATCCTGAGTGGCGAACACGAAGGGAAGTTCAATCACTAAATCAATGCCAGCCAACAAAGCCATTTTAGTGCGAACCCATTTATTCCACAAAGCCGGCTCTCCTCGTTGTAGAAAATTACCTCCCAGAACAGCGATGGTATACTCAGCTCCTGTTCTTTCCTTAGCTTTTTGTAAGTGGTATAGGTGACCATTATGAAAAGGATTGTATTCGGCAATAATACCTAAGGTTGACATATCTTTCCTCGAAAAATGAAATATTATGTGTTATAATTATACGGTATTTTGAGTTTTTAAGTCAGGGAATACTCCACTCTTGATTATACAATACTTTCATTTGAATAATGTGGAGATATATTAATTTTCCCACAGGCTAATCATTATATAACAATCTTAATTTTATTAAAAGAGAGAGCACGCAATTGGTTTAATAGAGCATGGCTCGAGAGTTTATGATAATAGGAATTAAAATACAGGAGGTAATAGTTTTATGAATATCCCAGAAATGCTTAGGGAGAGGGCCAAAAAAGAAATTAGAAAGATTGTTTTGCCGGAAGGGGAAGAACCCAGAATGATCAAAGCAGCAGAGATAGTTTACCGAGAGGGTTTTGCAGAGCTGGTTTTTTTAGGAAAAGAAGAAAAAATTAAATCCACAGCCAATCAGTTAGGGGTTAGTTTTCCGGAGAATATCGAGATTATTGACCCTGAATCTTCTGAGGCATTAAGAGATTATGCTAATACTTACTTTGAATTAAGAAAGCATAAAGGAATGACTATCGAGGAGGCAAAAAAGCTGCTGCAGGACCCATTATATTACGCAGCCTTAATGGTGTATCAGAATGATGCTGACGGTTTAGTGGCTGGTTCTATAAATGCTACCGGAAATGTTTTTAGGCCAGCCTTGCAGACTATAAGAACAGCCAGCACAGTTAGCATTGTTTCCAGTTCCTTTATTATGGTGGTTCCTAATTGCAACTATGGGGAAAATGGGGTAATAGTATTTGCCGATTGCGCCTTATGTATAGATCCCAACGCTGAAGAGTTAGCTGATATAGCTATAGCAAGTGCCAATACTGCCAAAATATTGATAGGAGTTGAGCCGAAGGTAGCCATGCTCTCTTTCTCAACTAAAGGAAGCGCTAAACATCCTATGGTTGATAAGGTAGCAAAGGCAACCGAGATAATAAGACAGAAGACTCCTGGTTTGAAAGTCGACGGTGAGTTGCAGGCAGACGCAGCCTTAGTCCCTGAGATAGGAAAGAGAAAGGCTCCTAATAGTCAAATTGCCGGAGAAGCAAATGTCCTAATATTCCCCGATTTACAATCTGCCAATATTGCTTATAAGTTAGTAGAACGATTGGCTAAATCTGAGGCAATAGGACCCATCACCCAGGGAATGCGTAAGCCGGTAAATGATCTTTCTAGAGGTTGTTCGGTTGATGATATAGCTAATGTGATAGCCATTACCTCTTTACAAGCCCAGGGAATTCAATAAAGTGATTACCGATAGGAATTAGTTTAAATTTCTTATTTTATAGTAATTTTAAAATTACGAAGATATATTTGCAAATAGAAAAATAATTCTATATAATTTTTCTCGTTAAGTTAAACAGGTATCGCTAATAAAAAGGAGGAAAAGAGTTGGCTAATCCTAAAAGAAAGGTTTCTAAAGCAAGAAGAGATAAAAGAAGGACTCATTGGGTAGAAAAACCCATCAATCCCGTGGAATGCTCTAGATGCCATGAATATAAGCTTTCTCATCATGTCTGCCTATCTTGCGGCTACTATGATGGAGAAAAGATTATTCCTGAAAAAAAGAAAAAAGAAGCAAAGACTACCTAAGTTGTCAATATTCTGAAAAAAGTATTCATTAAAAAGTAGGAGTTAAAGAATAATATTAGAGTGCCATATAATAATTGTGGCACTCTTTAAATTTAATTTAACGTAAATTCCTGCCATTAAGGAAAGGAGTTGGGTTGTCATATATTCCATGAATACTTTGATGTGATAATTGGGTATTGGACTATAAAAACAAGCTAACACTGTACGCATTACCTGGTACTATAAAACACACTTCCTGAAGGTAAATAAATAAAATAATATCAAACTATCCCAAGAAAAATTTCATAAAGATAAGGAGAGATTATCCGGCATACCTTTGTACAGAAGAAGGGGAAGATACAGCAAAGAAAGATTAAATTTAAAGAGCATCACGTCTGTAATGGCGTGGCTTTTAATGTATTTGCTTTCACAGGTATTATGCGATATACTATTAGTTAACATTAAAGGTAGCTTATAAGATGGACCCTCAATACAATTAAATTATATTTGAAAAGTTTATGGGAAAAAATTTAAGTAAAGAAAAAAGGCAGGTAAAGGTAAAAGAAAAAATTGCTGACAATCCTTTTTTATCAGATGAGCAATTGGCTAAAATACTCAAGGTAAGTATCCAAACAATAAGATTGGATAGATTGGAAATGGGAATACCGGAAATGCGCAAAAGGATTGTTAGGCTGGCTCAGGCAGCCTCTTCTAAAGTAAAAGCTTTACATAAAAATGAGATTATTGGTGATTTGATAGATATTGATTTGGGGAAGAGCGGCATATCGACTTTACGTACTACCAAAGAGATGTCTTTTGGAAAAGACCATCTTGTAAGAAGCCATTATATTTTTTCCCTTGCCGATTCGCTAGCTATGGCCATTATTGATTCTGACGTAGTCCTAACTGGTGTTGCCCGTTTAAGATATTGCCATCCAGTATATGCTGGACAGCTATTAGTTGCCAAAGCCAGAATAGCAACCATGAAAAGTAACAAATATTTAGTATCTGTTCATATCAAATCTGACCATAGAGAAGTGTTTACAGCTAAGCTAATAATGGTTTCTTTGCACTAACAATATCTAAATATATTAAGTATAAATAAAATGCAAAAAGTAAGGAGTAAAGAATATGGGTATGGATGCCTTGGGTCGAATAAAAAAAATTATTATTGATCAGCTTGATGTCGGAGAAGATGAAATAACTGAGAACTCTTCTTTCATTGCTGATTTAGGTGCAGATTCTTTAGACATAGTGGAATTAATTATGGCTTTTGAAGAAGAATTTGATATTGAAATTGCTGACGAAGATGCTGAAAAAATAAAAGTGGTTGGAGATGTTATACGTTATTTTGAAAACAAAAAACATTAATATCCATTTTTTAATCAGTTGATTGATAATAGAGGATATGGGAGGGTTATAAAACATATTTCTGCAAATGAATTTGAACAAAAATTAGAATATAAATTTAAGGATAAAAACTTATTAAAAAAAGCTTTGACCCATACCTCTTTTTTTTCTCAAAAAGAAAAAGGCGAAATTAATCACTTTCAAAGGCTAGAGTTTCTGGGAGATTCTGTATTAAACTTAGTAGTAAGCAAATATTTATATAATAAATTTCCTTTTTCCTCAGAAGGCGAATTATCTAAACTAAAATCAGTAGCAATCAGTCAATCATTTTTGGCAAAACTCGCCAAGCAAATCAAACTCGATAAGTATATTGTCATAGGTAAGGGAGTTGATTTAAAGAAAGGGAGAGGGGAATTTTCAATTTTAGCTGATTGCCTGGAGGCCTGCTTAGGTGCTGTTTTTTTAGATGGTGGAATTGATAATTGCGAAAAAATTATCCACCATATGCTGAATAAAGAAAACATTGAATTAATCACAAAGAGTCAGATAGGCGATTTTAAGACTTATTTACAGGAATTATCCCAAAGAACCTTTCATTGTCTTCCTTCTTACCAGACTATAAAAGAGACTGGATTAGAACATCAAAAAACCTTTTACATGCAAGTATATATTGGTACACAGCTTTATGGGATCGGCTCTGGAAAAAATAAAAAAGAAGCTGAGCAAAATGCTGCTTATTATGCTTTGAAAAAATTGAAAATACTTTAGAAAGGCTAAGTTATTGTATCTTAAGGAAATTGGGATTAAAGGTTTTAAATCCTTTGCTAATAAAATAAAATTGAATATAACACCTGGTATAACAGTTATTGTGGGACCAAACGGTTGTGGCAAGAGCAACATAATTGATGCGGTGCGCTGGCTTTTAGGTGAGCAAAGTATCCGCTCATTAAGAGGTGCTAGAGTGACAGATATGATCTTTTCCGGGAACAAGGAACAGAAGATGAAGAATTATGCTCAGGTGTCCATGTTATTTGATAATTCAGATAGGTTGTTTTCTTTGGATACAGAAGAGGTGGAAGTTAAGAGAATTGTTTATCGCTCTGGAGATATTGAAAACTACATTAATGGTGTTCCTTGTAAGCTGAAAGATATTCAGGAACTATTTCTGGGAGTGGGATTAGGGAAGAACTCTTATTCTATAATAGCTCAAAATAGGACTAGTTTTGTCTTAAACGCTAAACCAGCAGAAAGAAGAATGCTATTTGAAGAAGCATCAGATGTAGCAGTTTATCGAGCTAAGAAAGAAAATGCTTTAAAGAAACTTGAGGCAACAGAAAATAATCTACTCAGGATCAATGATATTCTATTTGAAGTTGGGGAAGTCTTAGCCCGCTCTAAAAAGAAGTTTGATGACCTGGAGATTTACAAATCTTATCAAGATAATGTTCGAAAATTGGAATATTATTTATTCTGCCAACAGTTTAAATTATTACAAAGAAATATAAACAGAGGATATAAAAAAGTAGAGAAATATAAAGAAGAAATTACTAAAATTAATAAAAATCTTCTTTTTCATAAGAATAAAATAGCACAAATCGAACAACAACGAGGGCAAGCTGAAGGATTGCTAAATGAAAGATTGGATAGTTTTCAAAAAAACGAAATAGATAAGAATAACTTTATTAATCAGATGTCTGTGATTAAGCAAAAAGGGCTGGAGATTCAAAAATACATTCAGAATAATAGGGAAATTAGCATTCATTCCCAAAAACAATATAATAAATTTCAAGAAACTCTATTGGCGATCGAGGATACCATTAAAAAGAATAATAATAATGAGGACATTTTTCAGAAAAAATTTGAAGGACAAGATGTCCTTTTAAAAAAATACAATACTATATTCAATCACTATGATAAGGAACTAGTTAAAACTAAAGACATTTCTGAAGAAATAAATGCCATATATAAAGGTTGTCGTGAAGAAAAGATTAAAAAGGAGACCGAGATAAGGGCTAAAAGAGCTTCTCTTTGCGAAGTAGAACGCGAAAGTAATTATCTTCTTAATAAAATTAATAATAGCCGAAGGTTGATAGAAAATCTAAAAAAAGAATTGTTAAGTTTAAAACATCAAAATGTCCAATTAGCTAATGAAAAAAAGCGGAGAGAAAAAGAAATATCTGAAAAAAATATATTGTTTGAAAATGAGCGTAATGACATTAAAAATTTGCAAAATGATTTATTGTTAAAAAATAAGGAAATGGATTTTATAGAAGAGGTGCTAAAAGTAAACAAAAGTAATAGTGCTGGAAAGTCTGATTTTTTTTCAAATGAAAACTGCATCCCTGATGAGATCAATCTTTTTCAATTGA
This sequence comes from Candidatus Stramentimicrobium fermentans, assembly GCA_012520575.1. Lineage (GTDB taxonomy): Bacteria > Atribacterota > Phoenicimicrobiia > Phoenicimicrobiales > Stramentimicrobiaceae > Stramentimicrobium > Stramentimicrobium fermentans. Next base: position 42,773 of record JAAYOB010000022.1, read on the forward strand.
AAAGCATAATCAAAGAGATTCCGGATAATTTAAAACAATTGTTCAATTTTCTTTTGGATGATGGAATAAGATATGTACACTTAACCCATATAGATAAGGTTTTTCACTATAAAAATATCTTCTCGGAAAAGAATAACGGAAGACTGGATATTATTGCTGATAATCTCGTTCAATTTTCTCAAAATCGGTTAAAAATATTGAAGGGAAATTGCTCTATTGAAAAGGATAAAGTTATTGGATTTGCCGATAAGCTTATTTCTTACCCTTCAGAATATAAAAAGCAAGTCAAAGCTATTTTTGGCCATATTTTAATCGTAAAAGACAAGAAGACCGCCTTCAAAATAGCTGAATATTTTAAAGGAAAATGGACAGTGATTTCTTTAGACGGGGTATTTATTAATGAACGAGGAATCGCCACTGTCAATATTTTTTTAAACAATATAACCAAAGATAGTTACCAAATTTCTAAAAAAAAATGTCAGGAGTTGAAACAAAACATTGAATACCTTGCTCAGATTATATTAAAAAAAGAACTACTTTTGGCAACCGAACTGGAAGAACAAAAAGAACTTTGCAGTGGCATGAAAAATATAGACAATCAGCTGGAAAAAAACATACTGAACGGTAGTGAAAAAAAACGTGAATTAACAAAACAAGAAAATAATATCGAACAATCAGAAAATTTATTAAATTCCTTGATAGCCAAAAAAAATAAAGAAATAGAGAATATAGAAAATATAAAAAGGGATACCGAGTTTCTCAACAAGAATATTGATAGCACAAGTCAGCAACTTGCTAATACTTTATCGCTTGTTGATTGCCTTATAAAAATTAAGAGTAGTTGCCAAAAAGCTACCGATGTTATTATAAGAAATAAAGAAAATTGCAAGAGAGAGATTTCCTGGAATCGAGAAAAAGAAGATTTTCTGCACAAAAGAAAAAGAGAGATGGTTCAATTTGTGGAAAATTACCACTATGAAGAACAGGAAAGAAAATCAACAGTGAAAAAACGCCAGCAAGAGCTACATCAGCTAAATGGACAGGAAACTGAATTAAGAGAAAAAATCGATACCATCATGGAAGTTCAAAATAGATTGAATAATTTTATTAACGAAACAAAGGAAACTATTAAAGAACAGGAAACCCTTTTAAAAAAGATGCGTGAAAAAGTTGATGAGGAACTGATAGACTTAGAAGAAAAAAAGAATGCTTGCCATGCAGACGAGATGACTTTAGTGCAGAATCAGGAAAAACTAAGCCATTTACTGCAAACTATTAAAAACCAATATGATACTTCAATTGATCAAATCATCGGATATGGCAAACATGCCAACAGCCAAACTGAAGCTTTAGAAAAAATTTCTGATTACAAAGAACGAATAAAGATGATGGGTCAGATTAATTTTAATGCATATCAAGAATATAAAGAGCAATCCGTAAAATATGAAGAATTACTCCAAAAAAAAGAAGAAATCACAGAATCCAAAGAAAAATTAACTGCTTTAATAAGCGAGATTGACCGTGTAGCAGAAGATCATTTTTGCAGAACCTTTCATAAAGTGCAAGAGAATTTTCAGGAAACATTTAGCAAACTTTTTCAAGGAGGATGGGGGTCATTAGAGCTGAGTAATGATAAAAAGCCCTTAGAGGCGGGTATCGAAGTTTTGGCCCAACCACCGGGTAAGCAGGTTCAAAATATTTCCTTACTTTCGGCTGGCGAAAAAACACTTACCGCAGTGGCTCTGCTATTTGCTCTATGGAAAACTAACCCAACTCCTTTTTGCTTTTTTGATGAAATAGATTCAGGTTTAGATGAAGCCAATGCCATTCGCTTGGCCTCTTATATAAAAGATGAGGATCTAAAAAATTCTCAAATAGTAATCATTACCCATCAAAAAGAAATTATGAAAATCGCAGACGCTTTGTATGGAATTACTATGGATAAGTTTGGGACTTCTAAGCTTATGTCCGTGAGGATGACAGAAGGAAGGGGGAATCAAGATTAGCAATTTCATCACTTCCTTAAAAGATGGTTTAAAAAAAACCAAAGATGGCCTAATTGATAAATATGATTTGCTGTTTTCAGATGCTATAAACGACAAGGGCGTATTTTTAGAAAAGATAGAAGAGTTATTGATATTATCAGATATTGGTCCCAATACTACTGCGGAAATATTAGAACGTTTTCAAAGTATAAACTTACATCTATTTAGAGTAAATGATTTTAATCATTTCAAAGAACTTCTTAAACAGATGTTACACGAACTGATTCCTCCCCAAGTGGATACATCTAAAATAGATCCCGGAATGTTGAACATTGTGCTTATTATGGGAGTTAATGGGACCGGAAAGACCTCTTTCGCCGGAAAACTTGCTTATTACTACAAAAGCAAGGGATATGATTCTCTATTGGTACCTGCTGACACCTTTCGAGCAGGTGCTATAGAACAGCTGCATTATTTATCAAAAGAGGCGGGAGTAGAATTTTTACGGGCAGCACCAGGCTCAGATCCCGCATCTGTAGTTTTTGACGGTATACAGTCTGCTAGGGCCAAAAAGAAAGTACTGTTAATTGTAGATACTGCCGGCAGGCTGCATACATATCATAATCTGATGCGAGAGTTAGCAAAAATTAAAAGAGTTATTCTTAAAAATGCTCCGGATGCTTTGTTATGTAGCACCTTAGTAATTGATGCAACTACTGGCCAAAATGGACTTTTTCAAGCCAGTAACTTTAAAGAATCACTAGGTGTATCTGATATAACCTTAACTAAACTGGATGGCACAGCTAAGGGAGGTATAGTATTGACCATACAGAAAGAGTTATCAATTCCAGTTTCTTTTATCGCTTTTGGAGAAAAAATCACAGATATGTGCAGATATAATCAAGACAAGTTTATTGAGACTTTACTCGATTGACACCAATTCTAAATTTCTATATAATAATGTGATGTTTTGGTAAATTTATTAGTTAATTTATACTTCAATAGGATTAGAAGTGTTATGCTGGATAGATTGTCAGAAAAATTAAAACAAATATTAAATAAAGTCAGAGAAAAAGGTAAAATATCAGAAAATGACCTGAAGCAATCTTTAAAAGAAATTAAACTTGCTTTATTAGAAGCCGATGTTCATTACAAGGTGGTAAAAGATTTCATTTCCAAATTGGAAAAATTGGCTAATCAAGAGTCACTATCCAAAACACTTACACCGGGGCAGCAAATTATCAAAATGACCCATACGGTGTTAACTGAAATATTAGGGGAAAAGCAGAGCAAAATAAGATTTAACGAAGAAGGTCCAACCAATATTTTACTTATTGGCTTACAGGGTTCCGGTAAAACTACAACTGCAGCAAAACTGGCTTTACAAATCAAAAAAATGGGGTACATACCTGCTTTAATTGCCGCTGATAAAATCAGGCCAGCTGCAATTGAGCAATTGCAGATAATGGGGGAAAAAGCAGGTGCAGATGTTTTTGCCGGTGGCGTTAATCAGCCTGTCTTGAATACTATTCATGAAGCTCAACAATGGGCAAAAGAACATAAGCGCGATGTCTTGATAATTGATACCGCCGGTAGATTGCATATAGATAGTGAACTAATACAGGAATTAAAAGATATAAAGAATGCCATACCAATTCATGAAACATTGTTGGTGCTTGATGCTTTAATGGGACAGGATGCCTTGAGGATGGCTGATGATTTTAATAAAAAAATTGGAGTTGATGGTTTTATTTTAACAAAGTTGGATGGTGATGCACGGGGTGGTGTTTCCTTGTCTATCAGAAGTATGACCGGTAAACCAATTAAGTTTACTGGTGTTGGAGAAAAAATCATCGATTTAGAACCATTTTATCCGGATCGCATGTCTTCCAGAATACTGGGCATGGGCGATACCCTGACCTTGATAGAAAAAATTGAGGCCAGTTATGAAGCAGGTGAACTACAGGATATCAGCAAAAAAGAATTTAGAGAACAATTCAATCTTAACGATTTCTACCAACAATTAAAAAAAATAAAGGAAATTGGCTCCTTAGAGAGCATTTTTAACTTACTGCCTGGCCAATTTTCCGGTTCGCTAAAACACTTGAAGCAAAATACTGACAATGAAGAAAAGACTTTAAATAAAGTAGAAGCGATTATCGGCTCTATGACTAATAAAGAAAGATTGGAACCAGGTATTATAAATGGGAGCAGGAGAAGAAGAATAGCTAAGGGCAGCGGGACATCGGTAAACGAGGTAAACCGCTTATTAAATCAGTTTTCTGCAATGAAAAAAATTCTAAAGCAACAGAGCAGTAAAAAATCTTTGATTCCATTTATGAGGTAAAAAATAAACAACTAAAAATATTTGTGGAGGAAAAAATGTCAGCAAAAATTAAACTGAGAAGGGAAGGAGCTAAAAAAAATCCTTGCTACAAGATTGTAGTTATAGATTCTCAGAAACCAGCGAGTGGAAAATTTATAAAAATGTTGGGTTATTATCAACCCACTAAAGAACCGCCTGCCTTAAGTATTGACAAAAAAGAAAGCACAAAATGGATTGAGCAAGGAGTAAAAATTAGCAAGACCGTGGAAACTCTTTTTAAAAAAGAAGGCCTATTACCTAATTTGCCCGAAAACAAAAAAATACCAAACTAATAAAAACTAAACTGCTTAGACTATGGGAGAAAAATATTGAAAGAAATCGTAGAATATCTGTTAAAAATGGTGATTGATTGTCCTGACAGTTTGATTATTAATGAAATTGCCAAGGAAAATTTGATTAAATTAGAAATAAGTGCAGACCCCTCTGATATCGGAAAGATTATTGGCAGGAACGGCAGATTAATTAAAGCAATCAGGACCATTGCAAGTGCTGTTAACCGAAAAGGGAAAGATAGAACGATAATAGAAATTAAAGAAACTAAGAATCAGGAGTCCTCATTTAGTTAAAAAAAGAAACTAGGCCAAAAATGGAAATAATTATTTTAACAATTTTCCCAGAGATGTTTACATCTCCGTTTTCAGACAGTATTATTAAAAGAGCCCAGGATAAAGAATTAGTAAAGATAACCATTATAGATATTAGAGAATTTGCCCAAGATCGACACAGGAGTGTTGATGATTATTCATACGGTGGAGGTCCTGGAATGGTCTTAAAGGCTGAACCGATTGTGGAAGCTGTTGAGTATATCCAACAGGGTGATAGTAGCTGGATTGATAGCAAAGTGATAATTGCTTCTGCTCAGGGTAAAATATTTAATCAAAAAATTGCAAAAAAACTAGTGGCTCATGAAAGAGTAATCTTTATATGCGGGCGATATGAAGGGATTGACGAGAGGATTCCGCAATTATTAAAAGCTGAAGAAATTTCCATTGGTGACTATGTTTTGACAGGAGGAGAAATACCGGTGATGGTCATATTAGACACCATGGTCAGACTACTTCCCGGCGTATTGGGAAAAGAGGAATCCATTAAAAATGATTCTTTTTATAATGGTTTATTAGATTATCCACATTACACCAGACCGGATAGATATAGGAGTTTTGAAGTGCCGCAGGTATTGTTGTCAGGTGACCATAAAAAGATTGAGAGATGGAGAAAAAAACAATCTTTATTACGGACTATGACTCGCAGACCGGATTTATTATTTAATAGAGAATTTACAAAAGAAGAAATAAAGATAATTGATGACTTGAAAAACAAATAATCAATTGAGGAAGGAATATATATCTATGCAATTTATTAAAAATATTGAAAATGAGCAAATGCAGAAGATAGCTTTAGAAGTAAAGCCGGGAGATTTAGTAGAAGTACATCAAAGGATTATTGAGGGAGAGAGAAAAAGAATCCAGATTTTCCGAGGGATTTTAATTGGCCGAAAACATGGTGGTAGCAGAGAAACTATTACTGTAAGAAAAGTAACCAAAGGAATAGGTGTAGAAAAAATATTTCCGATACATTCGCCCAATATTGAACAGATAAAATTAATTAAGAAAGGCTCAGCTCGTAGAGCTAAACTATATTATCTAAGAGATAGGGTCGGACAAAAGGGGTTGATGGCCTAGTTTTCTAAAGACCAATGCCATTGAAAAAAAGTATTTCACATTATCAAAAAAAAATCAGCTTTTTATGTAAAGAAAGATTAAGAGTTGAAAAATTAAAAATTCTGGAACGAAAATTACTTTTTTCCGGTTTCACCCTTATCGCAGGTCTCGATGAAGCGGGCAGAGGCGCCTTAGCCGGTCCAGTCGTTGCTGCTGCAGTGGTAATAAAAGATATTAACACTTTTTTTATTGCTGATTTGAAAGATTCTAAAAAAATTGCTGAGCGTAAAAGAGAATATCTGTACGAATTAATCATGGAAAGAGCATGTAATGTTGGCATTGGCTCAGTTGATTCGGAAACTATAGATAAAGTCAATATATTAGAGGCAACCCTATTGGCTATGAAAAGAGCAATCAATTCTTTGAAACAATGTCCGGATTACCTTTTAATTGATGCCATCAAAATTCCTTATATTTCAATACCTCAAGATAGCTTAATTAGGGGCGAAAATAGAAGTATATCTATTGCTGCAGCATCGGTTGTTGCAAAAGTATATCGCGATAGACTGATGAGGGAGTACCATAAAATGTATCCTTCCTATCAATTCGACCAGCATAAAGGGTATGGCACTAAAAAACACTTGCAAGCAATTAGAGCAGGCGGAACTTGCCCTATACACCGAAAAACATTCAGCGGTGTCCTGTCAGATAATTTAAAAAATGGTACTAAAAAAGATTTTGTATGAAGAGTATCGGAGATAGTGGAGAAGAACTCGCTAGGGCTTATTTATTCAAAAAAGGCTACCGTATTTTAGAACAAAACTACAAAGTCTCTTTTGGGGAAATAGACATCATTGCTGAAAAGAGTAACTGTATTTGTTTTGTGGAAGTTAAAAGTAGGAAATCCAATAAATACGGAACGCCTGAAGAAGCAATTACCCGCTACAAGCAAAAGAAAATTGTAAAGGTAGCCCAATTATATATAAAACAGAAGAGAATAAAAGATAAATATTTTCGTTTTGATGTTATTGTGGTTGTTTTTAATAACTATCTATTAAAAGAAATCAAGCATATAACCAATGTTTTTTTCGAATAAGGCCGGAGCATTAGTTAATAAATATAGATTATTGTAAGTTTAGGTGTTGATTTGATTGCAAAGCTTTACAGTGCATCACTTTTAGGTGTGGATGCTTTTCTCGTGGAAGTAGAAGTAGACGTTGCTAAAGGGCTGCCCTCGTTTAATATTGTAGGACTACCGGATACCGCTGTTCAGGAATCGAGAGAAAGAGTCAGGGCTGCCTTAAAAAATGCTGAATTCCAATTTCCCATACAAAGAATTACTGTAAATCTAGCCCCTGCTGATGTTAAAAAAGAAGGTCCGGTCTTTGATTTGCCTATTGCTATTGGAATATTAATAGCTAATGAAGAATTACCCGAGACTTGTAATGATGATAATATTATAATTGGCGAACTCTCCCTTAATGGCCGTATTAGGCCAGTAAGCGGTGTTTTATCAATAGCTTTACTAGCACGTGCCAAGGGCATTGCCAATATAATACTTCCTCAGGAAAATGCTCGCGAGGCGGCAATAGTAGAAGGAATCAATATCTATCCTGCTTCCAATTTAAGGCAGGTGGTCAGATTTCTAAATAAGGAAATCAGCATACCGTCTTTTTATGTTAACAAAGAAGAGTTAATGTCTAACAAAGATGAATATCCCGTTGATTTTTCTGATGTTAAAGGTCAACAGCAGGCAAAAAGGGCTCTGGAAGTGGCTGCTGCTGGTGGACATAATGCTCTGATGATTGGCCCTCCAGGTTGTGGTAAAACCATGCTAGCCAAGCGTATTCCAACTATCCTGCCCAGCTTGACTTTAGAAGAATCGGTTGAAATAACCCGCTTATACAGTATTTCCAATTTAGTTGACAAAAAAGAACCTATTATGACCAGCAGGCCTTTTCGGTCACCGCATCATACTATCAGTGATATAGGGCTTATCGGAGGTGGAACTGTTCCAAAACCTGGGGAAATAAGTCTGGCACACCATGGGGTGTTGTTTTTAGATGAGTTTCCTGAATTTGGCCGTTCAACATTGGAGTCTTTACGCCAACCCTTAGAGAATGGAAGTGTTACTATTTCTAGAGCCCTGCGCTCAGTTAATTACTTATCAAATTTTATGTTAGTGGCTGCTGCAAATCCCTGTCCCTGCGGCTATTATGGAGATTCTGAGAAACAATGTACATGTACTTCCTATCAAATTCAAAGATATAGATCGAAAATATCTGGCCCGTTACTTGATAGAATAGATATCCAAATAGAAGTACCAAGACTTAATTATAAAGAATTGATAGATAGAAAGAATAATGGTGAAATTTCCAGTGATATAAGAATAAGAGTTGAACAGGCCAGAAAAATACAAATGTCCCGTTTTCGGGATAGAAATATTTATAACAACGCTCAAATGAACCGTAAAGATATCCAAAAACATTGTCAGCTTTCTAAAGAGGCCTGGAATTTATTAACTAAAGCCATGGAAAGACTAAAATTGAGCGCCAGAGCATATGATAAAATACTGAAGCTAGCCAGAACTATTGCCGACCTTGAATTGAAAGAAGAGATACAAACCGCTCATATAGCCGAAGCTATACAGTACAGAAGCTTAGATAGGGAATATTTGTTTTAAAAAATATGTTCACAAAGAAGAGGTTGGTGCAATGTTAAAGAATAAATTAGCCCCATCAATATTGAATGCAGATTTTTCATGCTTACGAGATGTTCTGTTTTTACTGGAACAATGTCAGGTAGATTTAATTCATTTAGATGTCATGGATGGAATGTTCGTTCCAAATATTACTTTCGGACCCAAAATAGTAGCCTCCATTAGAAAAAACACCCATCTTCCTCTAAGTGTTCATCTTATGATAGAAAAACCGGAAAGGTTTATTAAAGAATTTTCTTCAGTTCTTGAAGATAAGGACTGCCTTATTATACATGCAGAGGCTTCTCTTCACTTAGATAGAACATTGCAAATGATAATAGATACAGGGCTCAAGGTGGGAATAGCCCTTAATCCCTCCACCCCATTAGAGATGATTAAATTTGTTTTAGAAAAATTAAATCTGATATTAATCATGACCGTTAATCCCGGTTTTGGAGGACAACAGTTTATACCGGCCATGCTGCCCAAGATCATATACGCCAAAGAGATGGCAAGTAATAGTAAAAACGATATTGAAATTCAAGTGGACGGTGGGGTTAACATGGAAAATATTCTGCAAATCAATAAGGCGGGTGCTAATATACTGGTAGTGGGCTCTGAGATATTTGGAGCTGATAATCCTGCAGAAATGATAAAAAGCATTCAAAAAAAGTTGCAGATCTCAGAGAAAACTCAATAAAAGAAAAAGTTTAATTCTTATAAAAAAGCCATGTCCATTAAAGTCGCTATTATTGGAAAGCCAAATACCGGGAAATCTACACTATTTAACCGTATCATCGGCTTTAGAAAGGCTATCGTTTTATCTGAAACCGGAATTACCCGTGATCGTATATACGCAGATATTAAATGGCAGAACAAAGTGTTCACCTTAGTAGATACTGGGGGCGTTGACTATACGCAGAAAAAAGAATCGATTCAAAAAAAAATACTGGAACAGGCTAAAAAGGCTATCTATGAATCAGAAATTATACTGCTTCTTTTAGATGTAATGACTGGAATTCAACAGGAAGATACTGATATTGCAAACATTATCAGGAAACAAAATAAAAAAGTAATCCTAGTGATAAACAAGATCGACCTAAAAAAAAGTGTTTATTTTAAAGGTGATTTTTTTCAATTGGGATTAGGGGAACCTTTTCTTATTTCTGCTGAACAGGGTAGAAATATTCTCGAATTATTGGATATGATCATAGATTTAATGCCTGAGAAAAAACAGGAACCAGAAACAATTGATAGAGAAGATATTTTAATCAGAATAGCTATCATAGGAAAGCCAAATGTTGGTAAATCCAGTATCCTGAATGCAATTCTAAAAGAAGAAAGGGTTATAGTAGATGAAATTCCTGGTACCACCAGGGATGCTATAGAAATCTCTTTTTATTTTGATAGGCACAATCTATTATTTGTCGACACCTCTGGGCTAAAAAGGGAAAAAAGTGTAAAAGATAAAATTGAATACTTTGGCAATTTAAGAGCAATAGAGGCTATTAAAAAATCAGACTTGGTATTATTGGTTTTGGACTCTACTCAGGCAATTAGTATGCAGGATAAGCGTTTGGCTAGAAGAATATTTAATGAAAAGAAGGCCTGTATTATTATATTGAATAAATATGATTTAATTTCAAAAAATAATGTAATAGACCGAGACTATCTCTTGCAAACTACTAGACATGAACTAATATTTCTGAAAGATGCCCCCATATTGACCACAATTGCAGTGAATCACCAAAAAGATTTTTTGCCTGTTATTGAAACCATCATCGAAACTTTTAGTAAATATAGTAAAAGAATATCCACTCCGGAATTAAACCATTTTTTACGAAAAATTATAAATCAGAGGGTACCAAAATTAATTAAAGGAAAGAGGCTGCATTTGTACTATATTACTCAAGCCAGAATAAAGCCTCCTTCCTTTAGCATATTTGTAAACGAACCCAGACTCTTATACAATTCCTATCAAAGGTTTTTAGAAAACCAGTTTACTCGAAACTTCAACTTAGGCGGCATACCTATTGTTTTTGATTATAAAAAGAGTGAATGATATATAAAATGGAGTTATAAAAGAAATGCAGATTGCTTTGCTTATCTGTTTGAGCTACCTTTTAGGTTCAATACCATTCGGATTCCTGGTAAGTAAGTATTTTAAAAAAATTGATATTAGAGAGTTTGGCAGCGGGAATATTGGGGCATCGAATATTTTTCGAGTTTTAGGTTTTCGATATGCTCTACTGGTCATGATTGGGGATTGCCTGAAGGGATTTCTGCCCCTCTATCTAGCCAGAATAATGAATATAGAAGGAATAGGAATGTACCCATATTTATTAGTCGGGCTTTCTGCAATAGCTGGCCACAACTGGTCTTGCTTTATAAAATTCAAAGGCGGCAAAGGAATTGCCACTACCTTTGGGGTCATTCTATTCCTTTACCCTAAAATTGCTATTATTTCTGCATTAATATGGCTAATATTGGTAATAATATTGAAATTCGCTTCTGTTGGTTCGATAATCGCAGTACTCAACATGTTAGTGTTATCCTTTGTCTTTAACACGCCTATCGAATTTAAATATTTTGCTATAATAATAAATATATGGGCAATAGTACAGCATCGAGGCAATATCATTAGATTGACTCAGAACCGAGAAAACAAAATTATCAGATAAACTTTTTTGTAGACAAGTAGAATATCAAAAAAAGAAATTTCTTGAGAAGATTTTGTTTATTCCATTTAAAAGGAGAATGATAGCAGGCTTTAAAGGAATGATTCGCTTTAATTCCTGAACTTAAAATTTTATGAAAAAAGGTCTCATAATAGTTGAATCCCCAACCAAGGAAAGAGCATTAAAGGAGATGGTGGGGGATAAATTTAATATCATTTCCAGTAAAGGGCATATAAAGGATTTACCTAAATCCAGAATGGGAATAGATATAAAAAACAATTTCCAACCAACCTGGATAACTATACCTGGCAGAAGACAGGTATTAAAAAATATTAAGGACTCCGCCCAAGGAAAATCTATTATACTTCTGGCTACAGATCCCGACCGGGAAGGGGAGGCCATTTCCTGGCATATAGCTCAGGAATTAAATATCAAAAATCAGAAATGTAGAATTGTTTTTAATGAAATAACTAAAAATGTCGTACTACAGTCTATTAAAAACCCTCGGGAATTGAATGCCAATACCGTTAATTCCCAAATTACAAGAAGATTATTAGATCGACTCGTAGGATATGAGGTTAGCCCGTTAAGCTATAGACATACAGGAGGTAGAAGTGCAGGTAGAGTACAATCGGTTGCAATGTATTTGATTGTAAAAAAGGAGAGAGAAATAGAAGGCTTTACCCCCGAGGAATTTTGGAAAATCAGTGCAATGCTGCTGAAAGAGAAAGATAAAAAAACTAATGCCTTCCAGGCGAATCTTGTTTTAAAAAACGGAACAAAGATAAAGATTAAAAACGCAGAAGAAGCTAAAATTGCTTGCAAAGAAATTGAAAATAGTCAGTTCGCTGTTTCAGGCATTGCTATTAATAAAGTGCACCAACGCCCACCTCTCCCCTTAAAAACAAGCACCCTGCAACAAATAGCATTTCAAAAACTAAATTTTTCGGTAAAAAAAACAATGCATGTTGCTCAACAATTATATGAGGGGATTTCTATCTCGGGTAAAGGCACTCAGGGCTTGATTACCTATATGAGGACAGATTCTACCAGAATTTCCAATGAAGCGAAAATAAAAGCCAGAGAATATATTTTAAAAAACTACGGTCAAGAGTATTTGGTTTTAGGAAAAAATGTTCCTCTGAAATCAAAAAAGAAAGAAACAATCAAAATTCAAGATGCTCATGAAGCTATAAGGGCAACATCCACACAGTTTGAACCAGAATCTATCAAAAATGATTTAACGAATGACCAATATAAACTTTATCAAATAATTTGGAAATATTATATCGCTAGCCAAATGAAGACAGCCTTGCTTGAGAAGAAAAAAATTAGAATTAAAGCGGAACGCTATACCTTCGAAACAAGTGATGCTAAAATATTATTTCCGGGATTTTTGAAAATGATAGGGGATGAAGAGATTAAAAAAGTCCCCATTCCCGAATTAACAGAAGGGGAAAAATTGACCTTATTGAAAGTAGAATCAGCACAGTCGTTTACAAAACCACCGGCACGATATAATGAAGCAAGCTTGGTGAAGATTTTAGAAAAAGAAGGCATAGGTCGTCCAAGTACCTATTCTGCCATTATTGATAAAATTATTTCGCGCGGTTATGTGGAAAAAGAGAATAAAAAATTGAAACCGACTAAATTAGGGTTTATAGTAGATCAGTTTTTAGGGAAGTATTTCTCTAACATTATCAATGTAAAATTTACTGCCAAAATGGAAAATGAACTTGACAAAATTGAGTCGGGCGTGCAAAATTGGCAGGATGTTCTAAATAAATTTTACGTAACTTTATCACAGAACATAGAGCGGCTTAAAGAAAAACCACCTAAGGGTTTATTGAAAAAAACCATAGAATTAACTGACGAAAAATGTGCCGTATGTGGTAATCTAATGGAAGTTCGAAATGGGCCTTATGGTAAATACTTAGCCTGTTCTGAGTTTTTGCTAAAGCACCCTACCAGGCCATTCCTGATTAAAATACAGGTACCATGCCCAGAAGATGGCTGTACCGGTGAGATAGTTAAATTGAAAAGTAAAAAGGGTAGAATTTTTTATGGTTGCAACCGCTACCCTGATTGTGAATTTTCTTCGAATCATCAACCAATAGATAAAAAGTGCCCTGAATGCAACTCAATACTTGTTAAAACTACTGATAGGAAAAAGGGAGTTATTTACAAGTGTCACAACAAAGAGTGCCAATATAAGGAAAAGGCTTAAATAGTATGGCTGATAAATTAAAAGATAAAAATATCTTAAAAGAGTATAGTAGATATTTAAAAGAGGTAAAGAATTTTTCAGTTAACACTATTAATGCTTATACAAAAGACATAATCAGTTTAGCTCAATTTCTACAAAATTCTAAAATAAAAGATGATTTAACCCTGGTAGATTACCATATGCTCAGAGGTTATTTGGTTTTGCTAAAACAAAAAAAATACAGCGACAGAACCATTGCTAGAAAAATTTCTTCCTTGCGTGTTTTTTATAAATATCTTCTAGAAGAGGGTTTTAAAAATACTAATCCTGCCCAATATCTTCTGACTCCCAGAATTAAGAATAGATTACCCATTTTCTTGTTTATTGAAGAAATGCTAAAACTAATTGATTCGATAAAAACCGATAATCCTATCGGCATTAGAGACAAAGCTATCCTGGAGTTACTTTATGCTACAGGAATTAGGGTAGCTGAGCTATCAAATTTAGATTTAAATAGCCTAAATTGGGATGATGATACAGTAAAAATTATGGGCAAGGGTTCCAAAGAAAGGGTTTTGCCTCTGAGCCGACCAGTAAAAATTGTCCTAAAAGAATATTTAAAAGTTAGAAAACAAATACCGCACAAAAAAAACTATAGTTCTATTTCTGAAGAGGCGTTGTTCCTTAATTGTTTCGGAAAGAGACTGACTACCAGAGGTATTAGAGTAATTATTAACAAAAATATGCAAACAGCCTGTTTAGATAAAAAAATTAGCCCTCATGTTCTTCGCCATACGTTTGCTACTCATTTACTTAATGGTGGTGCTGATTTGCGTTCAGTACAAGAATTATTAGGCCATACAAGTTTGTCAACTACTCAAATTTATACCCATATAACTAAAGCTAAATTAATTAAGACATATAATAAAACCATTCCGAGAAAATAAAGTAAAATTACAAAGTGTAGCTTGAATAACTTAATCGGGCGTGCTATACTTAATAGGTTTATAGTTAAGCTATAAATATTTTAAGTAATATTAGAAAAAGGAGAATGCATTTGAGTGTAATATCAATGAAACAATTGTTAGAATCTGGTGTACATTTTGGACATCAGAAGAGACGATGGGATCCCAGAATGAAGCCCTACATCTTTACCGAAAGGAACAATATTTACATTATCGATTTACAGCAGACAGTAAAACTAATGGATGAGGCTTACCATTTTGTACGTGATCTGGTCAGTGACAATGGCACCATTTTATTTGTAGGAACAAAGAAGCAGGCACAAGAATCTATTAGCTCTGAAGCGGAGAGATGCGGTATGCCCTATGTCAACTTCCGATGGCTTGGTGGCACCTTAACAAACTTCAGTACCATTAACCAAAGAGTCAAATATCTTTTTCAATTAGAAGAAATGGAAAGGGGCGGTCAGTTCACCGTTCTACCCAAAAAAGAGGTAATCAATTTAAAACGAGAGCAAGAGAAGCTGAACAGATTGCTGAGTGGAATAAAGAATATGGATAAATTGCCCGATGCCTTGTTCATTATTGATCCTAAAAGGGAAAGGAATGCGGTGACAGAAGCTATTAAGCTATCTATTCCCATAGTAGCCATTGTTGATACTAATTGCAATCCTGAAGAAATTGATTATATCATTCCAGGTAACGACGACGCAATCAGATCAATTAAGCTGATCAGCTCCGTTATTGCCGATGCAGTAATGGAGGGAAAGAAAATATCTTTAGAAGACAATGCTAAAATTGCTGTCTAATGTAAATTTCACCATATTTTTAAACAACTATGAAGGAGAACTTGACTAATGAATATTAGCGCTAGATTAGTGAAGGAATTGAGAAAAAAAACAGGTGCAGGTATGATGGATTGTAAAAATGCACTTGTCCATACCGAGGGAGATTTAGAGAAGGCGGTAGATTATCTTCGTAAAAGGGGCATTCAAGCAGCAAGTACCAAACTTAGTCGCAAAGCTTTAAATGGTACTATAGCCTCCTATATCCATTTAAATGGCAGGGTAGGTGTACTCCTGGAGATTAATTGCGAAACTGATTTTGTTGCTAAAACTCAAGAATTTACTGAGCTTGCCAAAAACATCACTCTTCAGATTGCCGCTGCTAACCCTCTGTATATTGACCGAGAAGATGTCCCGTTAGAAGTACTTCAAAAAGAAAAAGAAATCTATCGCAGCCAATTAGAAAATTCTAATAAGCCGAAAAATGTAATAGAGAACATAGTAGAAGGTAGATTGAATAAATATTTCCAGGAGACATGTTTATTAGAACAAGAGTATATTCGTAACCCCGAACTTACCGTTAAGCAGTTAGTTTTAGAAACGATAGCTAAATTGAAAGAAAATATCCAAGTAAAAAGATTTGTCAGATATCAGCTTGGTGAGTAGCGGAATAGCTTTGATAATAATACTATGATGATATTTTTACATTTTTAATTAATCATTAAATTTGAAAAAAATGAAAAACAAGAAACCAATCTATAAAAGAGTCATGTTAAAATTAGGCGGAGAATCTTTTGCTGATGAAGGAAAAATTGGTATTGATATTGATCGGGTAAACTTTATATCAGCCGAACTAGCAGAAATAAAGCAGATGGGAGTCGAGATTGCCATTGTTATAGGAGGCGGCAATATTTTTAGAGGACGAGAGGCAACCGGCAAAGGCATTAATCAGGTTACAGCTGATTACATGGGAATGCTAGGTACAGTAATTAACGCCCTTGCCCTACAAGATTCTTTGGAAAAGCTTAATATCGATACCAGAGCCTTGACTGCAATCGAAATGAGAGCAATTGCTGAACCTTATATCAGGCGAAGAGCCATAAGGCATTTAGAAAAGGGACGTATTATTATTCTGGCAGCAGGAACAGGTCATCCCTTTTTTACGACAGATACTGCAGCAGCACTTAGAGCTATTGAATTAGATGCTGATGCCATACTAAAAGCAACCAAAGTAGATGGAATTTACGAATCAGATCCACTATTAAACAAAAAAGCATTAAAGTTTAAAAAAATTAGTTTTCTGGAATTCTTAAATAAAAATTTAAAAGTTATGGATGCTACATCTATCTCATTATGTATGGAAAATAAAGTTCCTGTGATTGTGTTCAACTTAAACTTACCTGGAAATATAAAAAAGGTAATTTTAGGAGAACCTATTGGGACCATTGTAAAGGGGGATTAATATGTTACCTGGAATAATAGAAGAGACTGAAAATAAGATGAAAAAGGCAATAGAGACAAGCAAGGAGGAGTTGGCTTTAATTAGAACAGGGAGGGCTTCCACTGCTTTGGTAGAAAGAATCAAGATAGAATATTATGGAGCTGCAACCCCTTTAAGAGAAATCGCTAACATTACTGTCCCCGAAGCTGATCTTATTGTTATACAGCCATGGGATAAAAGCTATGTTAATGATATAGAAAAAGCCATTTGGAAATCCGATATCGGCCTTACTCCTAACAATGACGGTACTATTATAAGGCTGTCTATTCCTCCATTATCCGAAGAACGCCGCAAAGAAATGGTGAAATTAGTGAAAAAAGAGGTAGAATCTGGGAAAGTTGCCATTAGAAATATTAGAAGAGAGATCAATGACGGGATAAAGAAACTAGAAAAGGATGGAGATATTTCAGAAGATCAGAGTAAAGAATTTCTTAAAAAAATCCAGGACTTAACGGATTCTTATGTGAATGACCTCGATGATATCTCTAAAGCAAAAGAAGCAGAAATAATGAAAATATGATTAAATATCCAGAATAGTTTAGTTTTATGAGAAGATTCATTTCTAATTCTTAGCATTAGTACATTATTTATTCATGGAATATAACGAAATTTACCTAATTTATATTAAAAGAAGTTTTTAAGATATACTATCAAGATAAAAGTAAGGATTTTTTATAGGTCAGGTAGAATATCTTGAGAAAGTACGAAAAGAATATATATGGAAAGCAAAAATATAATGGAGCACCTGCTAATTCCCAAGCATTTATCTATCATAATGGATGGAAATGGAAGGTGGGCTGAAAAAAAAAATCTACCTCGTTTTGAAGGCCATAAAGCTGGTTTGAAAGCCGTTCGAATGGTAACTTCTGAGTCCATTAAGGCAGGTATCAAATACCTAACTTTATACGCCTTTTCTACCGAAAATTGGAAAAGACCACAAGAAGAAGTATCCTCATTGATGAACCTTTTTCAAGAAATTATTGAAAAAGAAAAGAAAGACTTATTAGATAATAGAATCAAGGTCATGTTTATTGGACAGAGGGAAAAACTTTCTCTGCCATTACGTTTAGCAATGACTAATATTGAAGAAGAAACTAAGCATAATTCAAATCTTGTTTTAAATATTGCCATAAACTACGGTGGACGTGCTGAGTTATGCAGCGCTTTAAAATCAATTGGGGAAATAATATTACAAGGAAACATTGTACCTTCTCAAATCACCCAAAATCTTATTAGCGAGCACCTATTTACTGCAGGCTTGCCAGACCCTGATTTATTAATCAGAACTGGAGGGGAATTGAGAATTAGTAATTTTTTATTATGGCAAATTGCTTATACTGAGCTATGGTTTACTAAAACTTTCTGGCCGGACTTTTCAAAAAAGCAATTTTGGCAAGCGATAAATGACTATGAAAAAAGGGTGAGAAAATTTGGGGGAAAAATTTGAGAAAATAAATGCTCGGACAATGACCACCGCCATCGGCCTGCCTATTATACTGTTTGTAGTATATCTAGGTGGCCTTATTTATTACCTTTGTGTTGCTTTAATAGCTATATTCTCCTTCTGGGAAATATGGCTAGTAGTCAAGCATCAAGATTACCATCCTTCTTTGATATTGGGTATAGCTTCCACCCTGTTTTTTTTATTTTCAAAAACTCTTTCTGAATTATTCAATGACCTTAAACTGGTATTTACTATGCTATTCTTTCTAATCACTTTGGAACATTTTTTTATGAAAACAAAGAAACATAGCACTATTAATATTGCCTTAACTTTATTTGTAGCTATATATATAGGCCATTTATTATCATTTTTGATTGAAACCAGGGAATTGGTCAATGGCAAAACTTTAGTAATATTTTCTTTATTCACAACCTGGGCTAACGATGTTGCGGCTTATTTAGTAGGAATAAATTTTGGAAAAAAACATCCCTTCCCTTATATTAGTCCTAACAAGACTTTGGAAGGGGCCCTGGCTGGTCTTTTATGTGGAGGATTATGCGCCTTAGCTTTTTACACCTTAATTCCTCTAAAAATCAGTCTGTTATTTATTTTAGGACTTATTGCCGCCCTGAGCGGGCAGATTGGAGATTTGTTTGAATCTCTCATTAAAAGAAATTTTGGGGTAAAGGATTCAGGCAATTTACTCCCCGGTCTTTCTGGAGTTTTAGACTGTATAGATGGCTGCCTATTCTCTGTACCGATCCTGTATTATGCCTTTCTTGCTTTGCTCAAATAAATTTTAAAGCTGGAGATACTTTATTATTATGAAAAAGAATCTGTCAATTTTGGGTTCAACTGGGTCCATTGGCATACAAACTTTGCAAGTGGTTCAAAATGAACCTGAAAAATTTGAAGTTTTAGCACTGTCGGCTTGGAAAAATATAGAACTGTTAAAAGAGCAGATTGTGAAATTTAAACCAAAATTTGCTGTAGTTAAGGATGATAAATCGGCTAAAGAATTAATTAATAAGTTTGACCATAAGATAAACTGCCATATATTGTACGGCGAATATGGGCTTAATAAAATATCTACCCTGGCAAATGTTGATTCAGTAGTAGTAGCCATTACCGGTATGGGTGCTTTAAAGCCAACTATGGAGGCCATTAATGCTAAAAAACAAATTTGTCTAGCTAATAAGGAGATTATTGTATCTGCAGGCGAAATAATAACAAAAAAAGCACAAGAGAATGGAGTAAACATAATTCCCATTGACAGTGAGCATAGTGGTATTTTCCAATGTCTGGAGCATCGCTGGCACTATGACAACATTGAAAAGGTGTTTATCACTGCTTCAGGTGGACCTTTTTACCATTTGAAAGAAAGTGCCCTGGAGAATGTCTCCATTGAAGAGGCTTTAAATCACCCCAATTGGAAAATGGGTAAAAAGGTTTCTATAGATTCTGCTACCTTGATGAATAAGGGTTTAGAGGTAATTGAAGCCCATTGGCTCTTTAATATTCCATTGCATAAAATAGAGGTTATTATTCATCCTCAAAGCTTTATACATGCCCTAATTCAATATGATGATGGCAGCATGGTTGCTCAATTAAGTTACCATGATATGAGAATCCCGATACATTTTGCGTTGTGCTATCCGCAAAGGGTAAAAAATTCTCTGCCAAGAATTAATCTTGAAAAGATTGGGCAATTAACTTTCAAAAAATTCGATTCAAAAAGATTTCCCAGTGTTGAATTGTGTTATGAAACCCTTCGTCAGGGCGGTACTCTGCCGACCGTATTAAATGCTGCAAACGAGGTAGCAGTAAATGCTTTTTTGAATAAAGGGTTGAAATTTAATAATATCATCAAAATTGTCTCTCTGGCAGTGGAGCAACATCAAAATATACTCAATCCCAATATAAATGATATTATTGAACAGGATCGAGAAGCAAGAAAATTAGCCGAAAAAATATGCAAGGAGAATATCTAACTTGATTACTATACTTGCCTTTATATTTGTGCTAGGTATAGCTATTTTATTTCACGAATTAGGTCATTTTATAATAGCTAAAATGGCGGGCATTAAAGTATTTACCTTTTCAATAGGTTTTGGTCCTAAAATAGTGGGCATATCATGGAGGGGCACCGAATATAAATTATGCTTATTACCATTCGGTGGATATGTAAAAATGGCAGGAGAGGAGCCACAAGGTGAAGTAGAGTGTAGAGACAGAAATCCCGAAATAAGCCAAGAAGTACCAAAAAGCCAGAGATTTGATAATAAACCTTTTTTGACTAAAAGTGCTGTAGTCATGAGTGGGCCCCTTATGAATGTGGTTCTAGCAATATTATTGCTAATGATAGTCTTTTCTTTTTCTGGAATAGCTACTATCACAAATACCATTACAGAGGTTGCCTCTGGCAAACCTGCTGCTCTATCTGGACTACAACAAGGAGATCGAATTATAGCAATTAATTCTCTAAAAATTGACAATGCTGAAGAAATCTCTCAAATTATAGATAGTAATAGAGGCAACCCTATGTCTTTAACTATTTTACGGAACAATGAAACGACTGAAATCACAATTATTCCGGAATATAATGAAGAATATGATAGAGCCATGATTGGAATTACCCTGGAGATATCGGTGGAAAAACTATCTTTTTTTCAATCATTCAAAAAATCATTACACACTACGGGTGAAATAATTCAATTAATCATAAAGGGATTTTTAGAAATGTTTACCGGAAAAATCCCAGTTGAACTTGCCGGACCTTTAGGTATTGCACAAATGGCCGGAGAGGCAGCACAATTTGGTTTTATAAACTTATTATTTTTTACTTCAGTAATCAACATATTTTTAGGAGTTATGAATCTCTTGCCCATTCCGATTTTGGATGGTGGGCAGGTACTCCTATTTACTATTGAAAATATCAGGAACAAGCCGTTTAGCCCTGAGTATATTAAAATCCTATATCTTGTTGGCCTTAGTTTGATTGTAATGGTCTTTTTGTTCGCTACTTATCAGGATATTTTAAGAATTTTTATCAGATAAGAGCATTTTAAATATGTCATTTGCTGTTGATATAAAAAGAAGAGTTAGCAAAATAGCCAGGATTGGCTCCTTATCTATTGGCGGAAATCGTCCTATTTCAGTCCAATCTATGACTAACTGTGCTGTGAAAGATATAAAGAGTACTACAGAGCAGATTAGAAGATTAGAAGAATCAGGATGTGATTTAATCAGAATTGCCTTTCCCGATTTGCAATCATGCCAACTTATACCGGTTATTAAAAGCCGGGCCAGGGTACCTCTTATGGCCGATGTTCATTTTAATTACCATATAGCTTTAAAAGCTATGAGCCAGGGGATTGATGGCATTCGGCTCAATCCGGGAAACATTAGGAAAGAAGCAGAAATTATACAGATTATTGAAGAAGCCCAAAAGAAAAATGTTATGATTCGTTTTGGAATTAATGCTGGCTCTTTGGACAAAAATATTCTGGCGAAACACCGTGAACCTAATTCCTTGGCGTTGGCAGAAGAAGCAGAACGGGTAGTTAAATTCTTACAAAAACTAAAATATCAGAATTTCGTCCTCTCTATCAAATCAAGCAATGTAATGGACACAATAGAAGCAAACAAAATTGTTGCAAAAATGTGTGACTATCCTCTGCATATTGGTATTACCGAAGCAGGATTTGACCGATCGGGTATTGTTAAGTCAGCTGCCGGAATCAGCATTCTGCTCTACGAAGGGATTGGGGATACCATTAGAGTGTCATTAACCGGAGATCCGGTAAAAGAAGTGTTAGTAGGTCATGATATATTAAAAGCATTAGGCATCAAGAATAAAGGCATAAACCTAATAACTTGCCCTACCTGCGGAAGGTGTCAGGTCGATATTTATAAAATTGCTAAGAAAATAGAAAATAGGTTACAGGATATACCAATACCCTTAACTATTGCTATTATGGGATGCATGGTTAATGGGCCTGGTGAAGCAAAGATTGCTGATTTTGGAATAGCGTACAACAAAAAAGAGGCAATGTTATACCGTAAAGGACAATTAATCGGACGCTATAATACCAAAGAAGCTATAGATTTGTTATCCCAAGAGGTCGAAACATTACAGCGAGCAGAACAAAATTAGTTATTATTAATAAAATATCCTTTACAAACAATCTTAATTAACAGGCTATGTGATTAAAATTCTCAGTTTTACCCAGTCATTATAAAAATGTAGCAGGTATTCCTTAAGTAGACTCTCTTGAATTGACTTGAAAAAAGATTTGTGATAAGATATATTGTACATTACAGCGGAAGCTATGAGAATAGAACTATAAAGTTCTAGAACCTTTTTGTATCTTTTATAATTCTTTCAAAAAAATGTTTTGAAAAACATACTTTTGGAGTTTCGATTATGCTTAAAAAAATTGTAAGAGAATTGGAAGATGCTGAAAAAAAAGCCGAAAAGATGATTCAAGAGGCCCAAAAAAAAGCCGAAAAGATGATTCAAGAGGAGATTGATGGGCAGATAGAAACCAGAGAAAAATTAATTTTAGAATTGAATAAAGAAGGACGTAACTTACTGCAGGTAACAATCGATAATGCCCACCTTAAAGCTAAAGAGATATATGAAAAAAATATAAAAGAACAGAAAGATGTCAAGCAAAACACTTTAAAAAAATTTGATGAGGCTGTCGAGATTATCTTAAAACAAATAGTGGATTAAGCATGGCTATATCTGAAGTTAGTAAATTTCATATTTTTGCCCATTTATCAATCAAAGAATCTTTACTGAATGAATTACAAAAATTGGGTTTTTTAGAAATCATTCAAATAGAAGAAAAAGAAGAGTTTTGCGGTTGGAATAATTTGGATGATAGTTCCAATTCCCCTTCTTCTGCCTCCTTAAATGATGTAAAATTCTGTATTGATTTTCTTTCAAATTACGCAAATGAAGAAGATAAGGGTATCAAATCATTATTCACCACAAAAAAAACTTATAGCTACGATGAATTAGAAAAAATTGAGCAACAGCATAATTTCAGCGTATTACACGCCCAATGTAAGAAATTGGATAATGAGCTCAATGAGCTTAATTTACAGGAAAACAGATTGAATGCTGTCAAGGCAGAAATAGAAAGATGGCAGGAACTTGAATTAGACCTGAGCAAGATAGATGATAGTAAACATATTAAATTTATTCTCGGTTCCATAGCAAAGAATAGTTTTAGCAATTTAGCGCTTGGAATAGAGCAACAGGTTGGAGCAAGCATTATTCAGTTGGTTGGAGAAGAAAAGAATAGAGTAAATATGATAATTATCACCTTGGTAGAAAACACGCCCAAAATCGAACCCCTTTTGCAACAATATCTTTTTGAAACATTTAAATACAGCCACACTTTCACCGGTACTCCCAAACAGATACTAAAAACAATTAAGGAACAATTGTTGGGAATCGAAAAAAAGAGAAGAGAAATGGAGCGGAACCTAAAAAAATTGCATAGCAAGAATCAATTTATCTACCCATTATATGACTTTCTTTTTATTATACAAGAGAAAGAAGAAACCAAAAAGTATTTAAAGAAGAGTGAAAAAACTTTAGCCATTAGAGGATGGGTACAAAATAAAGATATTCCTAAACTGCAAAAAAGGTTAAAAGAAAAATTTTCTGCTTATGAAGTTAGTTTCAGTAGCCCAAAGGAAGATGAGCAAATACCGGTTGCACTAAAAAACACTTATATAGTGAAGCCATTTGAAACAATCACTGAGCTGTATAGTTTGCCTGGTTACTATGAAATAGACCCAACCCCTATACTTTCCATATTTTATTTCGTTTTCTTTGGATTAGCCCTTTCTGATGTAGGATATGGAGCTACATTGGCTATCATTACCTACTTTGCTTTAAAAAGACTGGATTTAGGAGAAGGAGGAAAAAAATTTTTAAGGCTGCTTCATTATTGTGGTCTCTCCGCTATAACTGGAGGAATACTATTAGGGAGTTGGTTTGGCGATATTTTGAACTATTTACCGCCAATGTTTGATGGCTTAAAAATCTTTTTAATGCAGAAGTTGCCCTTAATAAATCCCACCAAAAACCCTATCCCTTTATTAATCCTAAGCCTAACTTTAGGAGTCATTCAGATTTATACCGGAATTATTCTAAAATTCCTTGATAATGTAAGAAAGGGTAAACTTATTGATGGCCTTATGGATCAAATATCCTGGTTATCTCTTTTAACCGGTATAATATTAGTTTTGTTGAAAGGAGTGCTACCCTTATTTTTGGAACGCCTTTCCCTTATTCTTGCATATGCAGGGATTATAACCATCGTTTTGACCCAGGGAAGAGGACAAAAGAATATTTTGTTAAAATTGGGCGGTGGCATTCTTGCCCTATATGATATTTCTGGCTATTTTAGTGATGTTCTATCTTATTCTCGCTTATTTGCGCTGGGATTAGCTACCGGAGTACTGGGGCAGATGTTTAATATGGTTGCGACTATGTTTCATATCCCTTACATTGGTTTCTTCGTCACCCTCCTTATACTGGTAATCGGACATACCTTTAATCTTCTTATGAGTGGATTGGGTTCTTTTATACATGATGCCAGATTACAATATGTTGAATTCTTTAGCAAATTTTATGAAGCCGGAGGGATACCTTTCAGGCCTTTTACTCTAAGGACTTTATACACCAAGATAAAAGACATTGAAGAATAACTAGAAAGAATATTTTAAAAATATTTCGATATTATGTAATTATAAATAACTGAATGTTGAAAAGGAGGATAAAACTCATGTCAGATGGAATTATTTTAGCCTACTTAGGAGCAGCTTTAGCCATTGGTTTAGCCGGCTCTGGTTCCGCTATAGGTGTTGGTATTGCAGGTACAACTGGGACTGGGCTTATGACAGAGGATCCCAGTAAATTTGGCTTAGTGCTTATACTGCAGGCAATCCCTGGTACTCAGGGAATTTACGGATTGTTAGTCGGTTTTTTAGTCTTAACCAAAATTGGTGTTTTTGCGGGTTCCCCTGCTTCATTAACTGTCAAACAAGGCCTGATGATACTATACGCTTGCCTCCCTATTGCAATTGCCGGCTTTTTTTCCGCTATTTATCAGGGCAAAACCTCTGCCGGTTCAATTGGACTTATTGCCCGTAGACCCGAAGAGGTCGGGAAGGCGGTAGTGATGCCGGCGATGGTTGAAACCTATGCCGTCTTGGCATTACTAAGCTCAATCTTAATGTTAAACGGAGTGGAAGTTTAATATCTGAGGAGAATTTATTCATGTCCATTAAAGATATAAAAGAGAGGATATTGCGAGACGCTTTAAAAGAAAAAGAGAGGATATTGCGGGATACTAAAATTAGGATTGAAGAACTTAAATCTCAGGACTTAAAAGAAAATGAGTCTATTCGACGGGATATCATGGAGAGGTATAAACAAGAAGCTGAACTGAAAGAAAAAAAAATTGTTACTGAAGCCAGACTGAATGCTAAAAAATCTCTCCTAGCTGAGAAACAGGATATTATAAATAACATCTTCTCAGAAGTAATAAAAAGAATTATGAAATTTGATGACCTGAAATATATGACAATTATAGAAAATCTTATTCTGGAAAACGTGGAAACCGGTGATGAGACAGTCTATGTAGGTGAGCAAGAACGTGATTCAATTAATCAAGAATTTATTAATAAGATTAACAAAAAATTACAATCGTTAGGTAAAAAGGGTGATCTCAGGTTCTCTAAAGAACGACTCCCTATCATCGGCGGAGTAGTTATTGGAACCGGACAAATAAAAAAGAATTCATCTTTAGAAGTTTTGCTGGAAAAAATAAAAGATGAACTTGAAACGAAGCTTAACCGCTTTCTTTTTGAAAATAATGAAGGATAGGGTGTATGCTCAAGAATATCAATGAATCCACTAACACATTAGAAGAATATGGATATGCCTGCGGTCGCATTAGAGATTTAGAAAAATATCTACTAAATAAAGAAATTATTCATAAAATGATAGAATCACAGGATTTAGAAAAATCCCTCAGAGTACTGGCAGAAAATAATTTAAGCGAATACTCTTTCGAAAAACTTGATTCTAGTTCTATAGATCAAGTATTGGTAAATATTTCAAAAAGAAATTTAAACTTGATAAGTGAAATTTCTCCATACCCCTACCTGTTTCAACTTTTTAGTTGGAAACATGATTTCCACAATATCAAGGTGCTACTTAAAGCCAAAATGCTTGGAAAAAAAGAACTATTTCCCTTGTATGACCTGGGTAACCTGAGTCTAAATGGATTACATGCTGCTGTTTTTGAAGGGAAATACCAATTGATACCCATAAAAATTAAAAGATTTATTAAACAAGCTGAAGAGGGATATTTGAAATATGATAGTTTACAATTAATGGAAGTATCAATAGATAAGGGCTATTACGAGACCATCTTTGAACAATTAGAGGATATTAATCAGGATTTTTTATTCTACTATTATAAAACTGAAGTAGATTTATTAAATTTAATTATCACTTGCCGATGTAAAATTCGTGAGATCCATAAATCTAAGTTGGCCGAGATATTGATAAAATATGGACAGCTTTCTACTCAAAAATTGATAGACATATACGACAACCCCTTGCACTCCTGGTCTAACAATTTTCAAAAATCAGATTATTTTATGGTGATAGAGCAGGGCATAAAACATTGGATAGAGAAGAATTCCTTATTAAAGTTTGAACAAATGATAGATAATTATCTGTTAAACTTGCTTAAAATCGGTAAATATACTACTTTTGGCTTAGAATGTGTCATCGGATACTACTATGCTAAAGAAAACGACTTAAAAAACATTAGAATTATTATTAATGGAAAGAAGAATTCTCTTTCTGATATAATGATAAAAAAATATATAAGGGATACTTATGTCTAACATAGCACTAATAGGAGAAAAAGAAGTTATAATTGGGTTTAATCTTATTGGCTTTAGATTATTTCCAGTAACTGATTACCCTGAAGCTTCTAAAGCTTTTGATGCTTGCGCCAAAGGTAACTATGAAATTATTTTTATTACTGAAAATATAGCCGAGTTAATCATCGACCGAATTGAAGTATTCCAAAGAAAATCACCAGTATCAATTTGTATTCTTCCAAACCATAGCAAGGATTCAGAACTCAACATGGAGATTTTGAGAAAAAACGTGGAAAAAGCGGTTGGTACAGATATACTGTTTAGAAAAGAGGGATAATATGCCAGAAAATACGGGCAAAATTGTAAAAGTGTCAGGACCTGTTGTTGTTGCTGAAAATTTAATCGGAGCCAAAATGTATGATGTGGTTCAGGTCAGTCAAGATAAATTAATTGGGGAAATAATCGAATTAAACCAGGATAGGGTAACCATACAGGTTTATGAAGAGACCTCTGGAATTGGACCGGGAGAACCGGTTTATAATACCGGCTTACCGTTATGTGTAGAATTGGGCCCTGGCCTGATTAGGTCAATATATGATGGGATTCAAAGGCCATTAGATATAATATTTCAAAATGAGGGTGACTTTATAACAAGAGGAGTAGAGGCACATAGCTTGAATAGGACTACTAAATGGGACTTTAAACCACTTAAAAAAATAGGTGAGCAGGTCAGCTCGGGTGATCGATTAGGAATTATTCAGGAAACCCCCATTGTGTCACACTATATAATGGTTCCTCCCAGGTTAGAAGGTACAGTTGAGAATATCAATGAAGGTAGTTTCACTGTAACTGATATTGTTGCTCAAATCAAAGACAAAAATGGAGAAACTCACGAAATTAGTATGATACAAAAATGGCCGGTAAGAATTATGAGACCCTACAAAGAGAAATTACCCCCAAAAGAACCACTGATAACCGGTCAAAGAGTAATTGATACTTTCTTCACCATAGCCAAAGGAGGAACAGCCTGTATTCCAGGTCCCTTTGGGAGTGGTAAGACGGTAGTTCAGCACCAACTCTCCAAATGGTGTAATGCTGAGATAATTATCTTTATTGGCTGCGGAGAAAGAGGCAATGAAATGACCAATGTGTTGCTGGAATTTCCCGAGCTAATTGACCCTAACTCGGGAAAGCCATTAATGGAAAGAACTGTCTTGATTGCCAATACTTCTAATATGCCAGTGGCAGCTCGAGAGGCTTCTGTATATACCGGAATTACCATCGCTGAATATTATAGAGATATGGGCTATAATGTTGCTTTAATGGCCGATTCAACCTCACGATGGGCCGAAGCGATGCGTGAGATTTCCGGCAGACTGGAAGAGATGCCTGGAGAAGAAGGGTACCCGGCTTATTTAGGAACAAGGATTGCCAGCTTTTATGAAAGAGCCGGCAGAATCAGATATTTATCAACTAAAGAAGATGAGGCTACTATAAGTATAATAGGTGCTGTATCCCCTCCCGGAGGAGACTTATCAGAACCGGTAACCCAAAACACTCTTAGAACAGTGCAGGTTTATTGGAGTTTACAGGATAAGCTAGCTTATGAAAGACATTTCCCCGCCATTGATTGGCTAAAGAGTTATTCTCTTTATTTAGATCAACTCACAGATTATATGCGGGAAGAGATAGATAAAGATTTTATTAATACCAGGACAACTGCCATGACTATTTTACAGGAAGAATCTGAATTAGAAGAAACGGTTCGCTTGGTTGGAATTGATGCCCTGTCTAAGACAGAGCGTCTCATCTTGGATACTGCCCGGTCTATCAGAGAAGATTTTTTACATCAAAATGCTTTTGATGAAGTTGATACCTACACTTCTATGAAAAAGCAATATTTAATGTTAGAAAATATTATCTTCTTCCACAAAACAGCACTAACCGCCATTCAAGAAGAATACATTGACAATGAACAGTTAAATAAATTACCAGTAAAAAACCAGATTGCCAGAGCAAAGCACATAGCTGAAGACAAATTAGGAGAATTCAATAAAATTAAAGAGCATATTAGAGAGCAGATTGATTCCCTCATTTCCAGGAAGGCAGGTAAGGACGAATGAGTATGATAAAAGAGTATTCTACTATTACCGATGTTAATGGACCGTTAATAATCGTCAATAAAATATCTAATGTAAAATATGATGAGTTAGTAGAAGTCGAATTATCCAATGGAGAAAAGAGGAGAGGACAGGTATTAGAAGTATCTGAAGACAAAGCAATTGTACAGATGTTTGAAGGGACTTCAGGAATTGATATATCTAATACCAGGGTTCGCTTTTTAGGAAGGGTTATAGAAATACCGGTATCGATGGATTTGTTAGGAAGAATATTTGATGGTTCTGGGAGACCTATTGATAAGGGCCCCAATATAATTGCCGATAAAAGGTTAGATATTAACGGCAATCCCCTAAACCCTTATGCCCGAGATTACCCCAATGACTTTATACAAACAGGAATATCTTCTATCGATGTACTAAATACCCTGGTTAGAGGTCAAAAACTACCCATTTTCTCTGGCTCAGGTTTGCCACATTCTAAGGTTGCATCTCAAATTGCCCGGCAGGCTAGGGTTTTAGGCAAAGAAGAGAGTTTTTCTGTAGTTTTTGCAGCTATGGGCATTACTTTTGAAGAGGCAAATTTCTTTATTGAGGATTTTAGGAGAACCGGGGCTATAGAAAAGAGTGTAATGTACATTAATCTGGCTAACGATCCCGCCATAGAAAGAATTATTACTCCCAGAATGGCTCTCACTACCGCAGAATATTTGGCCTTCGAAAAAGACATGCATGTTCTGGTAATTTTAACCGATATGACTAACTATTGTGAGGCATTAAGAGAAGTATCAGCCGCACGTAAAGAAGTACCTGGAAGAAGAGGGTACCCCGGCTATTTATATACTGACCTTGCCACACTCTATGAGAGGGCCGGTAGAATAAAAGATAAAAAGGGCTCTATAACTCTAATGCCCATTTTAAGTATGCCTGAAGATGATAAGACACATCCCATTCCGGATTTGACCGGCTATATTACCGAGGGACAAATAATCCTGGCTAGGGAATTGCACCTTAAAGGGATATATCCCCCTGTAAACGTCCTTCCTTCACTATCACGTTTAAAAGATAAGGGGATAGGAGAAGACAAAACCAGGGAAGACCACGCCAATGTTATGAACCAATTGTTTGCTTCTTATGCTCGAGGTAAAGCATCAAAGGAGTTAGCAACAATATTGGGAGAAGCTGCACTAACAGATGAAGACAAAAAATATGTAGAATTTTCTGATAAATTTGAAGAAATATTTGTGCAACAAGGTGAGGATGAAAATCGAGATATCGAAAAAAGCTTAACTATTGGCTGGGAAACACTAGCCATACTGCCGTTAAATGAATTGAAAAGAATTAAAGAAGAATATATAGAAAAATATTTAAAAGTAATAACAAATAATAAAGAATCATAAAACATACTACAGTATTACTTATTTGATACTTTACAAGAGGGTTTACAAAAATGATATTAGCTGTTAATCCTAACCGTATGGAATTGCTAAAGCTAAAACGCAGGTTAGAATTGGCTAACCGGGGTTATAAACTATTAAAGGACAAAAGAGATGCGCTTATTCAAAAATTTATAAAGTTAGTGTACGAAAACAAAAGAGTTAGGGAGGAATTTGATAGAAAGATTAGAGAACGCACGAATGAATTTCTTCTTGCCACCATCTGTATGGGAGAGAATGATTTAAATTCAATTTTTATGTTTCCTCAAAGATTAACTAAGGTTAAGACTGAATATAGTAATATAATGAGTGTAAAAGTACCAAAATATCAGATTACAGAAAAAGGGAACTTATTTACTTATGGCATGATTGATACTAGCCCTGAACTAGATAACTCTCTAAAAAAATATCAAGAGATAGCACCTTTGATGATTAAAATGGCAGAATTGGACAAGGCAATAGTATTGTTAACTGAAGAGATAGAAAAGACCAGAAGAAGGGTAAATGCCTTAGAATATGTGATGATTCCTAATCTGGAGGATACCATAAAGTTTATTACAATGAAACTAGATGAAATGGCAAGATCCTCCAACTCTGCCATCATGCGTATTAAGGAAATGATAAGAGGAGAATAAATAGATTCCAATAGAAAATGACAGATATATTGTTAGTTTTTTCTTCAAATTTTCTATGCTAATCCATCTAAAATAACAACTATCCAGAAAAATTCCTTCTTGCTGGACAAAAATACTTTGTATCAAACAACACAAATCCCTGCCTTATTACTGAAAAAATGATATCATTATATAATTAGGAGTATAGATGATATTTATACAAAGGTGCCCGTGGCTTAATTGGATAAAGCGACGGCCTCCGGAGCCGTAGATTGGAGGTTCAAATCCTCTCGGGCACACCTACCGCTATAGTTTATTGGTATTTTGTTGGAATATGCTTGATAAATAAGAGAATATGGTATGACAATTTACAAATTCTGTCGATTTATCCTTAATATATTTATCCGCCTTTTTTGGTCTGTTAAGGTTAAAGGGGTGGATATTGCGGACTATAAAACATCTTTTATTTTAGCTGCTAATCATGTTAGTTATTTAGACCCAGTTATTTTAGCCATTGCAGTACCGAGACCTATAAATTTTATTGCCAAAAAAGAAGTATTTGATATTCCTATACTCTCTTATATTTTCAAAAAAATAGGTGCTATCTCAGTAGATAGAAAAAGTATTAATCCTGGTGCTATTAAAAAGAGCATAACTCTTCTAAATGAGGGCAATATTTTAGGTATTTTCCCGGAGGGAACGCGTTCTCTGGATGGAGAGCTTTTAGAATTAAAAATTGGTATTATAAAAATAGCATTGCAAACCAATGTACCAATTATTCCGGTGGGATTAAGTGGTACCTATGAAATTTACCCTCCCCATGCTAAATTCCCAAATTTTTTTGAAAGACATGTTATTTGCATTTATTTTGGCAAACCAATATTTTTTGATGAGAATAAAAAAAAAGATGTAGAATATACCAAAAAAGCTTTATTAAAAGTAGAGGACAAAATAAGAGAACTAGCCCAATTAGCAAAAAAAGATTGTATGCGGGTGTAGCTAAAAGTACAATCATTACGAGGTAAAATTTTTATGCTAAAAATAAACATAAAAAAATATTATTGCATATATTATGTATCCATGTGTTTAATGCTATTTATCTGTAATCAGGTCTGCTGTACCTATGCTTCCGAATACGCTATAGGGAATACTTTTGGCGAATATGGTGAGAGAGAAGGGCAGTTTAATTATCCTGTCGGTATCGCTCTGGATAAGAATGAAAACATTTTTATCACAGATTGGGAAAATGACAGAATTCAGGTATTCGATAGTACTGATAAGTTCATATTTGCCATACCAGGTAAAGGCAGTGATGTTAAACTTGATGGTCCAGTTGGTATTGCCTTAGATGATGAACAAAATATATTTGTGGTAGAGCAACATAATAACCGCATACATAAAATTTCTCCTAATGGTCAATCCATGGCTATATTCGGTCAGCCTGGAGACAAACCAGGGGAATTCAATGACCCCAGAGGCATAGCTCTGGATAAAGCAGGAAATATCTATGTTGTTGATACTGGAAATAATAGAGTCCAGGTTTTCTCTAAAGATTTTGAACTGCTATTTACTTTTGGTCGAGAGGGTATGGGAGATGGCGAATTCTATTATCCCAGAGGGATTGCCTTAGATAATTCCGGCAATATCTATGTTGCTGATACTTTTCACCACCAGGTTCAAGTATTTAATGAAAACGGTCAATATTTAAGGCGTTTAGGCTCTTCGGGCAGCGGTCCGGGTGAATTTAATGGCACTAGGTACATCGCTATCGACAAGGATAGCAATATCTATATAACCGATTATAGAAATGGTAAAGTAGTTCAATATGATATGGACTATGAATTTGTCACAGAATTTGGTGCTAATGAAGATGGCACCTCTTTAATGTATCCAGAAGGTATTGTTGTTGATCAAAGGGGCTATGTTTATGTGGCAGATGCCGGTAATAATAGAATTGTAAAATATTGTGTTTCTAAAATAATAATCAATAAAAAATTAGGATTAGATTACCTGGAAAATAAAAAATGGGACGAGGCAATTCAGTCGTTTCAAAAAGCGTTAGAAGAGGACCCTGAAGATATTGATAGTAGAAAAGCAATTGCCTTTGCTTATTTCGAAAATGGTCGAATAGAACAAGCTATTCAACAATATGATCTAATTCTGCAAAAATATCCACAAAATCAAAACATTAATTTTAAATTAACTGAGGCCCATTTTGCCTTAGCAGATAAATATGCCAAAGAGGATAATTACAGAGAAGCACTTAGTCATTATAGAATAGTTTTAAAAAACCAACCCGATTACCCGGAAATAAAAACAAAATATTATTTAGCTTTTATCAAATACCTTTATTATTCCAAATTTTTTAAGCTCGGCCTAATTGCAATCTTATCAATTATTGTATTTTTCTTTATCATGGCAAGATTATCAAATAAGAAGAGAAAAGGCGGAAAACATTACCGACACAGGGAACCATTTTAGGGGGCACTCCATTTTTTTGATAATAAATCATTTGTAACTTTTAACTAACTAGAGGAGGTTTTCTATGAAATATAAAAGAGAAGCTATAGTTGCAGGTTCGTTTTATGACCGAAATAGGCAATCTCTGGAGAGACAAATAAAAGATTGTTTTTTGCATCAAGTGGGTCCACAGGAACTGCCCAATACCAGTAAACAAAAAATGAAAAGAAGAATTATGGGAGTTATCTCCCCACATGCCGGGTTTATGTTTTCTGGGCCTGTAGCTGCGCACCATTATCTTAAGCTTTCTTTAGAAAAAACACCACAGACTGTTATTATATTGGGTCCAAACCATAGAGGTGTGGGTGGAGATGTATCTCTCATGGCCTCAGGTCTATGGGAAACACCTTTAGGAATAATCGGGATTGATAGTTTGACCGCCGGGGAAATTATAGCCCAAGATAAAAAAAATGTGATTACAGATGATTTACAGGCACATCTTATGGAACATTCTATTGAGGTGCAATTGCCATTCTTGCAGTTTATTTATACTGATGGCGAATATAAAATTTTGCCTATTAGTATTGCCAATCAGCAACTTGAAATGATGGAGTATCTGGCAGAGGTCATATATCAGATAATTAAAGAAAATAG
The DNA here is from genome assembly GCA_012520575.1 of Candidatus Stramentimicrobium fermentans. Classification (GTDB taxonomy): domain Bacteria; phylum Atribacterota; class Phoenicimicrobiia; order Phoenicimicrobiales; family Stramentimicrobiaceae; genus Stramentimicrobium; species Stramentimicrobium fermentans. Next base: position 77,285 of record JAAYOB010000022.1, read on the forward strand.
TAATAAATTTCTCTTAATTGCCAGTTCTGACTTTAATCATTATGAAAGTCAGGAAAGCACTAAACGTAAAGATGCTGAGGCAATAAAGCATATTTTGAACATGGAAAGTTCTCTTCTTTATCAGGCTATACGGGGTAACAATGCCTCTATTTGCGGCCCTGGATCTGTTTCTATAGTAATGGAAGTTTGTAAAAAATTAGGCATTAAGGAGGGGCAGCTATTGAAATATGCTACGTCAGGTGATGTTTCGGGCATGAATGGCCAGGTCGTTGGGTATGCTTCTGTAATTTTTTGATGAATTAGCACTGATTTAGTGTATTATTGTATTTTATCGGCCAGATATTCGTATTACCAGCGAGCGTGGAAGATCTCTTCAATTATCGTAAAGGAATGTCAAAAAAAGCTACTTAAAAGTTGAATTTGAAATATATTGAAAAGTAATTGATTATATTAAAGGATAATAGATATAATATTTCAATTAATCACACTTTATTTACCGCCAATATCAATCATATTATTTGTATCCTTTTACGATTTAATTTAATTTAAGGCGGTTAGGGCCTTGGTATATTCTTTTCTTATCTAATATTAATCGTTTATACCAGTACAATTTTAATATCTTTAATTAAAAAAAGATTTGTTTACATTTCGTGGATCTTGTTTGAACAAAGCAAATTCCTTATAAATTTGATGCTGACTATACAAATATCATTGAATAGGCAAGTTATTTCGAAATACGAACGTTATTAAAGTGATTTTAACTGTTTGCCGCGAAAATAAAGCCAGGTTTTCAAAAAAAATATTTAAAGTTACTCAGACAGCAATAAAAAATATCATTTTTTATTTTTAGAAATAAAAATGTTAGATGAGGAAATCCTAATTAAATCTTTTAACTGTCTTTTTCTTTTATAAAAAGCCAAGATCCGTTGTCTCAAGAATATTAAAAACTTATACAATAATCGTATAGAATAAAATAAAACATTTAAGAGCAATGTTTTATCAAGTATCCTATAAACAAAACAATGATTTGGAAATTAAAACTATCCATAACATTTTTAAAGAATATTGGTTAAGAGTATTATGAAAAGGCAAAAAGCTTTTTGCAATTATTAAAACGTTTTAATTTGTCCCTCTTTTACTTTACATAAGATATATTATCGGAATATTATAATTTCCGATTATTCTATCCAACTTGCCTAATAACCCTCTCTTCTCATTATGCTCACTATCTCCTCTGTGCATTCCTCAATATTGTTATACTCATCGCAATCCAACCAATGATCAACCTCTAATTGGTTTCTAAACCAGGTTAATTGTCTCTTGGCAAGGTGTCGAGTATCTTTTTTAATTTTTTCAATAGCTTCTTCCCGTGAAGTGTTTCCTTGCAAATAATCTATTATTTGTTTATATCCTATTGCCAAAAAAGCGTTAAGATTAATTCTATTATATCTTTCCCACAATTCACTAACTTCCTCAACCAATCCTCTCTCCACCATTTCTTCAACTCTTTGCCCTATCCTTTTATGTAGGATTTCTTTTCTTCTGTTGAGACATATTAGACAATATTCATAATTAAGTTTATCACTATACTCATTTTTTTGTCCATGATGATAAGAGATGGGCTTCCCGGTTATGGAATACACTTCTAGGGCCCGTATAATTCGCTTGATATCGTTGGCACTAATTTTTTGTGCATAATCTGAGTCGTATCTTTTCAGCTCTTCATATAAAAAAGTGTTGCCCTTTTCTTCCGCTAATTTAATTAGATTATCCCTGATCTTCTTATTCCGTCCTGGACCCTGGAATATTGGCTGAATAAGCGCTTTAAGATAAAGCCCTGTTCCTCCAACTATTAAAGGTTTCTTATTTCTTTTTAAAATATTAGCAATAGATTTGGTAGCTTGCTCAACATAACATGAAACATTATAATCTTCCGATGGTTCAACCAGATTAATGCAATGGTGCTTGTGTTTTTTCAGAATATTATTCCCCGGTTTATCTGTACCAATATTCATATATTTGTAGATTTGCATTGAGTCGGCAGAAACAATTTCAATATCAGATAGAGTATCTGCTACTCTTAGAGAAATATCACTCTTACCGCTTGCTGTAGGACCGGTAATAATAACAATTTTATTTATATTTAACATCCAGCAATTCTCCGTATAAAGTATAGGCATCGGCCTTATTGATTTGGACAACAGCTAGTTGCCCTAGTAAATCATATTCAAAGGGATAGGTGAAAACAACTACCTTATTTGTTCTTGTTTTTCCCCAGTATTGCTTCTCTATTCCTTTTTTTGAACTACTCTCTACCAGTATCTCAACCGTTTTATGGACTAAATTCTGATTTTTTTCAATACTTATGTTTTTTTGCAATTCCAATAGAGCCCATAATCGTTTTTTCTTAACATCTAGGGGAATATCTTCACCTAAAAAAGGAGAAAGGGTTTTTTCTCGATTTGAGTAAATGAAGGAGTAGACTGAGTCAAAGTGGACTTTTTGAAGTGCTTGGATAGTTTTTTGAAAATCTTCTTCTGTCTCTCCGGGAAAACCTATCATTATATCAGTAGTTATACTTGCTTCGGGCATATATCTTCTAATATTATTAATTATATTATAGTATTGTTTCATATTATATTGTCTATTCATTTTTCTTAGTATCTTATCAGACCCTGATTGTAAAGGTAGATGGATATGCTCGCAAAATTTGGAGCTATTTTCAATTATTTCAATTAATTCAAGGTTAAAATCCTTGGGATGTGAAGTCATAAATCTGACCCTCTCAATGCCTTCTATTGAATTAATTGACTTTAAAAGATTCAGGAGGCTATCTTTGTCGTTTAAATCCTGCCCATAAGAGTTTACATTTTGACCCAACAACATTATCTCCTTATAATTATCATTAGCAAGTAACCTAATCTCCTCCAGAATCCTCTTTGCAGGCTTGCTCTCTTCGGGGCCTCTAACATGAGGAACGATACAATATGAACAAAAATTATTACAACCTTTCATGATTTGAATATAGGCAGTTATATTACTTCGGCGTTTAATGGGCTTACCTTTTAAGCTCCAAGATATTTTGTTATCACATTGAATGATCGATTTTCTATCTTTTTTATTGAGTTTATCTAATATTTCAGGCAGATAGGCTATTTGAGAGGGACCAAACACTAAATCTGCCTCAGGTACCCTCTTTATAATATTTTCTTTTTCTTTTTGTGCCAGACAACCACAAATTCCAAATATAGTCTTGGGCCTTTGTTCCTTAATCTTGCTAATTCTGCCAGCCATGCTGTAAATTTTCTGCTCTACTTTTGCCCTAACACAGCAGGTATTTAAAATAATGAGATCAGCTTTACTAAAATCAGAGACCATCAAGTAGCCCATCTCCTCTAACTGCCCGGATAAATATTCAGAATCATTAACATTCATTTGGCAACCAAAAGTTTTTAAAAAATAGAAAGGCATGTTTTTTCTTCCTTTTATTAGATGTAATCAAAAGATGTAATTTATTATCATCAATCTAATACTGCAAAACAGTAAAAATAACCATATAAAAGTTTAGTAGAATCTGTGCAGTACTAAAACCGATAAAATCAGCAATATCCGAAAGATTAATATATTAACTAAAAAAGAAGGAGATATTTTTCTATACCCCCTTCTCTATTTGCTTTGTTTTTTTGAATTACGGTGAATTATCAGTCTAAAGACTGAAATTACTCAAAATAATTAAGTTAATCTTATTTGGCATATTCTACCGAACGTGTTTCACGAATAACATTGATTTTGACCTGGCCAGGATAGTCAATATTTCTTTCTACTTTCTTAGAAATATCCCGAGAGAGTTTTGCCGCCAAATAATCATCAATTTCTGTTGGATTTACGATAATTCTTATTTCACGGCCAGCTTGAATAGCATAGGATTTTTCCACTCCTTCAAAGGAGTTGGCTATCTCCTCTAACTGCTGCAATCTTTTTATATACGTCTCCAACATCTCTCTCCTGGCTCCGGGCCTGGAAGCAGAGATAGCGTCTGCCGCTTGGATTAAGATTGCCTCGGCTGATTCAGGGCTATCGTCTTCATGGTGTGCCGCGATAGCATTAATTACTTCCGGTGATTCTCCGTTCTTTCTCGCAATGTCAGCACCTATTAAAGCATGTGGCCCTTCTACTTCCATATCTGCAGATTTACCGATATCGTGAAGGAGCCCAGCTCTTCGACATAGTCTAGCATTGAGACCTAGTTCATCAGCCATTACTCCTGCAAAATAAGCCACCTCTTTGGAATGTTGTAAAACATTTTGACCATAACTTGTTCTATACTTCAGTTTGCCCAACACGTTTACTAATTTTGGATTTAAATTCCTTACATTCGTCTCAAATGCTGCCTTTTCCCCCTCTTCTTTAATATTATTTTCCACTATTTTTTGAGAGGCGTCTATTACCTCTTCGATTCTCGCTGGCTGAATCCTCCCATCTGTAATCAGCTTTTCTAAAGCAATTCTGGCGATTTCGCGCCTGATTGGATCAAAACCTGAAATAATAACTGCCTCAGGCGTATCATCTACGATTAGGTCTACCCCTGCAATTCGTTCAAAAGTGCGAATATTTCTACCTTCTCTTCCTATTATACGCCCCTTCATTTCCTCGTTAGGCAGAGAAACTACAGATATGGTAGATTCGACCGTATATTCTGAAGAGAAACGTTGAATGGCTAAAGATAAGATATTTTGTGCCTTCTTTTCGCCTTCCTCTTTAGCTTTTTCCTCAATACTTTTTATGATTTTCCCTGCTTCATGGGTTAATTCCTTTTCTAGACGGCTGAGCAAATCGTGTTTGGCTTCCTCAATGTTTAATTTGGATATTCTCAATAGTTCATTTCTTTGCTCCTGACAAAGCCGATTTATTTCTTCGCTTTTACGCTCTAACTCTTTTTCCTTCACATCAATCTGCTTCTGTTTAATTTCAATCATTTCTATTTTTTGTACTAAGCTGTTGCTTTTTTTGATTAGCTGCTCATTTATTCCTTCTAATTTATTTCTCTTTTGTTGGCATTCTGCTTCGCTTCTCCGAATAATCTGGTATGATTCTTCTTTTGCCAGTAATTGTGCCTCTTTTTTGATTGATTCAGCATCTTTTTCGGCATTTTCTATAATTTTCCTACCAGTTTCCTGCCAGTTTGCATGTTTTGTTTTTGTTATAAAATTGGCTAAGAAAAAGCCTGTGAATATGCCAAATATGATAATTACAATAGACAAAATGAATGTGCTAATGGTTTTCACCCCCCTATTCAATTTAAAAGGTGCAAAATATAGTCTAAAAAATCCGAGAATATAAAATATATTTTAAATACTTATTAGAAAATATTTTCCACATTAATTATTTTATTTTAGAATAATGGCACAAAATATTGGAATAAATATATTTTCATTATTAACTACGATATTTTAGCCCTTAACAACGTAAAAGTCAACTCGAAGCCTTAAGTGAATCAGTTGGTGTTTAAATTATTTAGGTGCCAACTGTCCCAAAATCATCATCTATTTGTTCTATAACTATGTTGGAAAATCCACGGCTTTTTAAAAGATTAATAATCTTCTTGGGTTCTAATTTTGTTTTTTTTAGCTGAGCAGAGGCATACTTTTTCTCAATCAATTGGTAAGCTAACCCTAATTCATCCTCTTTTTCAAAAAAGGAATCTATTGTCTTATCTATAATCTCTTTGTCAATGCCTTTTTTATATAGCTCATTTCTTAATTTAATCTTGCCGACGGGCTTTTTGCTCAACTGATATTCAATCCATTTTAAGGAAAAATCCCAATCATCGACAAATTTCTTCTCTTTCAGCCAATCAAGAGTTTTTTTGATTATATATAACGGGTACTCTTTATCCAATAATTTCTTTTTTACTTCCCATTCAGAACGAGCTCTATACGATAAAAACCTTAAAGAATCATTTTTTGCCTCTGTTAAATCATTTTCTTTTTGTATAAGCTCTAAAGTATGCCTGGTAATGCTGCTATTAACAGAAAGGCCTAAGTCAGCTACAACATTACAACTGGTTTCTGCAAAGAAATCGTTGTTAATGAATATTTTAACCTTTTTGGGATTACCTTGTTTAATATGTAAATCAGTTATTAGATAAATCTGATTCATCAGGTTGTCCATATGCTATGCCAGGTAGTTTTGCCATAGCTAATATTTTCTTTTCAATTTCGTCAGCTAATTTGGGATTTTCTACCAAAAATAATTTAGTATTCTCTTTGCCCTGACCTAATTGCTTATCGTTATAAGAAAACCAGGTTCCTGATTTCTTAATTATTCCGTGCTGATAACCTAAGTTAAGTAAATCTCCTTCTTTAGAAATCCCTTTGCCAAAGATAATATCAAAATCAGCTTCTTGAAATGGTGGTGCCACTTTATTCTTAACAACTTTTACCTTTACAGTGATTCCAATATTGGCATCATCCTTTTTAATAGTGGCTCTTTTTCTGATATCTAATCTTATCGAAGAATAGAATTTTAAAGCTCTCCCTCCAGGAGTTGTCTCCGGATTACCAAAAATTATACCAATCTTTTCTCTGATCTGGTTGACGAAAACGGTTGTAGTTCTGGACTTATTTATAATCGCCGTCAATTTTCTTAATGCCTGGGACATCAAACGTGCCTGTAGTCCCATGGAAGCATCACCCATATCCCCTTCTATTTCCGCCTTCGGTACCAGAGCTGCTACAGAATCAATTACGATAATATCAACAGCATTACTCCTAACTAGGGATTCGGCAATCTCTAGAGCTTGTTCACCGGTGTCGGGCTGAGAAATAATAAGCTCATCAATATTTATTCCAATATTTTTAGCATAATTAGGATCAAGGGCATGCTCTGCATCAATAAAAGCAGCTATTCCATTGTTTTTCTGGGCTTCAGCAATCATATGCAAAGCCAGTGTAGTCTTACCGGAAGATTCGGGTCCAAATATTTCTACAATTCTGCCTCTGGGTACTCCGCCAATTCCCAAGGCTATATCCAGTGCCAGAGAACCGGTAGAGATGGTATTGCTTCCAGTAAGCTTAGGCCTATCACCGAATTTCATTATAGAACCTTTCCCAAAGCGATGTTCGATATTTTCCATTGCCATTTTTAATGCTTTTTCTCTTTCAGAAACATCTTTTTTATCATTTTTCATATAATATTATTTCTCCTCTTAAATTGATTGTTTTAAAAAACGTAAATACCATTCATTTTATTTTCATATCATTATATTTGATTTTGTGACCTAATTAATCCTAAGGTAAAAATGAGAAACTAGATATAACATGGTATTTTGGACCTTCTTTGCTCAATTGGCTCTCCATCAGCTCAATTTTTCTAACCTGTTGGGGGATACTTTCAATGGCAATATTATCGATAAAATCTTTTAATCGTTTTGGATATCCTATATATTTAATCCTGGCTAAAGTAATATGTGCTGTAAATCTATTCTCTGATCTGTAAAATACTTCTGATTTCATATTTTTTTCAATTGAGAAGTATAACCGAGATATTAGGCCGCTTCCTTTTTCAATTCCTGCCCAAATAACTCGAGGTCTGGTAAAATAGGGGAAACTGCCTATATTTTTAGCGAGAGTTATTAAAAAATGTTGGCTTTCAGCAGATACTTTTTGTAACAAAGAAATGGCTTTTTCTATCTGAACATCATTTAAGTCACCCAGAAATTTCAACGATATATGCAGATTATCTTTTTCCACAAATTTTGCCTTTAGGTCAAAACTATTCCCGAACTGACAAATTTCTTTTTGAATTTTGTTAAGATAATCCTTAATCTCACTATCTAAGTTGATAGCGATAAATGTTCTTCTAGTGCTGATAGAAATTTATACTTTTCCTCTACTTTCCATGGGGAATTTAATTAGAGCTGTAATTTTTTATTTGCTTTTTATATTCTTCCCTAACCTTATTAAGAAAAACTATGTATAGCTCACTTTGATAATTTTGATAAGTCCATTCCAGTGGGCAAAAGTTTTTTTTAATAAATCTTAGAGTAATTTCCGCATATATTCCATCTTTTAGATAAATTCTTGCTGGACCATTTTTAGTACTTGCCAGTATGAATTTATTCAGAGTCAGATAACCCGGGTCAAAATTTACTTCCCTCTTCCTTACGCTTGAAATGTTAGTAGAAACACTATTGGCAAACCATAAAAATTCCCATTTATTACTTTCAAGCTTGATCTCAGCAAGTTGGTCCGGAAAAATTAATTTTCTAAAAGAAACCAACTTTTGCTTTAAACCATCGCCCATTTCTTCCCTGTAGTAACTAGTGTAATCAAAGGGCTGAAAGCCGCTTTCCATATCGATTTCACCAAAAGAAGTCATCAATAAATCTTTTGCCTTAAAAAAAAGTTTATCCTTCGCACTAATAATACTAAATATTAACTTAACCGGCTTAGGATAAACTATTTTTCCCATTTTATATAATTAATTCTTACTTGGGTAAGGTAAAATCTGATAAGCTACCATGCGATATTTTTCTAAAGATTCCGGTTCCAGGGTTTCACCGCTATAGATAACACTCATTTTATTTGGGCTACTGGTAATAAGGGAAACTAATCCATCTGTTTTAACCAAAATTCTTTCGTTTGAAATAATTATACCTTCAAATAATATTTGTTCGTCTTGAGTTATCTTTAGCCATATCGGTTCGGTGACTGAAATTTCAATTGGTTCATAATCGGGCAAGGGTGTCAGAATTGGAACTTCTTCGATTTTAGATTCGGAGAGGCCTTCTTTTTCCATATTGTCTTGAGCTATTTCAAGCATTTCCTGCTCCATTGTTTTTTCCATTGGGGTAGTTTCTTTATCTGTAATCGGTACAATTCTTATTGGTTGTCTCAATCGGTATATAAATTGATTTAAGATAAATACGAATCCAACAACCAGAATTAATACCATGGCAGTTTTAAGTAAAGGCACAATGTTTATGGTAGTTTTATCCTTTTTTAAGTGTACCGCTCTTTTCATTTTGGAAGTGTATGAGTTGGTCCTTTCTCTTCTAATCCTTGGCTCTGGCTCAATAGGTTCGGCTACTTGCTCAGATTTATCTAAGAGCTGGTTAACAAAATCTTGGTCTACTTCCAGGTAATTGGCGTAGTTTCTCAAATATCCAATAAAATATGTTTTACCAGGAATAGTACTTTCATCTCCTTCTTCTAAAGCGGTCAAATATTTCTTTCTTATTTTTAGATCTTTTTCTGCTTTATCTAAGGAAATGCCTAATTCATTTCTTCTATTTTTTAAGTATTCTCCTATTTCTTTCATTCCCACCACTCACCTTTGCATTTTTAGTAATAAGACTTTTTATGGTTTCTTATTTATTTTAACAAAATCACTTTTAAAAGAACAGTATACGGTGGTATAGTATTATAATTTAACTCATTCCCTTTTCGTAAGGTATTCCATCGGCTGCAGGAGCCGTAGCCCTACCTATAGCACCAACTAGGACAAATATGGCTAGTAAATAAGGAACCATATTAATAAACTGTACCGGGATTGCGTAAATACCTTGTAGCCTAATTGCTAATGCCTCTCCAATTCCGAACAAAAGAGCCGCTCCGAAAGTACCAAAGGGAGTCCATTTTCCAAAAATCATGGCGGCTAAAGCGATAAAGCCTCGACCTCCGCTCATCTCTTTTACAAAATAATGCGCTTGCTCTAAAGAAAGAAAGGATCCAGCCAGGCCTGCCAGTCCACCGGAAATTAATACAGATATGTATCTCATACTGCTAACATTGACTCCCAGTGTATCTGCAGCCTGGGGATACTCACCTACTGAGCGTATTCTTAAACCAAAAGGTGTTTTAAAAATTATAAAATGAGAAATTATTACAATAAATATGGTTAGAAATACCATGGGAGAATGATGAGCAAATATAATAATTAAACTTCTGACCAAAGGAGTTGTTTCTCCAGGATTGGGTATGGGAAAACCCCAAAAAGGTAGTTTATACATTACCATTATCTGTGATTCATGAAACCACATCCAGCTTAAAAAAACAGTGATACCACTGGCAAACAAATTTATAGCGACTCCACTCACTGTTTGATTTGCTTTAAAGGTTACCGTAACAATAGCGTGAACCAAACCTAATAGAATACCTGTGATTGCAGCGAATGCTATACCTAGCCAAACATTTTGGGTAAAATTGGTTGCGGCAACGGCAGCAAATGCGCTGGTCAACATGATTCCTTCTAATCCTATGTTTACAACTCCTGATAATTCAGAAAAAACTCCACCTAAACCAGCCAAAGTAAGGGGAATTGCAATTCGTATCGCAGAAGCAAAAAAATCAGGTCTAAAAATATTTTCGATCATTGTATAGATTTCCTCCTAAGTAAAATCCGCTTTATAATCTCATCTGATACTACAACCAAGATTACGATAACTGCCTGTATCACCATTATTAATTCCCGAGGAATTTTACCAGCGGTATATATATTAACCAGTGCGCCGCCATAGGAAAGAGTACCAAAAAGAATGGCAGCTAAAACCACTCCTAAAGGATGATTTTTGCCTAATAAGGCAACGGCTATTCCGTTAAATCCCAGATTAATAAATATTTCCTGTCTCCAGCGAAATTTATAGCCCATTACCTCATTTGTGCCTACCAAACCGGCAAGTGCTCCGCTAATCATCATAGCAAGTATGATATTTTTCGAAACATTTATCCCGGCATATTCAGCAGCAGTCCTATTAAAACCAACTGCTCTAATCTCATAGCCTAAAGTAGTTTTCCATAGTAGATAATATATCGCAAAAGCGGCAATGAGCGCAATAAAGAAAGAAACATTCAAAGGATTGTGAGAAGGAAAGGAAATATTTAATTTAGTTAAAAGTGTGGCGATTCTAGGCAAACGCGCTGAAAGAGCAATTTCACTGGTTTGGGGTATCATTTGGGGCATATTAGCTGCTTTCATTGCCTCTGTAGGAGGTGCTTTATATATTAAAACTAAATAAAAAGTGAAGGAAGCGGCTATCCAATTCATCATAATGGTGATAATTACTTCATGAATACCCTTTTTCGCTTTCAAAATACCTGGTAGAGTAGCCCATAAGGCTCCTCCCATTGCCGAAGCAATGATAGTCAAAGGAATAAGTATTATGGCAGGAAAATTAGTAAAGGAAAAACCGATAAAGGCAGCTAGGAATGAACCAACATAGACCTGCCCTTCCGCACCGATATTAAATAATCCACATTGAAAAGCAAAGGCCACAGCTAATCCTGTAAATATCAGTGGAGTTGCCCTAAAAAGAACATTTCCCCACCCATCTCGATTGCCGATGGCCAAGCCAAACATCATCTTATAGACCTGTATAGGGTCTTCTCCTATTAACAAGATTATTGCAGAGCTAATGATGAGCGCTCCTATAATGGCAATAATAGGAGTAAATTTTTCCATTAAGGAAAAAAGTAGATCTCCTCTAGATTTTGGTTTTTCGTTCAAATAATTTTCCTCCTACCCAACAAGTGTATCCTGCTTAGTGTTGTATTTTCCTGGTGAACCTCCGCCAGTCATAAGAAAACCTAGTCTACTTCTGTCAATATTCTTATTCTCTAATATTTCAACAATCTCACCTTCATAAATAACAGCAATTACATCGCTTAAAGACATTATTTCATCTAATTCCGCCGAAATCAAAAGGATGGCTTTGCCCAAACTTCTCTCTAACAACAATTGTTTATGAACAAATTCAATGGAACCAACATCCAGACCCCTAGTAGGTTGAGAGGCAATTAAAAGAATTGGTTTTTTATATAATTCTCTTGCTACAATAACTTTTTGTTGGTTTCCTCCGGATAAAGACTTTAATAAGTTATCTTTTGAAGCTGGACGTATATCATAATCATTGATTAGTCTATCAGCCAGTTTATTCACTTCTGGAAAATTAATGAACAAGCCTTTAGCAAAAGGGGGCTTATAATGGCTACCCAATACTAAATTCTCTGCTACAGAATAATCAGCAATATACCCTCTTTTTCGCCTATCTTCTGGTATATGGCCAATGTTTAGTTCCCTAATTTTTCTAGGGCTAAATCCCGTTATGTCTTGTTCATAAAGAAAAATATTACCGCTCGTAATCGGTCTTAATCCGTTAATAACCTCAACTAGTTCTGCTTGTCCATTGCCCTCTACACCGGCAATTCCGAGTATCTGCCCCTCTTTGATTGAAAGGGTTACATCTTTTAACACCGCATATCTTTGTTGATTAAGGGAATTGACTTTCTCTAATCTCAAAACAATTTTACCGGTCTGCTGCTCAGTCTTGTCTATTGTTAATAATACTTCTCTACCAACCATAAGGGTGGCAATTTCTGAGGTACTAGTCTGCTTAGTCTCTTTAGTACCAACCACCTTTCCATTTCTCATTATGGTAACTCGGTCTGACACTGCCATTACTTCATTCAGTTTATGGGTAATGAAAATAATAGTTTTTCCTTGTTTTTTTAGTGCTTTTAATATTTTAAACAACTCATCCACTTCTTGTGGAGTGAGGACTGCGGTTGGTTCGTCCAAAATTAATATTTCAGCACCACGGTATAAAACTTTAATAATTTCAACTCTTTGTTGTATTCCAACTGAAATATCTTCTATTTTTGACCAGGGATAGATTTTGAAATCATATTGTTCCGATAGTTCTTTTATATCATGGGCTGCTTTCTGTAAATCAACAAAAAAATAGTTCTTTCTTGGCTCCATACCCAATATAACGTTTTCCACCACTGTTAAAGGTGGAACCAACATGAAATGTTGATGAACCATCCCAATCTTATTTTCAATAGCCTTATTGGGATCAGAAATAATTACTTTTTTGCCATTGATAAAAATATCTCCCTCATCTGGCTGATAAAGACCATATAGAATACTCATTAAAGTACTTTTACCCGCCCCGTTCTCTCCGACTAAGGCATGAATTTCGCCCTTTTTTACAGTGAAATTGACCTTATCGTTGGCTTGAACCAAAGGAAAACTCTTAGAAATATCTTTCATTTCTATTAAATATTCAGCCAAATTCTTTACCCTGCCCCTATCTTAGAATAGTAAATTATAATATTAATCATCAGGAAATAATTTTTTAAAACATATCGTTATTTCCTGATGATTAATAAATAATATGATGTTTAAACCTCAGAAGGTACCACGATTTCTCCGTTTATGATTTTCTGTTTTGCCTCTTCCACCTTTTGTATCATATCATCGGTAATTAAACCTTCATTGTATTTGTCCATAGCATAGCCTACACCGTTATATTCCACATCATTGATTACTACAGTAGTGGCTAAATCAAATACTCTGATACCCGGCTCAAAAGTACCTTCTAAGAATGCTTTAATGGTCAAATATACTGATACATCAACCTGCTTCAGCATACTGGTCAAGCCAAAATTTTCTCCGGTTTCTTCTATATGTCCCAAATAGTTTTGATTTGAATCTACGCCAATAACATATCTTTTTCTTTCTTTGCCTGCCTCATAAACACCTGTACCAGTAAGGCCGGAAGCATGGTAAATTACGTAAGCGCCATTATCATATTGTGATAAAGCAAGTTCCTTGCCCTTTACGGGATCGGCAAAGGCTGTAGGGGTATCTCCTGCATAGGCAGAAAGTATTTTACACTCTGGATAGGCATATTTAACTCCGGCAATATAACCGGCTTCAAATTTTTGAATTAAGGGAACGTTCATTCCACCGACATATCCCACAGTATCCTTACCATCGGCCTTTGCCTTTAATCCAGCTATCATGCCAACCAAGAAGGATCCTTCATGTTCAGCAAAACTCAAAGAAACAACGTTTTCTTTACCAGGAACAAGGCCATCCACAATAGCATATTTAGTATCGGGGAATTCATCACATACATCACCTATACTATCTTCAAATAAAAACCCAATACCAAAAATTAGTTTATAGCCAATGTTGGACAAGTTTCTTATATTGACTTCTCGGTCAGCATCTGCTCCCGGCTCAAGCTCTATTCTCTTAATACCGAAGTCCTGTGCAGCCCAACTTAGTCCGCGGGAAGCAGAATCATTAAATGATTTATCCCCTTTTCCTCCTATATCAAATACTAGACCAACATTGGTTTCTTCTTGAGCAAAGCAATTCAAGGACACAAATAAAAAAAATAGGGAAACTATTAACAAGATTATGTTTGTTTTATTCCGAAATATCATTACTTTTCTCCTTTCAATTGTTTTATTTTATCTTTGTATTGTATGTTTTTTATGCTGTTTTACATTTACCTCCTATCTTTAATATTACTTTATGCTGTTAAAACACTTTAACCAACCCAAAATTAATTTTAAAAAATTTAATCAAGAAATAATATACTGTATATCATAATGATAATACGTTCCTATTTTTTATTCAATCAAAAATAATAATCACAGAACCAATTTCTGCAATTTAATGGGAATTTTTTTTATTATCAGAGAAGTATTCTTCTTTAGAAATTAATATTTTTCGTGGATTTCTCCCATCATAGGGACCTACTAATCCTCTATTTTCCATCAAATCTATGAGGCGAGCTGCCCTGGTATAGCCAATTCTAAGTTTCCTCTGTAAAATAGAAATGGAGGCTTGATTATTACTAATTATAGTATCTACCGCCTCTTCAAATAGTTCATCCTCTTCTTCGCCTTCCCTGTCTTCACTTTTCTCTTCATTCTTTTTCAATTGCTCCATCATGTTTTCGTTATAATCAGGTGAAGGATTATTTTTTACCAGAAATGCCACTATCTCCCTAATTTCCTTTTCAGAAACGAAGGCTCCCTGGGCTCTTATGGGCTTAGAGGAGTTTATGGGGGAAAAAAGCATGTCTCCATTACCCAATAATTTTTCAGCACCGTTTACATCTAGAATGGTCCTGGAATCAACCTGTGTCGATACTGCAAAAGCAATGCGTGAAGGGAAATTAATTTTTATCGAACCGGTAATAATATCAACAGACGGTCTTTGTGTGGCTATAACAAGGTGGATTCCGGTTGCACGAGTCATCTGGGCTAATCTGCATAGGGCTTCTTCTACTTTTAACGGGGCTGAAAGCATTAGGTCGGCTAATTCATCTATAATTAACACAATATAAGGCAACTTAATCTCTTCAGATTTAATACTATTGACATAATCATGATAGCCTTTTAAATTGCGTACCCCGATTTCGGCAAATATTTTGAACCTTCTTTCCATTTCAGAAATTGCCCAGTAAAGTATTCTATCAACCTTTTTTGTATTAGTAACAATAGGGTGAATTAAATGCGGTATGCCGTTATAGATATTTAACTCCACTCTTTTGGGGTCAATAAGTAAAAACTTAACCATTTCCGGCCCAAAACGATATATTAAACTCAAAATAATTGTGTTGAGACAGACACTTTTTCCGGAACCGGTTGAACCTGCTATTAGCAAGTGAGGCAATTCTACCAAATCTGCAATAATGCTTTTTCCTCCAATATCTTTTCCTAAAGCTATAGGCAGAATATAGGAATTACTTTCATAATCTTTAGATTCGATAATTTCTCGCAATAGTACAAAGCTTTTCTCTTTATTAGGAACTTCGATTCCAATGGCATTCTTTCCCGGAATAGGAGTCTCAATTCTAACCGAAGGAGAGGCAAAGGCTAAAGCTATATCTGTACTAAGATTAGTAATCTTTGATACTTTCACCCCCGGAGCAGGCTGAATCTCATATCTGGTGACGGTGGGTCCTTGAGTGGCACCAATTACTTCACCCTGAATATTAAAATTATCTAAAGTTCTTTGCAGGAGCGCGATATTATCCCTTATTTTTTCCAGACTACTTTCTTTGGCCCCTTTTTTAGTCTCATTTAAGAGACTAGTTGGTGGTGCGATATAACCGAATGGCAGCCCCTTCTCTTTTTGGCCATTCTTACTTTCAAAATCAATCTTTCCCTGCAACGTCCTTGAGTATTTTCCCTCATCTTGCGATGTATCATTCTTTTTAAAAATTGGCTCGGGTTTTCTTTTTATTCTATCATTATCGGATGAATATATTCTGATTGACCGCTTATCCTTTTTTAAATCTTTTTTCCCTTTAATCATTTTACTGATGAAACTGTTATTTAAATAGTCAAATAACACCATTATTTCTTTAAAAACAAAACTAAATATATATAAAAAAGAGAGTTCAGTGGTAAATAAAAGTGCAATTAATCCCAGTGCGATTAGAAAGAGATAAGCACCGAATAGGCCAAAATAATTATTCAAATGGCTGGCAATGTAGTATCCGTACAATCCTCCGCCAATTCCGTGAAGTGCCATAAAATAAGCATTTTCAATTGAAACCAGTCTCAAATGAATAAAGGCTAATAAAATTAGCAATAGAGAGGCGATGCCGAACATTTTATTATAAAAATTAGTTATATTAAGATTGAATAATAAGTAAAGACCTATAATTAGTATGAAAAAGAATATAAAATATTTACCCAATCCAATAAATCTGTTAATACTATTAATAACATAAAGAAGGGGAGGTATTGTTTTAGTAGGAAATAGAAGTAGGTAAAGATAATAAGTAGCAAACAATATTAAAATTATACCAATAATATTTTTCTTGAAATCGAGCTCTTTTTTATCTCTCTTCGTCATTTAATTTCCTAACTCGTTTATATTTTAAATAAAAACAAAATGGCAGCTAGAACCCATAAATAATAGCTAAAAAAGCGGAGCTTATAGTTGTTTAGCATCTTAATAAAAAAGCCTATGGCTAAATAGCCAGAAAGGAAAGCTGTTAATCCTGATATTAAAAGAATGCAAATATTTATTTTGAGCTGTGGTATCTCTTTGTATTTACAGAGGGAAGCACCAATAATAATGGGTACCGACAAAATAAAAGAATATGTGGCAGCATGTTTTCGCTCTAATCCCCTGCCTAAGGCCATTATAATAATAGAGCCAGAACGAGAAATGCCGGGTATGATGGCAAAAGCTTGCGCTAGACCAATTAACAGCGCATCAGTTAAGCTAAGCTCTGCAATTTTTTTGTAACCTTGAGTAAAATATCTATCCGCCAAAAAAAGACCTATTCCGGTTATGGCAAGCATAACAGCAATAAGTGATATATTATTAAAAGCTTGTTCAATTTTATCTTGAAAAAGATAGCCTAAAATAGCCCCGGGTAGGGTACTTGCCAATAATAGCCAGGCAAATCGGCAATAGTAATTATTTTTAAGATGAGCAACAAAGGTATTCCATTGATTAAGCTTAGGAATGCTTTTACCAAAAGCCGATATTATCTCTACTAATTCTTGTCTAAACCATAGTATAACTGCTAATGCTGTTCCCAAATGTACCAATATTTCAAAAGCTATACCAGGAATCTTAATTCCTAAGATATTTTGGCTAATGACCAGATGGCTGGAACTGCTGACAGGGAGGAATTCGGTTAACCCTTGCACTAGACCAAGAATAGCGTAGCGCATTAGTCTCCTTCCTTTTGCGAACTTATATTAGAGTGTAGCCTATAAAAATAAATGTATTTCTACAATTGACTGGTAAAACCAGTATGCCCAAAACCACCATCTCCTCTTACCGTGGAGTCTAAATTTTTGACTTCCTGCAAGTCCGGTGAAGACACCCTTTGAATGACCAACTGGGCAATACGGTCACCCCTGTTAACACGGAATATTTCTTTACCTAAATTTATTAAAATTACTTTTATTACACCACGGTAATCAGCATCTATGGTACCAGGCGAATTAAGTACAGTAATTCCGTATTGAATTGCCAGACCACTCCTTGGTCTAACCTGTGCTTCGTATCCAACGGGTATAGATATTTTTATTCCAGTTGAAATTAATTCTCTCTCACCAGGTCTTATTTCTATAACCCCTTGAGAGGCTGCTGCATATAAATCAATGCCCGAAGCGTACTTACTTGCCGCTTTAGGCAATGGTAAATCTTCACATCCTGCTTCCCTTTGTATTTTTATTTCAACTTTATCAATAGTATTATTATGCATTGGCTTTAATCTTTGATTCTAATTTGTTTTTCTGCGGAACCTTCTGTTAGCATTTTTCTCATTTTTTTCAGGATTGGACAGTAAATCTTTACGGCTTAAATCTATCTTTCCTTGCTGGTCAATACCTATTACTTTTACCTGAAATTCATCATTTAATTTAACAATGTCCTCAACTCTGTTAACATGGGAATAGGATAGGTTAGAAATATGCAATAACCCTTCTACGCCGGGGAGAATCTCCACAAAAGCACCATATTTGGTTATTCTTTTTACCTTACCATTATATATCTCGCCAACTTTTGCCTCCTTCGCCAATCCCTCTATAAGATATTTGGCTTTTTCAAGCTTTTCTTGTTCATCAGCGGTAATAAATATTTCACCACTATCCTTAATATCAATACAGGTGTCTGTTTCTTCAATTATCTTTTTTATATTTTTTCCGCTAGGTCCGATAATATTACCAATTTTATCAGTATTCACATTGATAATTAGCATTTTGGGAACATAACGGGACAGTTCCGTTCGGGGTTTCGAAATTGTGGTATTCATTTTATCCAAAATATACATACGACCAAGCCTTGATCTTTCAAAAATCTCTTGCAGTATATCAAGGGAAATTCCGTCAATCTTGAGGTCCATCTGAATAGCTGTTATTCCATCAGCAGTACCTACGGCCTTGAAATCCATATCTCCATAATGGTCTTCAAGACCCATAATATCAGTTAGTATTACATATTTTTCATTTTCTTTTACTAATCCCAAGGCTACGCCTGCCACAGGTTTTCTGATAGGAACACCAGCATCCATTAATGAAAGGCTTGCACCGCATACTGTAGCCATTGAAGATGAACCATTCGATTCTAAAATTTCGGATACCACGCGAATGGTATAGGGAAATTCTGTTTCCTCCGGTATTAACACCTTTATAGCCTTTTCAGCAAGAGCCCCGTGTCCTATTTCCCTTCTAGATTGAGACCTTCTCGGTTTGACATCTCCTACTGAAAAAGGAGGAAAATTATAATGCAAATAGAATTTTCGAGTAGTATCCTCTTCTAAAGTGTCTATAGACTGTTCATCCCTAACTGATCCTAAAGTAGTAATTACTAAAGCCTGAGTCTGCCCTCGAGTAAAAAGAGCACTTCCATGAACTCTTGGTAAAATACCAACTTCGCATTCAATGGGTCTAATCTCATCAGGTTTACGATGATCTGCTCTAAACTTATTCTCAATTATAAGGTTCCTCATTATTTCTCGGCAAATAGAGTCATAAGCTTCGCTAAAGGCTGACAGATTGAGAACATCTTCTGTATTTTCAACCCCTGACTCCAATTTTTCTATTATTTCCTTTTTTAAACTAGCTAATTTTTCCTCTCTTTCGGATTTATCGATTATGATAAGAGCTTTTTCTATTAATCCTGCATAGCCTTTTTTAATTAATTGGTAATATTTTTGTTTTTCTTCAATTAGGGATTGCCCTGCCTGCCAGTTTTCATTAATTTTTTCCGGTCTAATTTCTTGAACAAATTTAATCTGTAAATCTACGAGTTTTTCAATCTCTTCTAGGGCTTTTTTGATTGAATTTATAATTATATCTTCAGGTAATTCCTTTGCTTCTCCCTCTAACATAATGACGGAATCTCTGGTACCAGCTACCACCATATTAAGCTGGCATTCTTCTAGTTTTTCTACTGTAGGATTGATAATGTATTCTCCATTCAGATATCCTATCCGTACTGCCCCAATAGGCTTATAAAAAGGAATATCGGAAATATAGAGGGCACAGGACGCACCGATCATGGAAATGATATCAGGAAGGTTGGTCTGGTCGTAAGACAACACAGAAGTGATTATCTGAACATCATTATAATAGTTTTCCGGAAATAAGGGTCGTATTGGTCTATCAATTAGCCGGGAAATAAGGATAGCATTATCACTCGGCTTTCCCTCACGTTTGAAAAAGCCACCGGGAATTTTCCCAGCGGCATAGAATTTCTCTTCATAATCAACCAGCAATGGAAAGAAATCAATTCCTTCCTTAGGTTCTTTTGAAGCAACTGCAGTTACCAACACTACTGTTTCACCGCAAGTAACGGTGACCGCTCCATTGGCCTGCTTAGCTAATTTACCTGTTTCTATCCTTATCTTCGTGCCACCTATTTCTACTTCGGTGAAACGAAATACATTATTGGACATAAATTGGGTATCTCCTTAATTAATATTTAAATATATTTTTGTTTATTTTCTTAGGTTCAATTGTTCAATCAATTTACGATATTTTTCAATATCATTCTCTTTTAGGTAATTCAGGAGATTCCTTCTTTTTCCAACCATTCTTAACAAACCATATTTGGAATGTTTATCTTTTTTATTCTCATTTAAATGCCTGGTTAAGCTATTAATCTTTTCAGTTAAAATTGCAACCTGAACTTCTGTTGAACCGGTATCCTTTTCATGGTGTTGGTATTCTTTTATTATATTATTTTTAGATTCTTTCTTGACCATTTTTTCTTAAGTACTCCTTCTGTCTCGATGGTTATATAATAATTATTATTAAAAGTAATCGAACTTTTGAATATCTTCGAATTCATTAGTCTCGTTTCAGACGCCCGCTAGTAAGGAATGGTGGAATGAGATTATCAAGAAGCATTTCTTATAAAAAACTATTTCACAGGAGGAACAACTTCTTGTTTTAAATCTTTATACAATCCTATACTGATTGTTTATTCTACCACAATTAAGGTTTTCATTCAAACTTTTTTTGTGTTCAATAATGTATTATTAGACAAACAAAACCATATTTGCATACTCTTTCTTATCTTTATTCAATTTTAAAACTCTGGGTATTATTGAGCGGGTTTATTCTTGCCCTTGGAAAAAAATCTCTGCAGCTAATTGGTCTTCTCTAATTTGTCCTGCCAATTCCTTACCGGTCTGGAATTTTTTTTCATCCCTTATCCTCTTTAATAAAGAAATATTTGCTTTTTTCTGATATATATCCTGGTCAAAATTGAATATATGTGCCTCAACTGAAGGCCTTAGCAGTTCTGAATCCGAGACTACTTGGAAAGTAGGCTTAAACCCGATATTAACCAATCCCTGATAATAACATCTCTCAACATTGATAAGTGCAATATAAACACCATTTCGGGGCAGGAATTTATCTGAAGATATATTCAGATTGATAGTTGGAAAGGAAAGAACCTCTTTGCCTCTTTTGTGACCATGAATGATCTCTCCGCTTATCTGGTATGAATAGCCTAATAATCTATTGGCTTCAATTATATCCCCTTTTTTGAGAAGTGTCCTGATAGCACTACTACTTATGGCAATATCCTTATTCGCACTGACGGGCTTTACGACGTAATTTTTAAAACTATATTTTCTACTTAATTCTTTTAGTAAAATGGTGTCGCCTTTTTTTTGATATCCGAAGTTATAGTTATGACCAACAAAGACAGCACCCATGTTAAATTTATTGAGTAATATTTCTATTATAAAATCCTCAGCAGTAATCTCTTTTAATTCCTTATTAAATTTTAGTACAATAACTTGTTCTATACCTATATTCCTGATCCGCTTTATTTTCTCCGGCAAAGTGGTAAGAAGATGTAAGTTATTTTTATTATATATTATTATCTCCGGGTGAGGTTCCAATAAGACTACAGTGCTCACAGCATGAGCCTTTTTTGCTTCTTCCGCACACGAGCTTAGTAATGATTGATGGCCTAAATGGACTCCATCAAAAAATCCCAATCCTATATAAGAAGGGACCTCCTTATCCTTTTCTATTTTCTTTCTCGAATAATACTTATACTGGAGGGTAGTATATTTCATGTGACTATCTTTTTATTATAACAACTTACTTTAATATAATTAAATAATGTTTAAAGCAGTTAAATTACTAGAGAGAATAAGGGTTTTTTGCTCTTCCTCACTTAATTTCAAAAAACTATCCAGGGGCATAGATTGCTCGATTGAGATATTCCCAATCTTTATTCTTTTGAGTTTGGCTAAATAAGCTCCGCATCCCAAATAATCACCTATATCTTGGCACAATGTTCTGATGTAAGTTCCCTTAGAGCTTTGCACCATAAAACTAATTGCAGGATATTTATTCCAACTCATGGCTAATAAGTTTAATTTAAATATTATCACTTTTCGTGGAGCAACTTTAATCTCAATGCCCTTTCTAGCCAATTGGTATAGCGGTTTCCCTCTCGACTTAATAGCAGAAAACATGGGTGGAGTTTGCCATATATCTCCTTGAAATTTTTGAAAAGCATTCTCTATATCCTTTATCTCTATATTATTCTGTTTTATAGGGTTTACTTTTACTACTTTACCGGTTAAATCCTGCGTATCGGTTGAAATACCTAATATCATGGTACCAAGGTAGGTCTTATCCAGGTCAGTGAAATAACCGGCTTTTTTAGTTGCGTGGTTCAAGCAAATTAATAGTAAACCGGAGGCAAAGGGGTCTAATGTACCGGTATGCCCGACTTTTTTTAGATTTAGAGTTTTTTTTATTTTAAAAACTACTCTCGCTGAAGAAATCCCTTCAGGCTTATCTATAATTAAAATACCATCTATCATATTTAAAAAAGAGTAGTATCCTTGGGAATTTATTTCCCTTTGTTAAGTATTAAAGTAGCCCTCTTTAGCGCCGTTATGACTTTACTTACAATGTCATTTATATTTCCCTCTAATTGACAACCGGCAGCATTGGGATGTCCACCGCCTCCAAAAATACGGGAAAAATGGTCAACATTGAATTCACCTTTGGACCGAAAACTAATTTTTGTTTTACCTTCACTTGTTTCTCTGAAAAACGCTGAAACTTGAATATCTTTAATAGATAATATTTTATCTGCGATGCCCTCGGTTTCTTCATCCTTAGCAGAATTCCTTTCAATCATATCCCTAGTCACAACTGTCCAGGAAAGTTTAGAGACAGGGTCTACCTGAAGTTTCTGGAGGGCGTCACTTAATAGCTTTAATCCCGAAAGTTTTTGATTAGCATAAATATGATTAGCAATTAAGTGTGGTTTTGCTCCGGCTTTTACTAATAAAAAAGTTGAATAAAAAGTTTTTACTCCAGTGTTGGCAAAACGAAAAGAACCTGTGTCAGTAATTATTGCCGTATATAAAGCAGTGGCAATCTGCTCTGTCAGCTTGCATTCTAATGCCTGCCCTAATTGCAAGACAATTTCTCCGACTGAGGAAGAGGAGGCATCGATGTAATTAAGATGACCAAAGTTGGTATTACTGGGATGGTGGTCTATATTTACAATGAGTTTAACTGTATCGATATTTTGAGAAATAGTACCAATTCGTTCCAGATTGCTGGAATCTAATGTTATCAAAACTGTATCAGGATTTATATTTAGAAAATAGTTTTCTTCCAGATCTTCATAGCAAACGATTTCACTAATACCGGGTAAAAATGTGTAAATGTAGGGAATAGGGTCTTGATTAATAATAATTACATCTTTATGCAGTTGCTGCAGCATAAAATAGAGGGCTAATTCTGAGCCGAGGGCATCGCCATCTAAATTGGTGTGTGAGGTAATGATGAAATGATGGTATTTCATCAGTATACCGGCAATTTCCTCTATTTTATCTACTAACATTTTGTTTTCACCTGTCTTTGTTTTCTCGAGATAAATTTTCAATCTTAATCATTACCTGATGAACTTTTTCTAATTCATGGTCGTAACAAAAAGAAATAGCTGGTATAAAACGACAATTTTTAAGCTCACTAACTAATTCTGTTTTAATAAAATTGGTGGCGCTATATAAGCCTTTCATGCTTTTTTCCTGCTCTTCTTTAGTGCCAAGAACAGAAACATAAACTTTAGCACTATGCAGATCATTAGACAATCCGATTCTGGTTATAGTTACAAAACCTATGCGTGGGTCTTTAATTTTTCTATAGATTATAGTACTTATATTTCTTTTTAATAATTTTTCAAAACTTTTCTTTTTTTGTTCTAAAACCATTTGTAATTCCTGCTTTTTTTACCGCCAAATCATTTTAACTAATTAATGGAAACTTCATAATTTATTAGCTGAATTTCCGGTTGATTTTCTGTATCTGAAATTATCTTTGCTATTATGCGGTCAATTACCTTCCGGTCATCGCTGATTGAGACAATACCAACTGTACTATTTTTCCATAAATTTTTTTGATCTATCTCACTAATAGAAATGTTATATTTTTTTCTTAACAAATTTATATAACTATGCATTATACTTCTTTTATCTTTGAGAGAATGGCTGTTAGGTAAAAATAAGAATACTTTACATAGTCCAATTAACATACTAATTATCTTTTAACTTCTTGAAAATTATAGAAAACGATGGTGTCTTCTACCTGTAAATCATCGAACTTTTCAATATTTATGCCGCATTCGTAACCGGCAAATACTTCTTTTGCATCTTCCTTAAAACGTTTTAAAGAAAATTCTTTTCCTTCATATATCTTTTCTTCCTTTCGGAAAACACGTATGTGGTCTTTGCTGGATATTTTCCCCTCTATTACGTAACACCCGCCAACAATGCCAATTTTAGGTATTTTGAATATATTTCTTACTTCAGCTCTACCGTCAATTATTTCTTTTAATTTAGGTTTCAATAACCCTTGTAAGGCAGCTTTTATTTCATCAATCAATTCATATATTATATTATAAGTTCTAATTTCAATCTTTTCGTTTTTGGCAATTTTCTGAGCATTACTTTCTATTGTTACATTAAATCCGACTACAAGCGCATTAGAGGCAGAGGCAAGCATAATATCGGTTTCACTGATAGACCCTATTCCACCATGAATCACCTTGACTTCAACTTCTTCACTGCTCAATGTAGATAATGATTCTTGCAAGGCATCTAAGGAACCCTGGGCATCGGCTTTTAAAATAATATTTAACTCTTTTATTTTTCCTTTTTTCATTTCTTCAAAGAGGCTTTCTAATGATACCCTTTCCTCTTCTTTCTTTTCTATTCGTTTTTCTTCTATAGCTCTTTCATTAATTATGATTTTAGCAAAATGTTCGTTGGCTACCGCCTGAAAAATATCACCTGCATTGGGCATTTTGTTAAATCCGGTGATTTCTACCGGAGTTGATGGACCTGCATAGTTAATCAGTTTTCCCATATCATCCATAATACTTCTTACTCTACCATAAGCTGTCCCTACCACAAAATAATCACCAATATTTAAATGTCCATTTTGTATCAATACGGAGACTAGTATTCCCTTCCTTTTATCCAGTTTAGTTTCAATAACTACTCCGATAGCTGGGAGCTCAGAATTCGCTTTCAATTCTAACATTTCGGCCTGTAGAGAAATGAGGTCTAATAATTCATCGACACCTTTATTCTGCAAAGCGGATATTTCGACAAACAGGGTATCCCCACCCCAATCCTCACTGACTAATTGGTACTTGGAGAGCTCTTTTTTTACCTTGTCTGCATTAGCATTTGCCTTATCAACTTTATTAATAGCAACTATAATTGGGACATTGGCTGCTCGAGCATGATTAATAGCCTCGATAGTTTGCGGCATTACTCCGTCATCTGCCGCTACAACTAATATCACAATATCTGTCGCTTTTACCCCACGAGATCGCAAAGATGTAAATGCCTCATGACCGGGAGTATCAATAAAAACAAATCTGTTATTCTTTAAGTTAACCACATAAGCTCCAATATGTTGGGTAATGCCCCCTGCCTCTTTTTTGGTAACTTTAGTTTTTCTAATAACATCAAGAAGAGTGGTTTTCCCGTGGTCTACATGCCCCACAATGGTGATGACCGGAGATTTTATAGTTGAGGTTGGCTCAACAATTTTAGTTTTTTTAGTCTTGAGTATTTTTTTTAGTTTACTGGAAAGATTTACCTTGATATGGTGTTGTTCATATACTTTCTCAGCAATGTCCCAAGGTAATTCTTTCTCAACAGAAGAGACTTTTCCAAACTTAGATGCCTGTTGCATTACCTTAGATAATGGCAATCCCAGCTGTTCAGCTAATTCCTTTAGACTGGGTAACTTATCTATTGGGACTATCTTTATTTCTTCGTCTATTGCCCTTTTCTCCCTCTTTCTTTCCTCATCTATTGCCACTTTTATTATCTCAATTGTTTCTTCGTCTAAAGTACTCATATGATTTTTGACACTAATACCTTCTTTCTTTAAAAAGGCTATTAGTTCCTTAGTAGGCATCTTAATATCCTCTGCTACTTCATACACTCTTTTTTTCATACTCGTGACCTCCTCAGTCTCACCTCTGCTATTACTGATAAAAATATCTAAAATATCAACCTCTGCCCTCAAAAAAACTAAACTTATCTTCTAGCTTTTTAATCATATCTGGTGAAAGTTCAGTTTTTAAAGCTTTTCCCAACCTCTTTTTCTTAAGGGATTCTTTAAAACATTCTTCATTATAACATAAATATGCTCCGCGCCCTGACTTCTTACCAGTTTCATCAATTTCAACAATCCCCTCAGGTGTTTTAATGATTCTTAACAGAGCTTTTTTTGGTTTTTTTTCTTGACACCCTATGCATGTTCGATAGGGTATTTTAATAAAATCCCTTTTTTGCATAGCACCTATAAGAATATAACATTTTTTCTAAATATTTAGGACATTTTACTTAAATCTACGTTCTTATCTATGTTATTTTCTTGTTTATATTGAGATTCGCTCTTAATATCAATCTTCCAGCCGGTTAGCTTCGCAGCTAATCGGGCGTTTTGCCCTTCTTTACCAATCGATAAAGACAATTGTTGGTCATTTACCACCACTAAGGCCTTTTTTTCTTTTTCAAACAACTGCACAAATAATACTTTTGCCGGGTTGAGGGCATTAGCAATAAATATCTTGTCATCTTCATTCCATTTGATAATATCAATTTTTTCTTCTTGCAGTTCAGTCATAATTGATTTTATCCGAGCACCCCGATCTCCAATGCAGGAACCGATCGAATCGACCATATCATCCCTACTGGTAACCGCAATTTTAGATCTTTTCCCTGCCTCTCTAGCAATCTGCTTGATCTCAACCAAACCCTCATGTATTTCAGGAATTTCTAACTCGAACAGGCGCTTTAAAAGGTCAGGATGCGTTCGAGAAAGTACGATCCTAGGTCCTTTAGAAGTTTTCTTAACTTCTACCACATAAAACTTTGCCCTACTACCCTTACGGTAAGATTCGCTACTCACCTGTTCATTTGGAGGTAAGATTGCTTCAGCTTTACCCAAATCAATTATATAATTATAATATTCTTGACGTTGAACGACTCCGGTAACGATATCCCTTACTTTATCAATATACCGCTCATAAACTGCTTTTCTTTCGGCTTCCCTAATCTTCTGAACGATAACCTGTTTGGCTGTTTGGGCAGCTATTCTACCAAATTCTTCTGGCGTTATTTCCAGACTGATCTCTTCTCCTAATTCTACCTTATCACTTTTCAACAGTCGGGCCTGTTCCAGATCAATTTCAGTCGAGGGATTGGCTACTTTCTCTACTACTATTTTTTTAGTTAATACCTGGACTGTGCCATTCTCCTTATTGATATCAATCTCAACAGCTTCCCGGTCCTGTGGAAAATTTTTCTTATATGCAGAAACAAGTGACGTTTCCACAGCATCTAATATGACTTCCTTGGGAATGCCTTTTTCTTTTTCAATTTCATCTAATATGGTAATCAGCTCAATATTAATCATAAATCTCACCCTCATTCCCTTTGTATACGGAATAATGGAAATTATAATTTATTAGTATTTCCTTGAATCTATTTTGCTTGATAAAATAAAACTACAAAACAAAAGAGTGGTTCGCAAACCACTCTTTTGTTGATTAGGATGTTTTAGTGTTTAATATATTATAACACAGAATAGAAAAATATCAAATTCTGTTTATTCAAGTATTATGTAAATTACATTTTTATTCAGGTATATTGGTAATTTAATAATCAAACCGGTTTTCCAATGGCGTAATCTTCTTCTCCTTCGGTCAATCTTGTTTTAATAATCTGACCTTTCCCGGTCTTTACATTGCGAAGACATGTTTTAATATAATTATCAGTTAGACCACAAGCTATACTTCTGTTCTCTTCTGACCTGATAGATTCTATTAAAATATTTTTTTCTTTTCCTATATTTCCCTTAATAAAGCTTCTGTGTAGCTCTTTGGAGAGGTTAACTATTGTTTTGCATCTACTTTTTATTAGATCATTATCATTTTTAGCTGGTAAAAAAGAAGCCAAGTTAATTTTTCTTTCTGAATAGGGGAAAACATGTATTTTAGAAAAACCACATTTTTTGACAAAATTTATAGTGTTATTGAAGGCTAACTTATCTTCACCAGGGAAGCCGACTATAACATCAGTAGTTATGGCAATATCCGGTACCCTTTCTTTAATCAAGTCTATAGTTTTAAGGTATTGTTTGGTAGAATATTTTCTATTCATTAGACTCAATATTTTATCATCACCGCTCTGCAAAGGAATGTGCAGATGGTGACAGAGTTTAGGAGAACAGCTAAATACTTTTATCAACTCTTCATTAATATAGGGTAATTCAATTGAGCTTAAACGTACTCTCGCAATATTGCCGCTACTCTCAATTTTGCCCAGTAAAGAAACTAAATCCATCTTTTTGTCAGTGAAATCAGAACCATAGCTGCCCAGATTAATTCCCAGCAGAACAACCTCTTTAAAATCCTTGTCAGCTAACGTATTTATTTCTGCCAATACCCGTTCTATATGCCTGCTCCTGGCTCTGCCTCGAAGATAGGGAATAATGCAATAACTGCAAAATTGATTGCACCCATCCTGCACCTTAACCAGGCCGCGAATACGGCTGGTGGCACTATTACATTTACTTTCTCTATATTCGGTAATTTTCTCGGGAGAAGCAATATAAACAGCAGGTTGCTCTTTATTTAAAGGTGTTTTACCGACAATGTTATAAATATCCCCTTTGTGGTAGTTGCCTACAATGAAGGAGAGGCTTTCACAGTAACCGATATCAGTCAAATTAGAATCTACAGCACATCCTGTAACAATAATAATTGCTTGTGGACTCAGGCGGGCTGCCTTTCTAATCATCTGTTTGGATTTTCTTTCTGCTTCAGCTGTAACAGCGCAGGTATTGATAATATAGAGGTCGGCCTTTTCCCGGAATTCAACAATCTGATAACCGTTTTTATGAAATGACTGTCTTAACGCACCTGTTTCATATTGATTTACTTTACAGCCTAATGTTTTGAAGGCTACTTTTTTAATCAATTAGTTCACCAAAATTACTTTTTGGTAAAAGAGTTCTTAACTTTTTCAAAAAAATTTTTTTCGCCTATTTTTTCAAGATCTTCACCCATCTCCTGGGCTAACTCATAAACCAACTTTTTAGCCTGAGTATTTAACCTTTTGGGTATTTCTACGGTTACCTTGACATGTTCATCACCTCTGTTTTTAGAGCCTAAAATATAAGTACCTTTACCACGTAATCTAAAAACAGTTTCGCTTTGAGTACCTGCCGGTATCTTCATTTTAGCCTTCCCCTCTAAAGTGGGAACAGTTGTCTCTCCGCCCAAAATAGCGGTAGGCAGGCTAATTTTATGGTCATAATAGAGATCAGCTCCGCTTCTTTTGAATATGGGGTGCCTCTTAACATAAATTACTATGAATAAATCACCGGCAGGACCGCCGTTTTCACCCGGTTCCCCTAAACCGGCAAGTCTTAGGCGATGCCCGCTATCAACTCCGGCAAGAACTTTTACATTTATTGATTTTCTTCTCTTAGCCTTTCCGGTACCCTGACAGACCTTACAGGGATTTTCTATAATCTGGCCTTCTCCTTTACATCTGGGGCAGGTTTGAATGCTTATAGTCTGACCTAAAAAAGTATTCTGGGTAATCCTAATCTGCCCTGTCCCCTTACAATCAGGACAGGTTCTTTTTCCGGTTCCGGACTCAGCTCCTGTGCCCTTACAGGCACTGCAGTCTTCCCAAACCGGAACTTCAATCCTTTTTTCCGCACCAAAAGCGGCCTCTTCTAAGGTTATTTCCAGATTATACCTTAAATCATCACCTTTCCTAGCCCTATCTCGCCGATAGGTCCTACGAGTGCTACCGCTAAACATGCTTTCGAATATATCGCTGAAGCTGCCGAAGTCACCCATTCCTTCTCCAAAAATGTCTCTAAAATCAAATCCTGCTCCAAAATCAGCAGTATCAGCGGTACCATACTGGTCATAGCGAGCCCGCTTTTCTGGGTCACTTAAGACAGCATAGGCCTCCCCAATCTCCTTAAATTTTTTTTCCGCTTCTTCTTTTTTATCCGGATTGGCATCCGGGTGGTATTTTAAGGCTAATTTCCGAAATGCTTTTTTAATCTCATCCTGACTTGCCTCTTTCTTTACCCCTAGAACCTGATAGTAATCCTTATTAGCCACTATGAAAACCCCTTTAACAAAATAAACCAATTAAGTTATTTCTTGCTGAGTCTTCCAAATAAAGCATTTTACTGAAAAACTCAGCAAGATTTAAGTCAAACATTACAGTACTATTTTTAGCAATTTAATCAATTATTTATTATTATCTCCGTCTTCCTCTTTATATTCAGCATCAAAAATCTTTTCATCTTTTTGAGAATCTGTCGTTTCTTGTGCTGTTTCCTTAGTGGAAGAACTATCACTATAAGTCTGCTGCTCCTGCGCAGCTGATGATTGTTTGTACATTTCCTCAGCCATTTTATGAGAAGAATTAGTCAGTTTTTCTATACCTGACTTCATTCCCTCAGCATCATCATCCTGGATTGCTTTCCTCAATTGGGCAATATCATCGTTTATTTCGCTTTTCAGACTATCGCTGACCTTGTCACCGGCATCTTTCAATGATTTCTCAGTAGCATAAACTAAGTTATCAGCCTGATTATGCAATTCAATCTTCTCTTTTTGTTTTACATCTTCTTCGGCAAACTGTTCTGCTTCTTTAATCTTTTTCTGAATCTCCTCTTCACTCAATCCGCTGGAATGGGTAATAGTAATCTTCTGTTCTTTTCCGGTACCCTTATCTGTAGCTGCAACCTTTAAAATTCCATTGGCATCAATATCAAAAGATACCTCGATCTGAGGGATACCTCTGGGGGCAGCCGGTATACCCACTAGCTGAAAACGTCCTAAACTGGTGTTGTCTTTCGCTAAAGTTCTTTCACCCTGTAAAACATTTATATCTACGGCGGTCTGATTATCGGCAGCAGTAGAAAATATTTGCTGACGAGAGGCCGGAATGGTGGTATTTCTTTCAATCAATTTGGTAAACACACCACCTAAAGTCTCAATCCCTAAAGACAGAGGGGTCACATCTAACAGTTGAATATCTTTAACCTCTCCTTTCAATTTACCGGCTTGAACTGCAGCTCCCATGGCTACTACCTCATCCGGATTTACTCCTTTATGAGGCTCTTTACCGAAGATTTTCTTTACTATCTCATGAACTTTGGGCATCCTGGTCTGACCGCCCACCAAGATTACCTCATCAATGTCATCAGCAGACAATTTGGCGTCTTCTAATGCTCTTTTACAGGGGCCGACGGTTCTTTCTAACAGGTCTTCGGTTAGCTGTTCCAATTTAGATCTGGTCAGGGTATAATTCAGGTGCTTGGGACCATTGGCATCAGCGGTGATAAAAGGCAGATTAATTTCGGTCTGCAATGAAGAAGAAAGTTCGCATTTGGCCTTTTCAGAAGCCTCCTTCAGTCTCTGTAAAGCCATCTGGTCTTTGCTCAAATCAATTCCCTGGTCTTTCTTGAAACTATCAATTACCCAATTGATAACCCGTTGGTCAAAGTCGTCTCCTCCCAGAAAGGTGTCTCCATTGGTGGATTTAACTTCAAAAACACCTTCTCCAATATCCAAAATAGATATATCAAAGGTTCCTCCACCTAAGTCAAATACAGCAATCTTCTCATTTTTTTCTTTATCTAAACCATAGGCTAAGGCAGCTGCAGTAGGCTCATTAATAATTCTTAAAACATTCAAGCCGGCTATTCTACCGGCAGCCTTAGTGGCTTCCCTCTGATTATCGTTAAAATAGGCCGGGGTGGTAATCACCGCATCATTAATCGTCTCACCTAAATGGTCTTCCGCAGCTTGTTTTAGTTTTTGCAAAACCATAGCTGATATTTCCTGCGGACTGTATAGTTTATCCTGAATTTTTATTTTTACATCAGTATGCTCTCCCTCGGCAATATCGAAGGAAAGTACTTTTTTTATCTCTTGTACTTCCGGATCAGTAAAACGTCTGCCAATAAAACGTTTAACGGAATAAACCGTATTTTTCGAGTTGGTAACCGCCTGTCTCTTTGCCAATAATCCTACCAATCGCTCACCTTTCTTAGTAAAGGCAACCATGGATGGAGTAGTTCTGCTGCCTTCTTTATTCTCAATAACAACAGGCTTACCCCCTTCTATAATGGCAACTACAGAATTTGTGGTACCTAAATCAATTCCAATTGCTTTGGACATAATATTTTTCCTCCTATTATCTTATATTCCTAATCATATAATTCATTTTTTGTTGTTTTCTTATTCCATATCTTCGGGCTTCTTTCTACTTTTTTCCGGTTTTTTGATACAGCCCTTGGAAACCTTAACCACAGAAGGTCTTAGCACTTTTGATTTCAAATAGTAACCTTTAACTATTTCTTCCATGACTGTATCTTCAGGGAACTTATCTGATTCTACATGCATAATTGCCTCATGGTAATAAGGGTCAAACTTTTCCCCTACAGATTTAATAGGTTTTAAGCCCTCTTTCTCTAATATACTCTGAAAATCCTTCAGTATTCCATCAAGTCCTTTCTTAATATCGTTAAGATGCTTTTCATCTGCCTGCTCATCGGTATAGCAAGAAGCCCTCTCTAAATTATCCATTACTGAGAGCAGCTGACAAATTAAATCTTTTTTGGCATATTCCATAAATTCTCGCTTTTTCAGCTCTTCCCTCTTCTTATAGTTTTCAAAATCTGCCTGCATCCTGATCAGCTGCTCTTTGCCGGTTTTTTCATTTTCTTTCATTTTTTCCAGTTCAATTTCTGTTTTCTTAAAACTATTTAAGGCTTCTAATAATTGTTTATCAAGAACTATAACCTTACTAATCAGTTCAGGTTTTTTCATTTTATTTAAATCTTCCAGTATAACCTTGTCCACTGAATCATCTTCTCCTACGTGCTGTTTACCTTTATTCATCGTGCACCTCCTTGAATAAACAGTATTTAAACATTCTCTCGATTTCGCTAATCGACTACTTCTTTATGATAATACCTTGCTTAACTTCTGAGCTATAAAATCTAATACCGAAACAGATTTAGAATAATTCATTCTGGTTGGGCCCAGGACACTGATAGCCCCTCTCAATTTTCCTTTGATGTGGTATGGTCTGATAACTACACTGTAGTTCTCCATAACTTCCTGTTCCAGCTCGCTGCCGATTATAATGTCAAACTGTTTTTTAAAAATTGATTTTCTAATAATTCTGACCAAATTTTTCTCTTCCTCAATGAAGTCAAAGAGATAGTTTATTCTTTCAATCTCTTTAAACTCAGGCTGCTGCAGCATATAGCTGTGATTACCCAGGAAGATGCTTGCATCCTCTTCTGTAAAATCAAAACAGTCTTCAAAGAAATCCCAGATTGATTCCAGAGTCCGGTATTTAAAATAGTATTTATAAATTTGATTTAACATTTCCTCGTTAATTTCTTCTAAACTCTTCCCATAAAATTCCTTTTTTATAATCCGGGCAAATTCTTTTAAATTATTTTCTGAAATATCACAATTAGTTCTCATCATCTTTTGGAAAGAAAACCCACTGTTAGTAACTAAAGTTACCACGATACGCTGATTGTTTAAAACTATAAAATGAATATCTTTTAAGGTGTCCTCCACCACATTAGGTGCCAATACTACCCCTAAATTATTAGTCAATCTCGATATTAATTTCGAAGTAAGCTTCATTATCTCATAATAATCTCTAGCTATTTTAAATTGCTCAATAATTTCTTGTTTTTCTTCATCAGTAAGGGCATCGACCTCTTTTCCCATCAATTGGTCAACATAAAATCGATAGCCCTTATCGGTCGGTATACGCCCGGCAGAAGTATGTGGCTTTTTTATATAACCAAGCTTTTCCAGCAATAATAGGTCATTCCTAATAGTAGCTGAACTGACCGGCAAGTTGTAGAAAGTAAGTATCATTTCCGAACTAACCGGTTCTGCGTTATCTATATAGAGATGCACAACGGCATCTAAAATGGTGCTCATTCTATCATTAATCATATCTTTCTCCTCAAATTAGCACTCTAATGGTGAGAGTGCTAATTTCTTATCTAAGATACCATTGAATAGGTTATTTGTCAATACTTGTACCGGTAAAAAAGTTATTTTCAGGTATAGATAATTAATCCAAAAATTCCAGAAATACGTTGTTAGCAAGCGATATTCCTCTTTTAGTTAGATAGTAGTGAGTTTTACTCTCGGCTAATAAACCCTGTTCTTTCAGTTCTTGTATAGGTTTCCCAAAAAAATGTTCTATAGGAGTTCCAAATAATCCTCTGAATTCAGCTTTGGCTAATCCTTCCATCATTCTTAACTTCAATATGATCTTTTCCGACATCTTTTCTGATGAAGAAAGTATTTCCTGGCATTCTATGGGTAAAATCCCAAAATTTAAAAGTTCAATGTACAGTTCCGGATCCTGATAATTACGATACCGCTTATTACTCATAAAAGAGGTTGCACCCGCCCCTAATCCCAAATAAGGTTGGCAGTTCCAGTAAAGCTGATTATGAATACTCCTTTTTCCGGGTAAGGCAAAATTGGATATTTCATAGTGCTCATAATTGCGTTCACCTAACAGGGTTATAGCCTCTAAAAATAGTTTGTTGGTAAAATCATCGGAGGGCAGTTTAATTTTCCCGGCGGCAACCAGGTGTCCTAAAGGAGTTTCGGGTTCTAAGGAAAGAGCATAGAGAGAAATGTGTTCTGGTTTTAACTGGATAACCTCGGTTAAGGTTTCTTTAAATCCTATCTTGCTTTGCCCCGGAAGCCCGAACATAATATCAATATTTATATTCTTAAAGCCTGCTTCCCTGGCACTATGGTAGGCAGCTAAAGAGTCTTCTTTGGTATGTATTCTACCTAATTTCCTCAGCATTTCATCATCAAAAGATTGGACACCTAAGCTAAGTCTGTTTGCACCCGCTTGAAATAACAATTTACATTTTCCTAAGTCTATCGTACCCGGGTTTGCCTCTACGGTAATTTCTGCCATTTCATCAATCGGAAATTTTAAAAAACAGGCCCTTAATATTTCTTGCAATTGGAGTCCGCTCAGTGCGGTGGGAGTTCCTCCTCCTAAGTAAATTGAGGTAAGTTCTACTTCTTGGTTCTTCTTACCGTGAAGTTCCATCTCTTTAATTATGGCGGAAATGTACCTTTTTTTTAATTGCTCATCACTCGTAGCAATAGAAAAAAAATCACAATAGATGCATTTCTTAAAACAAAAAGGTATGTGAAGATATAAACCTATGTTTAGTACATGATTCATGGTTGGAGACAATCTATAATTAATCGATTTTTAAAATACTCATAAAGGCTTCCTGCGGGATTTCTACCTTGCCTATTCTTTTCATCCTTTTTTTACCAGCTTTTTGCTTTTCCAACAATTTACGTTTTCTACTAATATCCCCGCCATAACATTTTGCTATGACATTTTTCTTTAATGCTCTCACGGTGGAGCGGGCAATTATTTTGCGGTTTACACTCGCCTGGATAGGTACTTCAAATAATTGGCGAGGAATGGCAGTTTTTAGGTTATCTACTATTTTCCTAGCACGCTCATACGCTTTGTCCTTATGTGTGATGAAGGAAAGATTATCAACTACCTCTTGATTTACTAAAACGTCAACCTTTATTAGTGCAGATTCTTGATAACCCATAATATGATAATCGATACTGGCGTATCCTTTGCTGATTGATTTAATACGGTCATAAAAATCAAGCATAATCTCATTTAAAGGCAGGTGGTACAAGAGGCGGGCAATATCTTTATCAAGGTATTCCATATTTTTAAATACTCCCCTCCTGTCTTGCAATAATTCCATTATTCCCCCTAAAAACTGGCTGGGCGTAATAAGTGTTAATTCAATAAAAGGCTCTTCAATGTAATCAATTAAAGCGGCCTCAGGTAGTGATGACGGGTTATCTATCTCAATAATCTGTTTATTCTTTAAATATACGCGATATAAGACACTGGGAGTCGTCGCAATTAGTTGAATCTGATATTCTCTTTCCAGCCTCTCTTGAATAATTTCCATATGAAGTAATCCTAAGAAGCCGCAACGAAAACCGAATCCCAAAGCAGGTGAGTTTTCGGGAATATAGCTAATGGCAGAGTCGTTTAAACTCAATTTTTCCAGAGCATATTTTAAATCGGGATAATCATCGTTTTCCACCGGGTAAAAACTACAAAAAACCATAGGTATAACTTTTTTATAACCGGGTAATTGTCGATCTGCCGGTTGTTCCGAATTAGTTATGGTATCACCGACTTTTGTTAAGGTAATATCCTTAAAGCCTGCGGTTAAATAGCCAACCTCTCCCACTGAAAGCTGTTCAACCTTCTTTCTTTTAGGCATAAAAATACCCACTTCATTAACTTCATAGTTATTCTTGTTAGACATGGTCTGTATTTTGGAGCCCGGCTTCACCACACCATTTACAATTCTGATATATACAACTGATCCCTGATAGGGATTGTAAACTGAATCAAAAATTAATGCTTGCAAGGGTTTTTCTAATTTACCATCCGGGGGCGGTATATATTTAACAATAGCCTCCAATACCTCTCTTATGCCGGTACCGTCTCTGGCACTCGCCATTAATATTGGGCTCTCTGATAGTCCATTAATTTTCTTAATCTCTTTGCTGACCTTTTCCGGATCAGCAGTGGAAAGGTCAATCTTATTAATTACCGGAATTATAGACAATTTGTGCTCTAAAGCCATTTGAACATTGGAAATAGTCTGAGCTTGCACACCTTGCGCAGCATCAACTACCATTAAGGCACCTTCGCAGGCAGCTAAACTACGAGACACCTCATAGGAAAAATCAACATGACCGGGAGTATCAATAAGGTTAAAGATATATTGTTTTCCATTTAAAGCTTTATACAAGAGTCGGACCGGCTTTGATTTTATGGTAATACCTTTTTCTCTCTCTAAATCCATGTCATCTAAAACCTGTTCTCTTATCTCCCTTTGGCTAATTGTTTCAGTCAACTCTAAAATACGATCAGCAATGGTAGATTTACCATGGTCTATATGGGCTATAATTGAAAAATTACGAATATTTGCCGCTTTGGTTATCTCAGTCATTCTCTTTTATTTCCCTTATCTCTCTATTAACAATCATTTTAATGAACCTTTTTGCATTGCTAAATTCGGTAATACCCAGCATTATACCACTAATATAGTATACCAGAATACCCAGTAATCCAGAAATTAACACCTGGGCCAATTGCAAAACTTTTGAATGTAAATCAAATCTCAGCCCAAAATAATAAGCGCATCCCCAACAGGTTAACGCCATGAATATGCTGGCTAAAATAGATTTCCAAGAGAATAATAACAGCTCCCTGCTAAAAATACCACTTACTCTTTTTTCTAAATAAATCCCCAGAATAATAAAGTGCAAGATTGCTGAAATAGAAGTGGCTAAAGCAATTCCGGCATGTGCCAAATACCTGACCAGGATCAGATCTAATATGATATTAACAGTTACGGCTAGGATACCAATACGCAACGGGGTTTTAGTATCTTTTAAAGCGTAAAAAGTACTTATTATCAATCTTAAAATTGAGATGGCAAAAAGGCCGACGGTATAGCAGACCAATGCCACTTCAGTAGTCGAAGTATCTTGGGCACTGAATAAACCATGTTCATAAAATAGTCGTACTATGGGGTAGCTTAGTGTGATTAACCCTACCATGCAGGGCCAGATAAAAAAGGAAAGCAATTTGAATCCGAAAGAAAAACTACTTTTCATATCTTCTATCTGTCCTTTGGCAACATATTTAGAAAGCGTCGGCAGTATGGCTATGGTCAGTGCTATGCCAAAAACACCCAGAGGAAATTGCATTAGCCGATTAGCATAATACAAAGCGGAGATGCTGCCATGCGTCAGAAATGATGCAATAATACGGTCAACCACAAAATTAATCTTATCAATAGCCAATCCGATAGCTGCTGGAATTAATAATTGAAAGAACGAGCTTACGTCCGGATCGTAGATATTAAAGGTGATTTTATAGTTAAAATGCTTTTTTATTAAAGAAGGAATGTGTATTAGAACTTGTGCCAAGCCGCCGGCTAAAACCCCTATTGCCAAACTATATATGCCGAACCGGGCGGTATAGAAGAACGCGAATATGATAATACCCATATTGAGCAAGGCAGGAGCTAATGCAGGTATAAAAAATACTCCATAAGAGTTTAAGATTCCCATAAATAAGGCAGCCAGTGCGGCAAAGCCGATATAGGGAAACATAATCTTTGTTAAATTAACCGTTAACAAGTATTTTTCAGGAAATTGCCTAAATCCCACAGCCATCATATTGACTAAATATGGGGCTGACCAGATACCCAGAGAAATAATAATTAAAACAGCTATAATTAAGAGGTTGAGTACTTTACTGGCAAAAGCATCTGCTTTTTCTTTATCTTGATGAGCCAGATATCCCGAAAACATAGGCACAAAAGCAGTATTTAAGGCACCCTCCCCTATCACGCTTCTTAGAAGGTTCGGTATCATAAAGGCCATAAAAAAAGCATCTGTTTCAAAGCTTGCCCCAAATTGATTAGAAATTACTATCTCTCGGCCTAATCCAAAAAATCGGCAGATAAGAGTTGCAGCCATTACTATCCCGGTATATCGGGCAACCTTTACATTGCTGTCGGTCATATTTCTTCTCCATGTGTGTTGTTTAAAAAATTAATATGTTATTTTTTTCTTGATTTTCAATTAAAAAGATGTTAAAATTTACCAGCAAAACTATAAGAAAGGAAGCTATACATGCCCACAATCAAATCAGCTATCAAAAGGGCTAAAATTTCAGAAAAACAACGTATCAGGAATTATGCTTATAAATCCAAAGTAAAGACTCTAATTAAAAAATTTGAAAATTCGCTGAACACGGAAGACAATAATGTCATTCAGCAAAATTTTCAGAAATGTGTGTCAACTCTGGACAAGGCTGCTCAAAAGGGTGTTTTTGCCAGAAACACCGTTGCTCGAAAAAAATCCTTATTGGCCAAAAAACTCAAACTTCAGGTATTGAATGCTAAGGAACAGGCTGCTCAAGGGGCAGAACAGGGTTAAAACTACCCTTTTTTGTTATGCCTATTACTAATTGTTCTAAGATTAGACTGGGCAGCAAAGAGCCTGTTTTCAGGTTAGTTTCCGCCTGTAACAAAGACTGATAAGCCATCTTTAATTCATCAAGTGAGTATTTTTGGGATTGGGCTATAATTCTTTGTACCATAAAATAAGGGAGATTTGAATCTCCCTTAATTATTTTTATATTATTTGGGAATAGCTTCGCCCTATGGATTAATCCTATCTGGCGATTTATCATGGCTAAAAGCTGCAATGGATGGTATTCATCGCTACCTAATAATTTTCTTAGATAACCTATTGTTCTTGCTGCATCACGTTCTCCCAATGCCTCTACAAAATCAAAAATATTTCCACTCCGTAACCCATATAAACCGTTTAAAACATCATTTTTAGTAATTTTATCACTCGTACCCTCTAAATAACAGAACAACTTATCCAGTTCATTGCTAATTAAACCAACGTCATTTTCCGTAATGCTCTGCAAATAATAGAGTGCCTCATTTGTTATCTCTTTTTGTTCTTCCTTACATCTCGCTATGACTAACTGTCTTATTTGTGTTTTATTTAACTTTTTTAGGTTTACAATTGAACCATATTTTTTTATCTTCTCTATTTTTATGTTTTTCGGTACCGCTTTGCTATCAACAAAAAGTAAGATTAAGTGATTGTCAGAGTCAAATGATAAATTTTCTATCAGGGTATCCAGTTTCTGCAGCAGAGGTCTTTTGATTTTCTCTAATTGCTTGATAATAATACCCTGTATGGTTCCGGGGCCAAAACCCAGCGGTACGGCATAGAGAGAATTAGCCAGCTCGCTAAAATCGAGATCTTCACCATAAAAAACACTATAATTGACCTGCCGTTTTTGTCGGAAAAGGTGCAATTTGAGCTTCTCCAGAATAATATTATGCAGAAAATTGTCTTCTCCATAAAATAGATATATTGGTTTGATTATATTTTTTTCAATTTCCCTTTGAATGGAAAAAAAATCAAAGGTTTTCTGTCTTTCATTCATATTGTTATCGTTACCTAAACGTTTTTATATTAATATTCTGTCCATTACTGGTAATTAAAACTGTCCCATTTAAATCTGTTCTAAAAACTTCCCAGCAATAATCTTTAAGTCTTTTAACTACACTCGGATGGGGAAGGTTAACATTATTTAAGCCCACCGATATTATCGCTACCTTGGGTTGAACTCTATTTAAAAATAATTCAGAGCTGGAGGTAATGCTGCCATGGTGGGCGACTTTTAAGACATCACTTTTTAATTGTTCTTGCCAGGATAACAGGTTTATTTCTGCTGATTCTTCTATATCACCGGTTAATAAGAAGCTGACATTTTTATATCGTAATTTTAACACAATTGATTGGTTATTAAAATCATTTTCCTGGTAATATGTTGAGGGATTCATGGGGTTGAGGATTAATATTTCCAATCCCGGCTCTAAAGCAATGAGGTCTCCTGCCTTCACTTTAGAATAGATGATTCCATTATCACTTCTTATTAAAGAAAGGAATTGTTGATAAACAGGGTCTTTACTGTCTATGCCGCTGTCCATAACCATGCCGACCTTCATTTCTTTTAGGACAGTAACCAGGCCTTCTAAGTGGTCTAAGTCGGGATGAGTTAGAACCAAAATATCAATCTGATTAATTCCCAGGCGCCTTAAATAGGGTACCACAGTATGCTTACCTACGTCAAAATCATTAAAAGGTGTCCCCCCGCCGTCAATCAAAATTTTCTTGTTTAGCGGCGTTTCAATTAAAATTGAATCTCCCTGACCTACATTTATAAAATGGAGTGAGAATAATTGGGAAAAAGGAAATAGATGAGCGGACAGCATTGCTATTATAAC
Source organism: Candidatus Stramentimicrobium fermentans (assembly GCA_012520575.1). Classification (GTDB taxonomy): domain Bacteria; phylum Atribacterota; class Phoenicimicrobiia; order Phoenicimicrobiales; family Stramentimicrobiaceae; genus Stramentimicrobium; species Stramentimicrobium fermentans. The sequence goes on from JAAYOB010000022.1 coordinate 118,639, forward strand.
CGCCATTGTACCCCAGAATACAAACTTTCTTTTATTAACATCCAGTTTGGGCCAATTAATGAGAATATAGGCCATAACTATAAGTAAAAAATAATAAGAGATTGTCTGGTAGATGTGCGGTTGAGCAATATAATGATAGGCATAAGGTAAGGACGAGAAAAATTTAGTGAAAGATAGCAGAAGATTAATTAAAATTTCACTTAAATGAGCCGTCAATTGCGCAAAAGAAATAAGAAGGAAAGAGCCTATAATAGAGATTAAACCTAAAATGAGGATAATACTGACTAAGGGCACTATTATTAAATTAGCCCAAATGGCTATAAGCGATATTTTGTAAAAATAATAGGCCGATAACGGTGCCATTCCTAACCAGGCGGATAAGGAAATAGCCAAGGATTCCGATAAATAATTAGGCAAAAAATCTAACTTCTCCTGTAACAGGGGATAAAGAAGGATAATAAAAAAAGTGACTGTGAAAGAGAGTAAAAAACCTGCATCAAATAATAAGAGAGGCTGATAAAATAATATTAACAATGCTGCTAAAAAAATACTGCTGTATTGATGATAAGGCCGATTAATATATTTAGCAATAAGAAAAGTGATGAACATCAGAGTGGCTCTGCTTACTGAAGGGCGAAAACCGGTGATTGCTGCATATACCAGTAAAATAATTATTATAATAATATACTTTAATCTCTCGTTTTTTTTAAAAAAAGACCAGAAGTTGAAGATATTAAATAAAAAGATGGCGATAATCCCTACATGCAACCCTGAAATAGCCAGTATGTGCATCACCCCTGCATCTTGGAATATAGGTTCCCACTCCGGGGGCAGTTCACTTCGATCACCGGCGATAATTGCCTTTATGAAGGCAGCTTGCGGATAATGGTATATTCTATCGATATTTTTAGCAATATTTTCTTTAATATAATTAAGAGCTTTACTTAAAATTAATTGATTATTTTTGCCAACAAAATAAATCTGATCAGCATTGAGGCTACCGGTGACAAATATTCTTTGCCTGATTAAATAATCCCTATAATTGAATTCGCCAAAATTCCCCGGTAAATCCGGTTCACCCAATACCACTTTAGCTTTAATTAAGTCCCCATATTGGAATTGAAAATTAGTTCCATTCTGATAGACCCTTAAAAGTACCTTCCCTTCTACTTGATAACATTTGTCATTATGCTGGATATTCTGGGCAGCCAACAAAATTTCCTGGCAGCCTCCATCTTGCCGCAGCCTCGCCTCTAATACCGTTCCCATTAAAAGGCCGGAGTTAGCCCTGAAATAATAAATATGGTTGGAGCCCTGTGGTTTACTCTGATAGGCGGTATTCATCATGCCGAGCAACAAAAATATAATAAGCAGATAAACACCGGTAAAATTACAGCCTGCCTTATATGAAAGAATGGCCCATAGACACCACAACAGGCAGAATGAGAATAAAAATTGGAAAGAAAAATAGCTGAGGTTCTTTTGCAGCAAAATGCCGATAATATAGAATATTAAGACTGAAAGCAATGGCGCCTGAGCGTTTGGTAAAGAATTAGTCTTTCTAATGGGTTGTAATCATCTCCTTAATAGCATCAAATCTCTTCTGACCAATACCTGAAACACCTTTTATATCTTCAATTCTGCGAAATATTCCATTGTTCTTACGGAATTCCAAGATACGTTCAGCCAGTACCGGACCGATTCCGGGCAATGATTCTAATTCACGAGCGGTGGCAGAATTAATATTTATTAAACCGCTGTTAGCATCGTAATTAAATTCAGGCATTGTTAATCCCTGTTCAGCCATTCCTGATAATTCACCTTTTCTCTCTTCCGGTATAAAAGGAATAATTATTTTTTGCCCGTCGTGAATAGGAGCAGCAAGATTTACCATATCAAGATGGGCTTTTTCCAGCGCACCTCCGGCCATTTTAACCACATCGATTATACGCTCACCTGATGATATCTGATAAACGCCAGGCTGCTTAACCGCACCGGCAATGTGGATGATATAAATTTCTTCTTGAGATGTATCTGCAACATTTTGCTGAATAGACAAATTTTCCTGATTGGAAGGAAGTATAGTAATCTTATTCTTTTCTTGCAGATAAAATCTGCAACCAAAGATGGTTATTATTACAGTAACAATGAGCAATAAAACTATTTTTTCCTGCTTAGAAAAAACGAACATAGTACCTCTTCTATTTTCCTTTTTCTAAAAAATAGGCTTTTGCCTCCCCTACCGTATACAAAGAACCGGTAATAATTATTATCTCATCTTCCCGGGCAATTTGAAGAGCTTTATCGATGGCAGCTGCAACACTATTTGTTTCCGATATATGTTTTTTATCCATATATCGGCTAACCTCTTCCATTAATACAGTTGTTGGGGTGGCACGGGGATTATCGGCCATAGTAAGGATAACCTTATTAATCTGGGTAACAATGGTTTTAACAATGGCAGTGAAATCCTTATCCTGAAAGACACCAAGGACGGCAATAATATTTTTATCCGGGATTAATCTCTTTAAATTCTTCATAAACTGAGTAACCCCATCCGGGTTATGTGCCCCATCTAAAATAACCAGAGGTTTTTCTCTAATAATCTCAAAACGGCCCGGCCATTGGGCGTGCCTTGCCCCCTCAATAATAGATTCCTTATTTATCTTAAAGCCATTATTATTGAGCAACTCTGCTGCAGCTATGGCTAAAGAGGCATTTTCAAGTTGGTATTCGCCCGCTAAAGGAACAAAAAGGTTAATAATTTTGTAATAAATTCCGGAATAATTAAAATAATTCCCCTTTAATAGAGAATTTTCCAAGACGGCTTTGAATTGTTCTCCATAGATATATAAAGGAGCTTCTTTTTCTTGCGCAATCTTTTCAATTACTTGAGCTGCCTCCGGCAATTGCTGCCCACTGATTATCGCTGTATTCTGTTTAATAATAGCCCCTTTCTCCGCAGCAATTTCACTTAGAGTATTTCCCAGTTGTTCCATATGGTCAAAACCGAGATGAGTAACTATCGATACCAGAGGCCGGCAAATATTAGTAGCATCCAATCTCCCGCCTAAACCGACCTCCATAATGGCGAAATCGACATTTTTTTCATAAAAATAAAGGAAAGCCATAGCCGTTACTACTTCAAAAAAGGTAGGATGCTTGTAGCCTTCTGTGTGAGCGATTTTTTTAATAGCCGGTTTTAGCCTTTTCAGTAGTGCACAAACTTCATCTTGAGTTATATACTCACCATTTATCTTCATTCTCTCCTGGAAACTCACCAGATGCGGGGAAGTATACAGCCCAACCTTATAATTCGCTTTTTGCAAAATGGAATGGAGAACAGCAGCTGTAGAACCCTTGCCATTGGTACCCGCAATATGAATCACCTTAGTTTTTAAATGAGGATTATCAAATATGGAAAGTAAGCCAGAAATATTGTTCAAGCCTAACTTGATACCGTACTTATTCAGATTGTAGATATAGTCTATTGCTTCTTTATAACAGCTTTTCATACTATACAGCTTTAATGGTTTTTAAATTTGTGCAAATTCTATCTCTTATATCCGCTAATTCCAACATTTTCTCTTTTTCTTTATCGATAACCGATGCAGGCGCCTTTTCAATAAAATCAACATTATTTAATTTCTTATTTATGATAATTATTTCTTTTTCAATCTTGCTCAGTTTTTTCTCTAAACGACTTATCTCTACTTCGATATCGATTATATCCTTTAAAGGAATATAGATTTCTATATCTTCCAAAACACCGATAGCGGAATATTCCGGTTTTTCTAAAGTTTTTCCTATCAATATGAAATTGAGATGCGCTAAGCTTTTAAGGTAGGACTGATGCTCTTTCAACAATCTTTCTTTTTCATTACCAACTACCTTAATATGAGCATCCACAGTCTTGGTCAAAGGGATATTCATTTCAGCTTTTATATTGCGAATCACCTTAATAACACCCTGTATCACGATTACCTTTTCTTCTATATCTGTTCTGCTACTCTTCCTTTTAAAGTCAGGCCAGTCCTTGGTAGAAATACTCAGTCCCTGGTGGGGAATATTTTGCCAAATCTCCTCGGTAATAAAGGGCATAAAGGGGTGCAATATCCTTAAAATATGTTCCAGCACATACCAAAGAACGTATTGAACAGTCTTTTTTCTGGCACCATTTTCTTCCTTATATAAGGTCTCCTTAATCAGCTCAACATACCAATCACAAAAATAATTCCAGGTAAAATCATAGATGGCCATTGCCGCCTCACTGAATTGGTATTTGCCTAAATATTCGGTAACAATTTTAATGCAGTCATTGAGATGTGCTAATATCCATTTATCAAAAAGGTTGAACTCAAATTCTTCTTCTTTTAAAGAATATGGATCAAAATCAGATAGATTAGCTAAAGCAAAACGGGCAACATTCCATATCTTGTTAGTAAAATTGCGAAATGTTTCAATCTTTTCTGTAGATAGACGTATATAATTTGCTTGAATGGTTAGAGAGGCAAGTGTCATCCTGAGTGCATCTGCTCCATACTGTTCTATCACCACCAGAGGGTCTATCACATTTCCTCTGGATTTACTCATTTTTTTCCCTTCTATGTCTTTAATGAGAGGATTGATAAATACTTCTTTAAAGGGAACCTCTCCCATGAATTTTAGTCCCATCATCATCATACGGGCTACCCAAAAGAAGATAATATCAAATCCGGTTACCAAAAGATTAGTAGGATAGAATTCTGCTAAGTCAGAGGTCTCTTCGGGCCAACCCATAGTAGAAAAGGGCCACAAAGCTGAACTGAACCAGGTATCCAGGACATCTTTATCTTGTACTATGCTCTTGCTATGACACTTGGGACATTCTTCAGGATCTTCCATTTCTACTATGTATTCATTGCAATCCCGGCAATACCAGACCGGAACACGGTGACCCCACCATAGCTGTCTGGAAATACACCAATCTTTAATGCCGCGCATCCATTCAAAATAGACTTTGGACCATCTTCCCGGAATAAAATTAGTCTCTTTGTTTTGTACCGCTTTAATTGCCGGAAGGGCTAAGTCTTTCATTTTTACAAACCATTGCTGAGAGAGATACGGTTCAATTACTGTGTCACAACGGTAACAGTGACCCAGGGAGTGGCTATAATCTTCAGTCTTTACTAAATAATCCTCTGCTTTTAAGTCTTCCAGCACTACTTCTCGAGCTTGCTCTATACTTAAATTAGCATATTTACCGGTTTCTTTATTGGTAGTACCATCATCATTAAGAATATTAATTTCTTTTAAACTATGTCTTTTGCCTAATTCAAAATCGTTTAAATCATGAGCTGGAGTTATCTTAACGGCTCCGGTACCAAATTCCGGATCAACGTATTTATCGGCAACTATAGGCAGCCCTCGCCCTACTAACGGTAGAATTGCTATTTTCCCGACATATTTTTGATACCTTTGGTCCTTAGGATTTACCGCAACAGCAGTGTCGCCTAACATGGTCTCCGGTCTGGTGGTAGCCACTACAATATACTCATCAGTAAAATCTTTTAAGGGATATTTGATATGGTAGAGCTTGGATTTTTCTTCTCTTTGCTCAACCTCAATATCAGCAAGCGCCGTCTGACAACGCGGACACCAGTTAACAACATAATTAGAACGATATATAAGTCCTTCTTTAAACAGTGTGACAAACACCTTTCTCACTGCTTTAGAGAGCCCTTCATCGAGGGTGAATCTCAAACGGGACCAATCACAAGAGCAGCCCATTTTCTTAAGCTGGTTCAGAATATTAGAGCCATATTCATCTCGCCATTGCCAGGCACGTTCTACGAATTTCTCTCTTCCCAAATCATATCTGCTCTTCCCTTCTTCAGCAATTACTCTTTCTACTACATTTTGGGTAGCGATACCGGCATGGTCTGTTCCGGGAAGCCATAACACATTATACCTCTGCATTCTTTTCCAGCGAATGACGATATCCTGTAAAGTGTTATTCAAGGCATGCCCTATGTGTAAAGAACCGGTAATATTGGGTGGAGGCATCACTATAGAATAATTTCTTTCTCTTTTTTCATTACTCTTCACCTGAAAAAGATTATTATCCAGCCAGTATTGATACCAACGGCTTTCAGCTGTTTTAGGATTATATACGGACGGTAAACTATTTTGTTTATATTGTTGGTTTTTCATACTATTTTCCTTGCCTATATTATTTTTAGAAAACAAAAAACCCTTCTCATCCTTCTTAAGGACGAAAAGGGTCCGTGGTACCACCTTAATTCCTGTTTTTAATAAGATTCAGTCAAAACAGGCGCTTAATATAGTGTTAACGGTACTGCCGTTGAAACTTACTCATTTTCAGTAAAAGGCTCCGGGAGGACATTCAACAAAGCCATCGCATAAGACAGCTTTATTTACTATTTCCCATCTACACCAAAATATTTATTAGCTATACTACTATTCTTTTCAAATAATGTCAAGCAAATATTAAGAGCAATCCAAACCGGCATTAACTGTTCTCAAGCAGTCTCTTTAATTTGCTTTTTCTTCTCTTTACAGAAGGATATGGGTATTCCACTGTTTTCGATTATTTTATCGGTTATAATGCATTCTTTTATATTTTTAGAAGAAGGTATTTCATACATAATATCCAGCATTGATTCTTCAATTATGGACCTTAATCCCCTGGCACCCGTCTTCCTGTTTAAAGCTTTTTTTACAATTGCCTCTAAAGCCGCATCTGTAAACTCTAATTTTACACCTTGGTTTCGGAAAATCTGTTTGTATTGTAAAGTAAGAGCATTTTTAGGTTTAATCAGAATATCCATCAATGCCTTTTCATCCAATTCGTTAATAGGTGCGATAATTGTCAGCCTGCCCACTAATTCGGGAATTAACCCGAATTTAATCAGATCTTCCGGTAATACCTTGGTTAGAATATTTTCATTCTCCCCTGAAAGCTTATTACTCATTATGTCAGCATTAAAACCTATGTTATGGGACTTTAGTCGGCCTTTAATAGTATTTTCCAGCCCATCAAAAGAGCCGGCGCAGATAAACAATATTTGAGTTGTATCTATATCAATATTCTTCTGGTGAGGGTGTTTTCTCCCACCCTGAACCGGCATGGCCGCCACCGTTCCCTCTAATATTTTTAATAATGCCTGCTGCACCCCTTCTCCGGAGACATCACGGGTAATAGAGGGATTTTCTGATTTTCGAGCTATTTTATCAATTTCATCGATATAGATTATTCCTATCTGTGCCCTATCCAGATTTTCATCTGCTGCACGGTACAGTTTCAAAAGGACATTCTCTACATCATCTCCCACATAGCCGGCTTCAGTAAGGGTAGTGGCATCGGCAATAGCGAAGGGAACTTCTAATTTTTCAGCTAAGGTTTTTGCTAATAAGGTCTTACCGCATCCGCTAGGTCCCAAAATCAAGATATTGCTCTTTTCTAACTCTACAAAATCCTTCCCTTTTTCCTTTTTGTTCTTATCTTCTTTCTTTAAAAGATTGTGTTTAATCCTTTGATAGTGATTGTAGACAGCAACAGACAGTATTTTTTTGGCTCTTTCCTGTCCCACTACATACTTATCTAAATAATTCTTTATCCCTACCGGGGTTGGAATGCTTTTAAGGGATAGGCTTTTATTAACCTTCTTAGATTCGGTTTCTTTTAGAATGTAATTACAAATCTGAATACATTCTCCACAGATATTAACCCCATTGGGACCGGAAACAATTTTACCAACCTCTGCCTGGTCTTTTCCACAGAATGAGCATTTCATGCTAAACACCTCAAGTAATGATTATACGTTTTCAATATCGTTTCTTTTAGTAATTACCTCATCGACTACCCCGTATTTCTTTGCTTCTTCTCCGGTCATATAAAAATCGCGATCAGTATCTTTCTCGATTCTTGCCAAAGGTTGATTGGTATGGTGCGCGAGTATTTCATTTAATTTCGCCTTAATTCGTAACAACTCTTTAGTCTGAATTTCTATATCGGAAACCTGCCCCTGAGCTCCCCCTAAAGGCTGATGCAACATAATTCTGGAATTGGGAAGTGAAAATCTTTTTCCCTTAGTTCCGGCGGCAAGTATCAGCGCCGCACCACTGGCAGCCATGCCCAAGCAGGTAGTGGCTACATCGGATTTAAGGTATTGAATGGTATCATATATTGCAATGGTCGAGCTAACGAGACCTCCGGGACTATTTATATAAATATGAATGTCCTTTTCCGGCTCACTTGCCTCCAGAAACAATAATTGGGCAATTATTATATTAGCAGTTTGATCATCAATGGGGCTGCCCAAAAATACAATCCTTTCTTTTAACAATCGGGAATATATGTCATAGGATCTTTCTCCTTGAGGAGTTTTTTCCACTACTATTGGTACTAAATACATAATAAATCTCCTTATATTTCAATTATCTTAACCATTTGAGATAATTTAGCTATTGCCTTGCCCCTTTTAATCTGTTCTTTCAGATTATCCAGAGTCCTATTTTTTTCAAACATAGCCCTTACCTTTAACGGTTTCTGATTGGTACTTTCTGCAATTTCTGCAATCTTCTTATCGACATCATCTTCAGTCGCAGTAATTTTATCATCCTGTATAACTTTGTCAATAATCAACTCTTTTTTTACCTGACCTTCGGCAATTAAACGATATTCGCTCCTTACCTTTTCTTCATTTGTTTTGATAATTTTATAGTAATCGGCTAAAGACATGTTTCTTGCTTTCAAGTCCTCTTCTAAATTTTTCATCATATTTTCCAACTGCTTTTCTATTAATACCTCCGGAACCTCAAAACTGCATTTCTCAGAAACATTGTCCATTAATAAATCTTCAAATTCTCTTTCTGATTCATACTTCTTCTGTTCGTTTAACTGCTTTTTTATATGTTCTTTTAAATCAGTTAATTTTTGATAATCTCCTACGCTTTTGGCAAAATCATCGTCCAATTTTGGTAATTCTTTTTCTTTAAGTGCATTAATTTTTACTTTGTAGACTATCTCTTCGCCGGCAATTTTTTTATCTTCTGCATTTTCCGGTATTTTTACTTTTATCTCTTTTTCTTCACCGGGTTTTACCCCTACAAGTTTTTCCTTAAACTCCGGTATTATGCGGTCGCCTAATTGTATCAATTGGTTTTCTTGCTTACTGTCCGGTAAGAGATTATCCTTATGGAAAGCCTCATAGTCTACCATTAGAAAATCTCCCATTTCTGATTTCCTATCCTCTACTACATTTAATTTAGCATGGAAATCTCTTATTCTTTCCAATTCTTCTTCTATCTCTTTCTCGGTTACTTCAGGTTTTTTCTTCTCTATAGAAAGCTTCTCTAAAGAAGGTAAGGTAAACTCCGGCTTTACCTCTATATTCATTTTATAGATGAAGGGTTTCCCTTTTTCTATCTGCACTATATCAACTTTTGGGATATCAATAGGCTCTAACTCGCTCTTTTCTAACGCTTCAGTATAGCTATCTTCAATAAGCTTTTCGGCAACCTGGTGGTTTATATATTCCATCCCTAAGTTCATTTCTAATATATTAATTGGGATTCTTCCGGTACGAAAACCCGGAACCTTTACCTTTCGAGAAAGCTGGTGATATGTATCCTTAAATACTTCATTAGTTTTGTCTGATTCAACGGTAACCTGAATCTCAATTTTATTTTTTTCTTGTTTAATTTTTTTAATATTAGCCATACAAACTTCCCTCCAAGGAACACGCTATTAAAATAAAACCGCAAATATACTTTGCGGTAAAAGTTATGGTGCGAAGGGCGGGACTCGAACCCGCATGGAGTTACCCACTGGATCCTAAATCCAGCGTGTCTACCAGTTCCACCACCCTCGCAAATTTTTTGCCTAAAAGGTGGGCCGTACAGGATTCGAACCTGTGACACCCTGATTAAAAGTCAGGTGCTCTACCGACTGAGCTAACGGCCCGGAATATGGGTTAGGGAGACATCCTTTGACCATGTTTTCAGTTATCGGATTTCAGTTTACCATTCAATTAACTAATGAGCTAATTAATCAATTGACTAATTCGACATACAATTACCGCTTTCTCTATGCTGGTTCGCAATTGTAAGAAACATATGTTTCATGCATATATTGTTATATCTATCTTCTCCGAGCAAGCATTCTTATTTCTTTCACTGCGAAACTGAGCTACCGCAACAATTGACTTTAATGATAGTTTCATTCATATCTACCCAAACTTTTTGAATTAGCCAATTTACCAGTTGAGAAATTGCGAGTAGCAAGACACTCAAAAGCTTCAATATAACAGTTTATTTACGAAAAACATCAACTAAAGGCGAATGACCTCTTCGTCATCTGCCGACATCTTTAAAGCTACCCTTACATTTATACTTACATTTTCTAATTTGTCAACACTCAAATGGCGCGCTCGGAGGGATTCGAACCCCCAGCCCTTGGATCCGAAGTCCACAGCTCTGTCCAGTTGAGCTACGAGCGCTTTAGAAAATGGGGTGAGCGATGGGATTTGAACCCACGACCACTGGAGCCACAATCCAGTGCTCTAACCGGACTGAGCTACGCCCACCATTATATCTTACCATTTTTATGCTTACTTGGCGCGCCCGGAGGGAGTCGAACCCCCAGCCTACGGATTAGAAGTCCGTTGCTCTATCCTATTGAGCTACAGGCGCAAATGCTTTCTTTTTTAAAGACAAAATGGAGCGGGAAACGGGTCTCGAACCCGCGACAACCAGCTTGGAAGGCTAGTGCTCTACCAACTGAGCTATTCCCGCTCATGGTCGGGGTGAGAGGATTTGAACCTCCGACCCCCTGCTCCCAAAGCAGGTGCGCTAGCCAAACTGCGCTACACCCCGAAACAAA
>JAAYOB010000023.1 GCA_012520575.1 Candidatus Stramentimicrobium fermentans
ACCAAGGACATATAAATCTTTATCTTCGGTTCGGTCCCGGAAGGCCGTATGGCATACCAGGAACCATCCCGGAAAAAGCATTTCAAAACATCGGATTGGGGAATATCAATTATCTCTGCCCTCTTCAATTCATAATCATACTGTAATGGGGTTAAGTAATCTATCTTACGGGAGATGGGCATTCCTGGAACTTCGGGAAATTCTGCCCGAAAAGCAGTCATAATCTCCCCTATCTTTTGTTCCCCTTCTATTCCCTCTAAAAAGATCGACTCTAAATGCTCCAGAAAATACCCGTACTGTTCATAAATCTGCTCTAATACGTTCAGCAATGTCAACCCCATCTTTTTATAATAAGCAGCCATCTCAACAATCAGCATAGCACTAATTACCGCATCCTTATCCCGCACAAAATTACCGGCCAAATAACCAATGCTCTCCTCATAGCCGAATAAGAATATGCCGCCTTCTTTTTCCAGCTCTTCAGCTTTATTACAGATAAATTTAAAGCCGGTAAGAGTATCATAAACGGGGATATCAAAACTTTCCGAAATTACTCTGCCCATTTCTGAGGTGACAATGGTCTTGATAATAAATCCTTTTTTAGGCAATTTTCCCTTCTCTTGACGTCTTTTTAGAATATAGTGTATCAGCAATGCACCGGTCTGATTGCCATTTAAAAAGACATAATCACTATGGCTACCTCTAACGGCTACAGCAATACGGTCACAATCCGGGTCGGTAGCCAGCAGTATCTCAGCCCCCACTTTTTCTCCCAACTTAACAGCATGCTCAAATGCTTCCACATTTTCCGGATTGGGTGATTCCACAGTAGAAAAATCAGGGTCCGGTTTGGCTTGCTCTTCATCCACAAAAACATTCTTATAGCCCAAATCACTCAAAATTGTTCTGATAGGAGTATTTCCGGCACCATGAAGCGGTGTATATACTATCTTTATTTCCTTATCTGTTTCCTCATCTTTACTTAAGGACAGGGTTTTTACCTTCTCGTAATAGACACGGTCAAAAACTTCTCCCAACACCTCACACAATCCTTTTTCCCGAGCCTTTTTTAAAGAAATCAATTTTACTTCGGAATAATCTTTTATCTTACCAATCTCAGCAATAATCTCATCTGCTACCTCTGGCAGTATTTGGGCGCCGTTTTCTCCATAAACCTTATAGCCGTTATAATCCGGCGGATTATGGCTGGCGGTAATGACGATACCTCCCACCGCTCCAATCATTTTTACGGCAAAAGAGAGCTCCGGTGTTGGTCTGATACCATCAAAGAGATATGTTTTTATACCATTGGCAGCTAAAACCTGAACAGCATGCTCTGAAAACTCACGTGACATATGGCGGGGGTCATAGGCAATCACTACTCCTCTATCCGATGCATTTTTCACATTTTTTACCAGATAATTCGCTAGTCCCTGAGTAGACTGTCCCACTGTATAAATATTCATACGATTAGTACCAATAGCAATTTTCCCTCTCATCCCACCGGTACCAAACTCTAAATCCTTATAAAAACGGTCCTCAATCTCTTCTTTATTGTGGGATATGGAGCGCAATTCTTCCTTATCCGGTATACTGAGAAAGGAACTATTGAGCCATTTTTGGTATTTGTCTAAATAATCCAATTATTACCTCCGATCCGTATAATTTTTAGAATTCATTTAAAAAATTCTTTTGCTAAATCGGTCAGATAAGGTCTCAGCAATTTACCCGCATCCAACAATATTGAGGGCTTTTGAAACGCCTCTCTGAATAATCCGGAATGGGTATCAAAATCGACTATCTGTTCTATGAAAGGAGCATTTTTTTTAAATATCTGAAACAATTCTGCTCTCTGATATTCTTCCAGGTTTTCATAAATTTTACGTGCCCTTATACCAAATCTTATTTCTGGGCCAAATTGTTTTTTCCATCTGCCGTCATACCGGTCTAAATTCCCTTCATTTATACAATCAGCCAGGATTTGTGCCGACCGTAAACCGAAAGAAAGTCCACCCCCCGTTAATGGCTTCATCTGACAGGCAGCATCTCCCACAAGGGCTATTCCGTCAGCTGAAGTGGAGATAAATCCGATAGGAATCTTGCCGGTGATTACCTCTTCTATCTTGCCCTCAATTCCTTTTTCTTTTATAAATTCATCCAATACTTTTTTCCCATGGTCAGCCACCACTCCCAGACGTAATAAATATTCATTTTCGGGCACAATCCAGATAAAAAAGGGAATAGTATCATCAAAGAAAACTTGTACAGTATCAGGAGATAACTGTTGCTTGGAATCTTTAAGACGTATTTGGTATTGCAGGCCATAATAATAAGCTAATTCAAAGTTCCGGGATTCTCTTTTATGGTTATTCCTTTTTAAAAAATATTCTCTTACAATGGAATCAACCCCGTCTGCCCCGATTAAGATATCTGTTTCGTATTCTTTCCCCTGTGCTGTCCTGAGCAAATATCCCTTAGTATTTTGTTCGATTGAGGTGACCGTTTCTCCTAAATGAATCTCTAAACCTTCGCCTAAACAGGTGTCAAACTTTTCCCGGTTTAATATTGCCGCTACTCCATCTTTATTAATAGAGAAACTTTCTTGCCAGGGAGTATTAATAGAAAAATTATTAATGGTATTGATAATGGCACCATCACTGATAAAAGGCCGCATCAGAGCAATAATATCCGTGGAGACAATGCCGGCACATTGTACCGGTTTTCCAACCTCGTTATGCTCTTCCAACAGAATGGGATGGAATCCTGCCTGCTCTAATAATCGAGCAGTAAAACAGCCTACCGGTCCCGCACCCACGATCACTATTCTCATTACTATTCGACCCTTCTCTATTTTAAATCCACCAAATGGCCAAATCGATTGTTGCCTCGTATGTCATTTGAATATTTAAAACAAATCATCAATCATACTCTAATACCCTTATATTTTCTATTCTTTATCTTATCAATTATCACTTTTCTTCTCTCATTTAAAAAAGCATAATCCTTTAATACGCTCAGTTGAAACTCCATCTTCTTTAAATTATCAGAATAATAAATCAAACATCCGGTTCTTAAAATCTCTGCCCGGAATACAGTGGATGCCTTTTTTAAATCTACCAAATCGACTTCTCTCTTTAACCCATCGGTCAAATCCTGTGCGATAAGGAAAAGCGCATATTCATCGATATCATCATCCGTTAAAATGGCGATATCTATATCGCTATCATCCCTGACCCTATTCTTATTAACAGAGCCAAAAATATAGATTAGTTGCGGAGACAATTTGTCTATTAATATATTTTTTATTTTTTCTTTCATCTCTTCTGTCTTCATACTTTGTTTGCACCGATTCCAACTGTTTTCTTGCCTCAATTATAACATACCGTAATCAATTGGTTAATCTATTAATCGGTTAACTGGATAATTAGATAATAGTTTTCTGTTATCAGAACAGATTTTTAACCGTTTTTTATTCTCTGTAATTTGGCAATTTATAACTTTATATATTTTTCCTATTGACTTTTGGTGGATCGGTCGATTGTATTTTTGATTGGTGATATTGTCATGTAGCAGTCCTACAAACCGTAGGACGTATTAGAATCATGAAGATTTTTTTCTTCAGTCATTGCAAATACTGCATTAGCATTGTGTGGCAATCTCAGACTCTACGACTCTCAATCTTGAACTCAAAACTGATTACGGTTAACTGTATTTGATTTCATAACTTTTTTTACTTCAAATCCAACACAAATCTAATAGCTCTTTCCATCTCATCAATTTTTTCCTTACTAAGATGAGCTATCTTCTCTCTCAATAAACTTTTCCTGATAGTTATAATGGTATCTAAATTGATAACACACTTTTTGCGTAATCTATCTTGTAACCCCAGAGGAACCTCGACGGGAATACCTCTAATAGTAGAGATGTTATTTCTGCAACAGTCACCGCATTACGTACCGAATAAGCCTAATTACGGGATAATAACACAAAAGGCTTTCTGCCAATGGGGACGGCAAATCAGCCCACCAAATATCACCTTTCTTCATATCCTTAAAATTCCTTATCCAAAATCTTATATTGCTTGTCTTCCCATTCTGCTACCTTATCAACTTTCTCCGGAATTTCCTGATAACCTTTGATATATCGATTAATATCTTCTTCTTCCTTTTTTCTATCAAAATAATACTGGATAATCTGCTGAATTAATGAGCTTCTGGCAACATTCTTTCTTTCCTTTTCATCTTCTATTTTTTTATAACTATCCTTATCAAGAGTAATAGTGATCCTAACATTTTTCAAACCAATCCCTCCCATCTACCATACAGATATCCTACTTTTTTCATACTATTATATTATATCTTTACATACTTGTCTAATTTATTAACTATTTCATTGATTAATCGGTTAATGGCTTGGATTTTTTCATCTTGATAGGTGTATTATTGGTTGATTGTATTTTTGATTGATAAATTAGCAGATTGGTTGGTTTATTGCCCGGTTGTGTTGGCTGATTAATTCTGACAAATAGTATAAACCATAAATGATTTTTTTCAGTCATCACACATAAATCTTTTAGTTACTATTAAAATATTTATGCAATAATCTCGTCCCTTTTGGTGATTCACGCTTGGCAGATTGCATTCTCTTAGAGCCACCTTCACCATCTATACTCCCCCAGCAGTCCCTCATCCCTATTTGGCTTATACTCAGGTACTATCTCCTGTATTTTCTTAATAATTTCCCCCCTATGACTGCCTTGTGTCAGTTTTTCTAATTCCGATATTTCTTTCAGTAATTTTACTCTGTCTACTTCCTGAGTAGAAACAACAAATATTTTTTCATGAGGGGTATGACTTTTCATTTGACTCTTTTCTACATCCGACATTAATTCTTCAAATAATTTTTCACCAGGGCGCAACCCAATAAACTCTATGGCTATATCCTTTTCCGGCTCAAAACCCATTAGTTTAATCATCTCTTTAGCCAGGTCAAAAATATTGACCGGCTCTCCCATATCCAATACAAATACTTCTCCGCTTTTGGCAAATATTCCTGCTTGTATCACCATCCTGCTGGCTTCAGGTATAGTCATAAAATAACGTTTTGCCTCTCTATCAGTAACGGTAACCGGCCCCCCCTTAGCAATCTGTTCACGAAACAGCGGAATTACACTGCCACTACTATCCAGCACATTACCAAAACGGACAGAGGCAAACTTAGTACGGCTATCCTTACCATAGGCTGCCACTATCATTTCAGCAACACGCTTGCTGGCACCCATTACACTAGTTGGGTTAATAGCCTTATCGCTGGATATCATAACAAAACTCTCCACCTTGTTTTCCTCTTTATGAGCTAATTCCACCAAATTTTTGGTACCGATAACATTATTCCATATTGCTTCTTCCGGGTAATATTCTAAAATAGGTACATGCTTGTAGGCAGCTGCATGAAAAATGATATCGGGTTTCATTTCTTGAAAAATATTTTTTAATTTCTCTGTATTAACAATATCCAGCAATAGCGGTACCAACAGCAAATCCGGCCATTCAACCCTCAGCTTATTAAAAATAGAGTAGAGCCCACTTTCGCTTTTATCCAATAAGATTAGCCTTAGGGGTTTATAATAACAGACCTGCCGGGCAAGCTCGCTTCCGATAGAACCACCGGCACCGCTTACTAAAATAGTTTTATTCTTAATATAATCAGAGATAGCATCTGTGTCTAAATTGACCGGTATTCTCCCCAGAATATCTTCAATCTGCAGTTCTCTCACCTTGCTGTAATTAACCTGACCATCAATCAATTCATACAATCCGGGCAGTGTTCTAATATTCACTATTTTAGGTATATGCTCCACAATTTCTCTTATTTGCTTGCCATTGGCGGAAGGCATAGAAATAATAACACTGCTGATATCTCGCTCTTTAATGATTTTGCTGATATCTTTCGTTGAGCCCAGCACTCTTTTACCATGAATACTTTTCCCTGCCTTATTCCTATCATCATCCACAAAACCTACCAAAACCCCCAAATCTTTTCTCTTCATTATCTCTCGGGATATAATATCACCTGCATCACCAGCCCCAACTAATAAAATTCTCTCTTTACCCCCACTCATCTTAATCCGACTTTCATAATATAAGCGCCAGACTAATTTATTGCCAATAATAAAGGTAAGTGAAAAAAAGAAGAAGAGAAATCGTATGGTTTGAGGAAACCGATAGCCCTTGAGTAGGAGTACTGTTACGAGGGAAGAAAGAATTGTTAACACTAAAGTAGTGCCAATAAGGATAATCTCTTTTATACTAAAATAACGCCAGAAACAATCATACAAACGTAATAATAGCGAAAAAGTTACATAGATTAAACAAATAAGCCAGATATTTTCCCGATAAAGATAAAAATAATGTGGAAACCCATTACTAAAACGAACCGCTAAAGATAGCAGTAGGGCAATATTAAGGCAGATTAAATCAACTAAAATCCAGATATACTTATTATTAACTCTTCTCATATTTAAATTATATGCTTAAGTTCTAATAAACCGCAAGCACTAATTATTTTATGCCAATGCTTCTCCCTTCAAGGTAATTGCTTCAGCTAACTTCTCAACCACATAATCCATCTGCTCTTCAGTTAAATTATTAAAAAAGGGAAGAGCAATCGTACGCGATGAGATGTCCTCCGTAACAGGAAAGTCGCCTCTCTGATAACCAAACATATCAACATAAAAGGGCTGCAAATGAATAGGTGTAAAGTAAGGCTTGCACTGCACGCCCTCCTGGTTTAAATATTTCATAACCTTGTCTCTGTCAATCCCTTTAGCCAATCTAATCACATAAACAAACCAGCTCATCTTATTAGTATTCTGAGAAATATAAGGAATCTGCACTTCCTTAATTTCCCCTAATCTCTTGTTATATCTCTCTGCCACTTTCGCCCTTTTCTCTAATATCTCATCAATTCTCTCCAGCTGAGAACACCCCAAAGCCGCCGCCAATTCATCCATTCGAAAATTATACCCCAATCTGTCATGGTCCAACCATTCTCCGCTTATTCCTCTCCCCTGGCTACGCATACTCCTGGCGGCAACAGCCAGTTCTTCATTATCTGTTACCAATACCCCTCCTTCAGCGGTGGTTATTTGTTTATTGGGATAGAAGGCAAATACTCCGGCTTCTCCAAAGGTACCGCACTTTCTACCCTTATACTCTGAACCCAAAGACTCCGCTGAATCTTCAATTAACAATAAATTATATTTTCTTGCAATCTCCTCAACCCTATCCCAATCAGCCGGCTGACCAAAGACATCAACCGCTAACAGTGCTTTTACCTTTTTCAATTCTTCTGCTTTTAAGCTTTTCAGCCTTTCCTCAATCTTAACCGGGTCCAAATTCAAGGTCTGCTCATCAATATCTACGAATAAAGGCTCTGCCTTTTCAAATAAAATGCAATTGCTGGAAGCAATAAAGGAAAACGGGGTAGTCAATACCTTATCTCCTTCCTGAATACCCAATCCCTTTATAATCAAATGCAAAGCACTGGTTCCGCTGTTAACCGCAACCGCATTCTTCACGCCTACATAATCACAAATCTTTTTTTCAAATTCTTCAATCTTTGGTCCAATGCTTAAAAACCTGGTCTTCAGTACTGCCACCACTGCATCAATATCTTTCTCTATAATATCCGGACTGGATAACGGCACCTGCATCTTCATTCCTCACTCCCCTAACTCTTTATATATTGTGCCTGCTTTAAACATTGTTTCTGATAAATCTAGCCGGCACACCTGCCACTACAGTATTAGGTAAAACATCTTCAATAACTACACTCCCTGCCCCAATGTATGCATCATCTCCTACTTTCTTACCGGGAATAATCGCTACATGGCTTCCAATAAAAACTCTTTTCCCTATCTTTACCCTGCCATTTATCCCACAATGAGAAGTAATTGTGGTAAAGTTGTCAACTTCTACATCATGACCGATAATTGATGTTAAAAGTGTAACAAAATTCCCAACTTTAGCATTCACTGATATTCTTGCATTTGGGTACACAATCAAGCCCTTGCCAATAAAATTGTGCTGGGTAATGATGGCTGTGGGATGAATTACTTCTGTAAAATCAGCGCCTTTCTTTTTTAAAGCCCGTACTGCTGCCTCTTTTTGTTGAGGAATTGATATGGCGCAGACGAATACCTCTCTCGGACCGGGCTGCCATTCTTTTAAACTCCCAATAATAGAATGACTGCATTCATATCCCTTTAAAGCATTTAGATTATCATCAATAAAACCTTTTATTATCCACCGGGGCTTCACAGCATTGATATCTTTTATCCATTGCAGAACTTCTCTTCCCGTACCTCCCGCTCCTACAATTATAATTTCTTTCATACTTATTCCTCCGGTTGATTAGGTTCAATTTCGATTAAAGATTAGAAACCATTCTAAACCAATCTTATTATTTTTTCTCTTTAATGGTTGATATATATCCGGTATTAATCCCATCTTCTCCGTATATTCCTTCTCGGGTGATAAATATAATCCACAGTGTCCTGAATAATATTGTTATATCAAGCCATAGAGACCAATTATCAATATACCATATATCATAGTCAATCTTTTCTGCCCATGTTAACTTATTCCTGCCATTGACCAATGCCCAACCGGTAATACCCGGCTTCATTTCTAATCTTCTCCTATGCTCATCTGTGTATTGTTCTACCTGTGATAATAAGGTCGGCCTTGGGCCTACTATACTCATATCACCCTTAAAAACATTGATTAGCTGAGGCAACTCGTCAATTCCCCAACGAAGATGCCTTCCGACATTAGTGATTCGGGGGTCTCCTTCCCTCAGACCTTCGCCCATCTCTTCAGCATTATCCACCATCGTTCTTAATTTATAAGTATGGAAAGGTTTGCCGTCTTTTCCAGCCCTTTTCTGTACGAAAAATACCGGTCCTTTCGAGTCCAATTTAATCAATACTCCAATCAGAGCAAAAATTGGTATTAAAAATATTAAAGCCGATCCGCTAGTAAAGATATCAAATATTCTTTTGATTGTTAACTTTATTCTTCTTAGTAGTTTCACTAATTTCTAGTTTATACTCCTAACAACTTGAATAAATTTATCACAACATATATTTCTTGAATATTTCTTTTCTCCTAACTCTTTAGAATTTCTAGACATTTCTCTGTATCTTTCTTTGTTTTCCTTCAAAAATAATATTTTATTCACCATTTCCTTATAATCAGTAGGAGAACACGAAAATCCTACATCGTGTGACTCCAACTCGTTTTTTTGCCATCCACCATAATTTATCAATATGGGTAAACCGGCAGCCAAAAAATCAAAAAACTTATTTGCGCTATTGTCTTCTAATATTCTATAATTCCTAACTAACATAATCCCTAAATCTGAAGTTTTAATTATTTTTATAATATTTTCTTTTGTCACTGAGTCTAAAAATTTGACATTATCAATATTCTCTTTATTTTTTCTCTCTACTAAAAAATTCTTATACTTTCCTCTTCCAATTAATAAAAATTTTATTTTATTATCGTACTTTATAATATCTTTTGCTACATCCAAAATATAATCTACTCCATTAACAAAGCCCATTGTGCCCGGATGAATACAAATAAAATCCTCTTCTTTCAGCCCTAATTTTTTTCTTTCTTCATATTTATCAGTATAAATAGAATCATAAAGTTCTATGTTTGCCATATTTGTAATCACTGTTATTTTTTTATTATCAATACCTTTCTTAATTAAATTTTTATACATTCCAACTGAGGCTACAATTATATGATTTGCCTTATTATAGATAAACAGCTCAAATTTTTTTAATATAAAGATTAAAAATCTATTTTTAACAACTCCTAATTCGATAGGTATATCAGGCCACACATCTCTAACCTCAAAAATAAACTTTGCCCTATGAAACCTGCTGAGTATATATCCTGGAATGGCTATGGTAAGAGGTGTAGAGGTAGCAAAAACTATATCTATATTTTTGATCTTTGTACCTATGATAATTGATTTAAATATATATTTTAAAAATAAGTTTATTCTTTTTAAATATGACATAGAATTGGAATAACTTGTATTAGTAGAGAAATATTCAAAATTGCTTATATCTTCAAAAGATTTTCTGTTAATATTGTTTCCGGAAACCATATATGTTTTGTATCCATTATTTCCTAATTCTTTTGAAAATTCATAAGAGCGTGTACTTCCGCTATCTTTGTTAGTATTAAAATACTGATGTAAATATAAAATACTTTTCATTTCGCTCTTATTTTCCTTAGATATTTGATATGCAATACTTTTTTATAAGCCTTTTTTATAATTTTTCAATATTATCTTTTTTTTCTTTTATGATATTCCGGGTATCAAATACAACTTTGGCATTTTGAATAATTAAATCATAGTCAATGGCAGTATGGTCAGTTGCGATAACTACCATATCCTGGGATCTTATTTCTTCTGCAGTAATTTTCTGCAAACCCGTATATTCTCTCTCCTTAAAAGTAAAACTCATTATATAAGGATCATAATAAGAAATCAGACTATTTTCTTCTTCTAATTTTTTTATTATCTCCAAAGATGGCGACTCTCTTATATCATCTATATCTTTTTTATAAGCAACACCAATTAATAATATTTTTGCTCCGTTGAGTGATTTTTTGAATTTTTTTGAAAGTATCTTTGCTATTCTTTCAACTGTGTATTCGGGCATGTATCTATTTATTTCTCCAGCCAACTCAATAAACTTTGTATGGTAATTATATTCTCGGGCTTTCCAGGTAAGATAAAATGGATCGAGCGGTATACAATGTCCTCCTATACCCGGGCCCGGATAAAAAGGCATGAAGCCGTAAGGTTTTGTCTTTGCAGCTTCAATAACTTCCCATATATTGATATTCATTTTATGGCAAAGAATAGCCATTTCATTTACTAATGCTATATTCACATTCCTAAAGATATTCTCATATATTTTAGTCATTTCAGCTACACGGGGAGATGAGACAGTGTAAACTTCACTTTCTAAAATAGACTGATAAAAAATTTTTGTTATTTTTGTAGATATATCGTCTATTCCTCCGACAATTTTAGGAATATTTTTTACATTATATTTTTTATTTCCAGGGTCTATTCTCTCCGGAGAGAAGGCTAAAAAAAATTCTTCACCGCATTTCATACCTGATATGTATTCTAATTGCGATTTAACCATCTCTTCAGTTGTGCCTGGATAAGTTGTTGATTCTAATATAATCAACATTCCTGAGTGAAGATTATTAGCTATATTTGTCACAGATTCTTTTACGTAGGAAAGATCCGGCTGCTGATATATGTCTAATGGTGTTGGAACGCATATACAGACAATATCAACATCTTTTAATAATAAAAAATCTGTAGTTACTTCAAATATATTTTTTTCGATGAATCCTTCGAAAGTTTCTCCATTGTTTTGATAATCATTTTCCCTTATTTTATTTATAATATTAATTCTATTTTTTTCAATATCGAATCCTATTGTGCGATAGCCTGATTTAACTACCTGCATAGCAAGAGGAAGTCCAACATATCCTAACCCTATAATTCCAATAATAGCACTCCTGCTTCCAATCTTTTCTATTAGAGTGTTACCATTTACTGTACTGCCTGATAACATTTATCCCCCTCTCAATATAGAAAATATTTATAATAATAAAGTTCCCTCGCAGCAAAACTGCGGGAATTAAACCCAAAGAGATTCAATTTACATTGTGTTCTAATTTACTATAAATTGATTGATATTCTTTCGCAATTATATTCCATGAAAAATTATCTACCAACCTGTAACAGCTATCCGAAATATTTTGATAATTATCGATAATCTTTACAATTTTATCAGTAATTTCATCAACATCTAACGGGTTTACTGAATACCCGACTTCTCCCTTACTAAAAAATCCATCAACACCTTGACCTTTAGTATAAATTATAGGCAGCCCTTGGCTCATTGCCTCTAAATATACCAGACCAAAAGTCTCATTTATTGATGGCATTATAAAGATATCTGAATTTTTGTAGATCTTTAAAAGGTCTTCTTTCTTATCTATCCTGCCATGCATTTTAATATCTTTTTGATTCTTAACAATTAATTGTAAACGCTTTTCTTCTTCACCACTACCGACAATATCTAATTTAGCTTGATATCCTATGGCACTTAGTTTCTGAAATACTTTAATTGTGGTTTCGATATTTTTATTTTTAGTTAAGTTCCCAACATATAGCAACGATACTTTTTTAGTCTCTCTGTTCCAATTATTCCTATAAAATTTATTTTTTAGAAAAAAAGGGTCAATCCCGTTAGGAATAATAATTGATTTTGCTTTAATCTCTCTATTTAAACTGCTAGGAATTATTTTTTCTAAAACAAAATCCCTGTAGGCAGGAGAAAGAAATACTACTTTGCTGGCGTTCTTCATAATATCAATGCCAATTTTTTTTAAATGAAACAGGTATCTAAAAAAAATATTTATATCTGTATTTCTGACGGCAACTATATAGTTAATATTTTTTTCGTTTTTTAATTTTAAAGCAACTCCTCCCATTGCAAACAATGTATGAGCGTGAATAATATTAACTTTGTTAAAAAAGTTTCTTTCAATGTCTTTTTTTATTTTATTTATCTTTTTAAAAAACAATATTCTGTCAAAATCAGTAAATATCTTTGAATAAAAAAAATCCGCATTTTTAAATTTACTCTTATCTTTCTCTTTAAAATTAATATTTGTTTTTATTGGAATATAAATATCCTGCTCAATCCCAAGAGAATCAATTGCTTCAAACAATTCCTTATATAAATTATTCAAAATGTAAGCAGAACATAAATGCAATATCTTCATTGTTTTCCTTTAAATTTTTTTGTTAGATTAAAATTTATAATTATTTAAAAATACCATGATACAGTGGTTATATAAATTTATTACCTGACATCGTCCAATACCTCCTGGTAAACTCTGATTGTTTTTTCGGCATTCTTTTCCCAGGTATAATTATCTAAGACCAGC
Organism: Candidatus Stramentimicrobium fermentans; assembly: GCA_012520575.1. Classification (GTDB taxonomy): domain Bacteria; phylum Atribacterota; class Phoenicimicrobiia; order Phoenicimicrobiales; family Stramentimicrobiaceae; genus Stramentimicrobium; species Stramentimicrobium fermentans. The sequence continues at coordinate 13,068 of JAAYOB010000023.1, forward strand.
TTTCGTCCCCTCTCGCCAATTTCTTTAGCTTTATCGGGATTACTCAATAAGAAATCCATTGCCTCAGCAAGGCTATCAACATCTTTTGGTTTAACCAAAAGCCCGGTTTCAAAATTTCTTACAAAATCTTCCAGCCCCTCTCCTTCACATCCGATAACCGGCTTACCACAAGCCATAGCTTCAATATATACTACTCCAAAAGCCTCATTCCAACTTGGCAATGAGAATATATCTGCTTCGCTCATATACTTTAAAACATCATCGTGTGATAACATACCGATAAATTCTACTCTCTCATAAACCCCTAATTCCTTTGCCAGCTCTTGCAATTTATTTTTTTCTACTCCGTCCCCTGCAATAATATATCTCAATTCAGGATATTTGTTGATTAGTTTGCTAAGAGCTCTTAAATTATAATCAATTCCTTTTCTCTCAATTAAATAAGATGCACTAAGCAACATAAGCCCTTTATTTTTATTATTACTTGAATCCGCATTATCTTTACAAGTATAAATTTTATTTATAGGTATGCCATTTCCAATAACAAGCAACTTATCACTGACCTCAAAATAATTGCTAAGGATTTTTTTCAACTCATGGCTTACCAAAATTATTCGATCAGCTCTTTTAAAGACCTGTTTTAAGGTATAAAGGCATTCGGTATTCTTTTTGATAGTTATATACAAGTCAGCCCCGTGAATTGTCACAACAAAAGGAATATCTAAATCTTGTGCTAATTCCATGGCGGCATACCCGTCAGGCAGGGCAACATGTGCATGTATTAAATCAAATTTAAAATCCCGATACAATTTTTTAACTAAATTTTTAATTCCCCAATACATTCTCTTCCCGGATGATGCAAAAAAAAGTGCTTTGGGGAAAGTTAAATACCTGGGATACCACACTTTAATTCCATCCCAATTTGTAAATTCCGGAATCATACTGTATCTTTCCCATTTCTTACTAACCTTATTTATTGGAAATGGTGTCCAGGGAACCGGAGAAACCACCTTTACTTTCACACCTTTTTCTTTTAAAGCTTTTACTTGTTCATGTACAAAAATTCCGGATACTTCATTAAATGTAGATGGGTACATGTGAGATATGGTTAATACTTTCATAGCGCCTTTACTTCCTTTTTATTTTGAAAATAGACAATAAAGCTCAAAACAGATCCAAATAGCAGCCATTGTGGTGCAAAAGCCATAATAGAACTAAAACTCAGGTTGGCAAAGCAAAACTACAAAAACACTTAAGAGATTATATAAATTTTGTTACTGCCGACAAGATAACCTGTAACTAATAACAAAAGTACCTGCATATTACTTTATTTTCTGGTAAAGCTTAGACGCTAAATAATATAAACTTGGATTTATATTGAACAGGAAGTAAGCTATATGCGCATTTTTAAATTTAATGCTTTCGTATGCTTCACCTTTAATCAACTTGTAGTAATTTTTAAACTCTTTAACCAATATGGGTTCATATTCTTTTTGTATGTCCGGAGAAGTTGTTTCTCTTAAATCCCTATATAGCACAACAATAACATTCATAATACGCAATGCAGCATAAGGACATAAATCTTCAAATCTTGTTTTATAAAATTCATATACATCTTTAGCAGCAGATATAGCATCTAATTGTTTTTCACTAAAAGGACGAGTACTTTTTTTATGAATAAGATAATAATAATGGCAACTTTCAAGGGTTGCTTTTCGTTTGCATTCAGAGTAAATTATGGAGTTTATCCAGCAATCTTGGCCACGTTTATAACTTTGGAATCTGATACTGTTAAATATCTTTTTTTTATACAATTTATTCCAAACAAGCGGCGTTGTATTTTCTCTTAGCACGTAGGCTTTGCTAGATTCATACTTCCCATCAATAATTCCATTTTTTAATGATGATGAAGAAATAACTTTATCGCTTTCATCAACGGTATAATACCCGCACTCAGAAATATCGGCATCATTTTCTAAACATGCTATCAACAGCTGCTGATACATATCAGGAGCGATATAATCATCGCTATCCACAAATCCGATATAATCACCGGTCGCTATATCCAAACCCCTATTCCGGGCAGAAGAGACACCCCTGTTCTCTTGGGTAATAACTGTTACTCTCTTATCTTTTTCAGAATATTGATAACAGATAACAAGTGAATTATCGGTTGATCCGTCATTTACTAATATTATTTCTAAATTCCGATAGGTTTGATTCTGTATACTTTCTATACATTTAGGTAAATACTTTTCGGCATTGTATACCGGTACAATTACAGAAATTAAAGGTTGTTTCTTAGAAACAGATTTATCTTGATTCATAGTTTATCACTAACCATTTCTTATATTCTCCGCTTTTGACCCTATCCACCCAACCTTTGTTTTCCGAATACCAGCTAATAGTTTCATCCAATCCATTTTCAAATTTATAGCTCTGCTGCCATCCTAACTCTTTTTTTAATTTGTCACAATTAATGGCGTATCTTCGGTCATGTCCCGGTCGGTCTGTTACAAAGCAAATTAATTTTTTATAATAATCCTTATCCCTTCCTTTAATTTGAGCAATAAGCTCGCAGAGTATATTTACCAGCTCAATATTCTCCAATTCGCTCTCCCCGCCAATATTATAAGTTTCGCCTACTTTTCCATATTTTAAAATATGCCAGATAGCTGAACAGTGGTCTTCCACATAAAGCCAATCCCGTACATTTTTGCCATCGCCATAGACCGGCAATGGTTTTTCTTCTAAAATATTCAAAATCATTAAGGGGATGAGCTTTTCCGGAAATTGATAAGGACCATAATTATTGGAACAATTGGAAATAGTAATCGGCAATCCATAAGTCTTATTATAAGCCCTAACCAAATGGTCAGAGGAGGCTTTGGAGGCAGAGTAAGGACTATTGGGCTGATAGGCAGTATATTCATAAAAGCAATCTCCGTCTTTGACCGAGCCGTAGACTTCATCTGTACTGACATGATGAAATAGTGCCTCCTCTTTCCCAACCTCTCCCCAGAGCTTTCTGGCAACCTCCAATAAATTAAAAGTACCGATTATGTTGGTTTCTATAAAATCTTTGGGTCCAAGGATAGACCGGTCTACATGGGATTCAGCTGCAAAATTTATTAGAGTGTCAATCTCGTACTTTTGAAAAAGATCAGCAATTCTATCAAAATCACCTATATCTGCTTTCTCAAAAAAGTATCTCTTCCCGCCATGGATTTTTTCAATATCCTGCAGATTTTCCAAATTACCGGCATAGGTGAGCTTATCAACATTGATAATCTTGCCCTTAAAACTGTTGTCTTTAAAAAGGTAATGAATAAAATTAGAACCAATAAAACCGGCACCGCCTGTAATTAAGATATTCTCTAATTTTCTTTTCATTTTTAGACATTCTTTCTTCATATCATGTTAATCGAGTGCGCCTTTTATCTCCGCCCCCGGAGAGAGTCAGAGTAGGTAATTAGTTCTTTTCTCGGAAAGGAAATTCATTTAAATAATCTCCCAGGGCCTCGTTCCACGGTCTTATTCCCAAATTAAATGTCTGTTTTATTTTCTCTTTTGACAAAATAGAATTCTTTGGTCGTTTCGCCACCGCTATTTTATATTCTTCTGTTTTGACAGGTACAATTTTTACCTCTTTTTTATTCTCAATAAGCCCAAGCCTTTTTGCCTGTTCATAAATTTCCTGAGCAAAACCATACCAAGCAATGGCTCCCTCATTGGCAAAATGATAAACCCCGTATTGCCGAACATTGTCTTTCACAATCTTAATAATTACTCTTGCTAGATCTACCGTATAAGTAGGGGAACCCCATTGGTCATTAACTACTTGTACCGTATCCTTTTCTTTAAATAATTTCAGCATAGTAGTCACAAAGTTAGAGTAATTGCTGCCATATAGCCAGGAAGTGCGAATAATAAAATAATCATTTAATAATTTTTTAATCTCCCCTTCACCGGCTAATTTGCTTTTTCCATAAATATTTATGGGGTCCGGCTCGTCCACCTCGCTATAGGGCTCATATAGTTTTTTCTTTCCATTAAAAACATAATCAGTGGAAATATGAATAAGCTTACATTTTTTTTTTAAGCAAAACTGAGCGATATTATGAACTCCATTCCGGTTTGTCTGAAAAGCTCTTTCCGGTTCTGCCTCTGCCTTATCCACCTGGGTATACCCAGAGCAATTAATAACCCAAGCAATTTCTTTATTTTTACTAAATCGTTCAATTTGCCGATAATCTGTTATATCCGCTTCTCTGCCTGTAGCCCAATATTGTAGTTTTTCATTCAGCAATATTTTTTCTACAGCAGAACCCAGCATACCGCTATTTCCTATAAGCCAGAGCATATATTAATTTTTCCCCTTATTTCTCTAATTTTATAAAATCAAGGTAAAATTCATCCTCTTCATCCTCATGCCTTATCTCATCCACATCCCCTTTTTTGCCTTTGCCCCTGTACAATCTATCGGGGAAATTTAGTACTAACCCATCTTCATCAGAAATATTTTCATAACCATGAACTACACCCGGTGGCACTATCACTGTAATCATATTATCTTTACCGCCGAATAATTCCATATAATTGCTATAAGTGATACTATCCTTCCTATTATCCCAGAGTTTTATCCGAAAATTACCCGGTCCTGCAAAACAGAATATATCGGTTTGCCTATTATGTTCGTGAGGGCCTCGGCCTATACCCGGTTTGGTATAAGAAAGGTAGCTCATCTCCGGTAGCAAATTATCAGGCAATTCATCTCTTCTAAAGGTCTCAACGAGGCAACCTCTCTTGTCCGCATACTGCTCTAATTTTTTTATGATTACCCCTTCAATTTCACCTTCTTTAAAATTCATCTTATTTCACCTATTCCAATTCATTCCTGCAAAATATAATTCAGATAATTGCAGTAATCATTTTGGGGAAGCTGATTAATAATTTTCTCTAATTGCTTCTTATCAACAAAGCCCATACGATAGGCCACCTCTTCAATACACCCAATTTTGAGCCCCTGCCTTCTTTCAATGGTGGCAATATAACTAGAGGCATCTATCAAGCTATCCGGTGTGCCGGTATCCAACCAGGCATATCCTCTGCCCAGTAGCTCTACTTTTAATCTCCCTCTCTTGAGGTAAGAGAGATTTACATCGGTAATCTCCAGTTCCCCTCGGGCAGACGGTTTTAAATTTTTGGCAATTTCTACCACTTCATTATCGTAAAAATAGAGTCCGGGAACCGCATAATTAGATTTTGGTTCCTTCGGTTTTTCTTCTATGCTAATCACTTCATTATTTTCACTAAATTCTACCACGCCATACCTTTTAGGGTCGGATACCCAGTAGCCAAAAATAGAAGCTCCTTCCTTTAGCATAGCCGAATTCTGTAGAGTTTCAGACAGGTTGTGGCCATAAAAAAGATTATCCCCCAATATAAGGCAGACTGCATCATTACCGATAAAATCTTCTCCAATAAGGAAAGCCTGTGCAATGCCTCCCGGTTTGGGCTGTTCGCAATAGTCCAAACTAAGACCTATCTCCCTACCATCACCAAACAATTTCTTGAACTTCGGTAAGTCCTCCGGAGTTGAAATTATTAAGATATCCCTGATGCCTGCTAGCATAATAGTTGACAGTGGATAATAAATCATGGGCTTATCATAAATAGGAATTAGCTGCTTGCTGACTGCCCGGGTCAATGGGTGCAGTCTTGTTCCTGCTCCGCCCGCTAAAATGATTCCTTTCATCTGTCCCTCTTCCCCTTATATTATTATAGCGATAAAGATATATAATAGTCTGTTTTAAAAAATATTCTTATTTTTATAACAGGATATTTCTTAATTTGTTGAGTAATTAATATTTTTTGAAAAGTAGTTTTTCTTTACGGACATTATACCATTCGGTAAAACCCTCTCCCACCATTCGTTATTTTCAGGAATCTGATTAAATTATGGTAAATAGAATGCACTGATTTTTAATTTATTCTTCCATATGCCAAAAGGTATCAAAAGCTATTTTTATGGAATATAAATTTTTTTTGTTATTCTCAATTCTGTCCAAACCGGTATAAACAACACCTACTTTAGTAGAATCAGTTATCAAAGCTCTCATCTGTTTTTCTAATTTTTTCGGCATCCACTCATCACACTATCCTGAAAAGCAGTGTACTCTCCTCTGGAAATTCTTATACCGATATTCCTAGCGGAAGAGCCTCTTTTTTTGTCCATGTTTTATGCAAATCATGCGAGCATCCTTTTGTTTATACCTTGTATCGCTTCATCAGTGTTATCCGATGAACCATCATCTACTGCAATTAATTCAAAATCCTGATAGGTCTGATTTAATACGCTTTCTATCGCTCGGCTAACCAGATGCCCTTTATCATATGTTGGAATAATTATACTGACAGTTGGATTTAGATTCATTGCACCTTCTTTATTTCATATTCTATGGAATGCACTCATAACATAGCACCTTTACTTCTTTTTTATTTTGAAAATAGGCATAGTGCTTAAGATATTATATAAGTTTTGTTACTGTCTACAAGATAACCTGCAACTAATAACAAAGGTACCGACATATTATTTTATTTTCTGATAAAGCTTATACGCTAAATAATATAAACTTGGATTTATATTGAACAGGAAGTAGGCTATATGTGGATTTCTAAATTTAATTCTTTCGTACGCTTCACCTTTAATCAACTTGTAGTAATTTTTAAACTCTTTAACCAATGTTGGTTCATATTCTTTTTGTATGTCCGGAGAAGTTGTTTCTCTTAAAATTCTATAAAATCTTACAGTTGTTTGGACAATACGCAATGCGACATAAGGACATAGCTCTTCAAATCGAGTTTTATAAAATTCATAAATATCTTTAGAAGCAAATATAATATCTAATTGCCCTTTATTAAAAGGAGAGCGGTATGCGCTTTTTTTATGAATAAGATAATAATAATGGCAACTTTCAAGGGTTGCTTTTCGTTTGCATTCAGAGTAAATTCTGGAATTTACCCATTCATCTTCGGAAAGCTTATAACTTGGGAATCTGATACTGTTAAACATCTTTTTTTTATATAATTTATTCCAAACATAATTACGACCATTTTTATTTTTTACGTAATCTATATAGCACTCATAGCTACCATTAAGGATACAATATTTTAACGGAAAGGATAAAATAATTTCATATTCTTCATTAACTTCATAATACCCACACTCAGAAATATCGGCATCATTTTCTAAACATGCTGTCAGCAGCCGCTGATACATATCCGGAGCGATATAATCATCATTATCTACAAATCCGATATAATCACCGGTCGCTATATCCAAACCGCTATTCCGAGCAGAAAAGGCACCTTCGTTCTCCTGAGCAATAACTATTATCCTCTTGTCTTTTTCAGAATATTCATAACAAATAGCAAGCGAATTATCGGTTGAACCGTCATTTATTAATATTATTTCTAAGTTCCGATAGGTTTGATTCTGTATGCTTTCTATACATTTAGGCAAATATTTCTCGGCATTATATATCGGTACAATTACAGAAATTAAGGGCTGTTTCTCGGAAACAGGTTCATCTTGATTCATAGTTATATTAATCTCTAATTTTTCCATTCTTAATTATCATATTGTCCTATGTGCTTCATTGCTTAAAAACCAGTTAATGGTTTTCTTTAATCCTTCTTCCAGTTGTATAGTAGGTTCCCATTGCAGTTCTCTTTTAGCTAAACTTATATCCGGTCTTCTCTTTATCGGGTCATCTTCGGGAAGTGGTTTGTAGACAATCTTGGAATTGGAATTTGTTAGCCTTATTATTATTTGGGCTAATTCCAGAATGCTAAACTCATTGGGGTTTCCCAAATTAACCGGTCCAACAAAATTGTCCGGGCTATCCATCATCTTAATAATGCCATCGACCATATCATCTACATAGCAAAAACTCCTGGTCTGGCTTCCATCTCCATAAATAGTTATGTCCCTATTGGAAAGTGCCTGTATTATGAAGTTGCTTACTACTCTTCCGTCATCGGGTTTCATATGCGGTCCATAGGTATTAAAGATTCTAACCACTTTAATATTTAAATTGAGCTGCCTGTGATAATCGAAGAAAAGAGTTTCCGCACATCTTTTCCCTTCATCATAACAGGCTCTTGGTCCGATAGGGTTGACATTTCCCCTGTAATCCTCCGGTTGCGGATGCACATCAGGGTCACCATAGACCTCGCTGGTAGATGCCTGCAGGATTTTTATTTTTAATCTTTTGGCTAAACCTAACATATTTATTGAACCGGCTACATTCGTTTTAGTGGTCTGGATAGGGTCTTTCTGATAATTAACCGGGCTGGCAGGGCAGGCTAAGTTATAAATCTCATCGACTTCCACATAAAGAGGAAAGGTGATATCATGGCGAATGACTTCCAAGTAAGGATTATCGAGAAGATGAGCTATATTTCTTTTATCACCCGTAAAGAAATTATCCACACAGAGTACCTCATTTCCCTTATTTAGCAATCTTTCAGAAAGATGGGAACCGATAAACCCGGCACCCCCGGTGACAAGAATACGTTTTGTCATAAGCTTACCTTTCTAAAGGTTAACTCTTTTCTTAACAGTATTTTTCAGTTTTCTGATAATTTTAATTACCCCTTCCGGCAATACTTTTAACGCTATTCTTTTTATATTCGAATAATAGTATATTTTTTTAAAAAAGTTTGGGAAATTCCTATCCGGTGGCGAATAATGCTTCCAAGGGGTTTTTTTTAAATATTTATAATATTCCTTTTTTAATGGATGATTGTTAGTGAAATGCCACGGTTTAGGGTATGTGGTAAAATGTAAAATTGAAGGATTCTTCCTTGCTTCCATATACTCTGCTTTCGTGCAACGCAATTCATAAAGCCTTCGGATGAACATCGAAGACTGAACATTCCATGACAGGGATAGCTCTTTCCACCTGTTAAATAAAATTGCATTAAGCCCGTCCTGGTCAACATAATTCACTTTGTCAGGATTATTTTTAATCCATTCTCTTGCCTTGTCACTAATACAATGATCTCTCCATCTCTCTAAATTTAACAGCAGAACGCCTGAGTTAAAATATTTCGAACCAGCCGGCAGTCCCAACATATCCGGTAACCTATAATTTAAATCTTCTACTGCGGCTAGAAAGTATTCTGAAATATCAATATTCCACAATTTAGAAATATCTTCTTTTACAATTAAATCACAGTCTAAATATATTGCCTTTTTTATGGAATCTGTTAGTATCTCCGGAATTGATATTCTATAGTAACAGGCAAGTACATGATTGCCTAATACTTTGAAGCCTTCATATTTTGAATTATCAATAGTTTTAAAAATAGCATTGGCTCCAGATTGCTCAATAATCCTTTTTAAATTAATTTTATTACTTTTGGAAATAGAGTCTTCAATAATATAAATATCTAAATTCCTGTGAGCATTCATTCGAAAATTCTCAAGAAGGGAGTATAACATTACACCTAAGTGTTGGGCATAATTATCATCAGTAACTGCAACAATATTAATTTTTTCATCATTTTCATTCATTTATTGTCCCCCTAAGAATTGTAACCATATTAAAAACAAAATTAAGAAGAGAAATTATTGATACTTTTATCGAGTTAAATTACACTTTTTTGAATATTTATATTTAGTTATTTGTTTATTGATATATTTGCATTTCCCTATGATGCCGGCAGTTTTGCCATATCTCGGAACCGTTCATTTTTTTTAAGTAATTCTTCGTAGGTGCCCTGTCCCATAATCCGGCCTTTTTCCAAGATGTAGATCCGGTCACAGTCTTTCAAAGTACTGAGGCGATGAGCAATCATGATAACGGTTCTTGCCTTCGCCGCAGCATGTATAGCTTTTAATACCGCCTCTTCTGTAGCGCCATCCAGTGAACTGGTAGCCTCATCTAAGATTAACACTTCCGGATTACGATAGAGGGCACGAGCCAATCCGATACGCTGCCGTTGCCCGCCGCTTAAACGAATTCCCCGCTCCCCGATAATAGTATCATACTTTTGAGGTAATTCCTTTTCGATAAATCCATCCAAGGCTGCGATACGGGCTACAAATTTTACCTGCTCATACGAAATATATTTATCCGGCACTCCAAAAGCAATATTTTTTAGTACGGTGTCGTCGCTTAAATATATTTCCTGAGGAACATAGCCAATTTTTTTCTGCCAAACAGCAATATTTTGATCGGTCAAAATCGTATCATCAATGATAATCCTGCCCTCTTGAGGAGTAAGTAAACCCAAAATAATATCAACAAGAGTGGTCTTGCCGCAGCCGGTAGGCCCGGCAAAACCAATGGTGTTATTTTTGAAGATAGTAAGGTTAATCTGTTTAATGACTTGAAAAGTTGAGCCCCCATAAGAAAAACTAATATTCTCCAGTTTAATGGTTTTATCAAAAGATAGTTGAAATTTTTCATTTGGTGAAGCAGGCACCGCTAATTGCGACAATGGTTTAATGGCTACCATATCTTCATATATCTTGTCCACAATAGCGATATTGTAATAGACGATGCCTGCTGCGGCAAGAAGGCGATTTAGAGCAGGCAGGGTACGGTAGGCGGCGAAGGCATAGAGACTGAGTAAGGGTAAAAAATCGGTAACCTTCTCTCCGCAAGCAATCATAAAGAGAATAAAGAAGATTATCCCGCCAAAGGCTACTGCTTCGAGCAGGTATCTTGGAATTTCTCTTACCACATGGGCAAAGACATTATGGCGAGTAAATTTTAAGGAAAAATTACTATAATTTCGGAGAAAGTAGGATTCTATGCCCAGTGCTTTAGCGGTCTTAATGCCGGATAGGGCTTCATTGACTATTTTATATCGTTCCCTGTTTGCTTCTAACCGTTCTCTTCCCGCTTCTTTCAGTCTTCTTTTGACAAAATAATTTATAAGTCCATAACTACCGCCCAAAAAGAAAATAACTCCCATGGTTATAGATATATCTACAATAAATAACATAATGAGTATTGCCAACACCATCAGGCCATTGATTATGATTTCAAATAAAGAAATTAGGAGTTGATTGGTAAGCTGATATATTTCTGATAAGACATTCTTTACTAGTTCACTGGTATTCTTGTGCAGGAAGTATTCATAGGGTTGGGAAAGATAAATGGTAAGCAGCCTTAGGGATAGGCCATGGTTTTTACCGAGGGTGAATCTGGCTTTCCCCCAGGTAGTAATCGCCGAGATGACACTGGACAGTATTACAATAAGGAAAACTGTTATACCTAAAAAGAATATAAAGGAATTAATGCCGGTAAAGTTTAATTTTTGGTAGATGAGCGAGAGCCATTTGTTCTGCTCGACTATATTGGGATTCATCACTGCATTAATAAAAGGAAAGATGCTGGCAACTCCAAATGCCTGGGCAAAAGCAGTAACCAAACTGGCAACAAAGACCAAGGCCGCCTGCTTGCGCTCCCGAGGAGTAAGTATTTCGTATATTTTTTTTAAGAAAGACTTTTGATTCAATACAATAATCTGCCTTTCCCTTTTCTGCCTGATTAATCAACTGTTATTTATTTTTACTATTTAAATATACAATCGGTTTGATACGCTTTTGGTTTTCCTATAATAGTGCAAGTGTACTATTTGGCACTTGGCAATTACAGGTTATCCAACCTATCTCCGCCCCATGCCGATGTAAGTGAATCCTATTTTCCTTACTTTGTCCGGTTCGTATAGATTGCGCATATCGAGAAGAATCGGATTGTTCAACAATTTTTTTATTTTTGGTAGATTCAGATTACGGAATTGATTCCATTCGGTCAAGATAACTAAGGCATCACTATTTTGGGCTGTCTCATATTCATCAGCACAATAAGTAAGTGCGGAAAAGATTTTCCCGGTATTCCCCATAGCCATAGGGTCAAAGCATCTTATTTGTGCACCTTTTTGCAATAGCATTTTAATGATATCAAGGGCAGGGGATTCTCGGACATCATCTGTGTTTTGTTTAAAAGCAAGTCCTAAAATAGCAATATTCTTTCCGTTAAGGTTGCCCAGGGCTTTTTCTATCTTAGCAACTACTATTTGCCGTTGTCTTTCATTAACCTCCCCAACCGCTTTGAGTAGTTTAAAATCATAGCTATGATCTTTAGCGGTAGACAGAAGAGCTCTGGTATCTTTAGGAAAACAGGAGCCGCCAAAACCGGGGCCCGGGTGTAGAAATTTGGGACTGATACGTCCGTCCATGCCCATAGCACCGGCAACTTGGTGTACATCCGCTCCTACTCTATCACAAAGATTGGCTATTTCATTGATAAAAGATATCTTAGTTGCCAAAAAGGTATTACAGGCGTATTTAATCATCTCTGCAGTTTCCAAGGTAGTAAAGATAAAGGGAGCATCTAAGAGATAGAGGGGTCGATAAATTTCCTGCATAATTTGCCTAGCTCGCTCTGTTTCGTAGCCTATAACTATTTTATCCGGATGGGTGAAGTCATAGATAGCCGAGCCTTCCCTCAAAAATTCCGGATTGGAGATAATATCAAAAGGAGCGGGTTTAGGCTGAGACTGCTTCTTCTCTAAATTCCCCATAACGACAGAAGAAAGGGAATTAGCGATAATTTGCTTTAATTTACAAGCGGTACCCACAGGAACGGTACACTTATTGACTATAACTTTATAATCATTTAAAGAACAGGCAATTTCTCCGGCTACCTCTTCTACCTGGCTAAGGTCGGCAGAGCCATCATTTTTTGAGGGTGTGCCAACCGCAATAAAGATTACCTGTGATTGCCCAACTGCCCGTTTAAGATTAGTACTAAAAGACAAACGTCCATCAGCAACATTTTTCGAGATAAGGGATTCCAAATTGGGCTCATAGATAGGTACTTTTCCTGAATTAAGCAATTCAATTTTACTACCATCTTTGTCTACGCAGGTTACTTGAAGCCCAAAATCAGCCAGGCAAGTACCTGTTACCAACCCAACATAACCGGTTCCAATTACGGAAATTTGCATATTCCCCAAACCGTCCTTTAATTGATTAATTTGTTAATTAGTATATTACCGATTGCCTTTCGATATATATTATATACTGCCTTGCATATTTTTGTTTCTTTGCCAAAACTCTGTAAAAAATGCTACAAAAATACCTAAGATAAGAATAACCTTAATACTCCGGAAATAGCTGGGTTAAATTTTTTATTAGGCTTTATGGGAGTTCTAGGAAGCAGATCTAATCTACCTGCTTGTAAAGAGTGATAATTTGAATTATAAATTGATTCTATTTCTTGATACTCTTTTGACAATTCTTCATAAATCGCCATAGCTGAAGCATAGTCTCTTTGCAGCTGTGTTTCTTCTATTTTATTGATAATTAATTCAGATAATAATTCTTTTGTTTCCGTATCAAGGTTTTCTATTTCCGCTATTAACAGTTCTTTTTCTACTGCCATTATCTGTATCATTCTAAAGTATACTGTATGCTTACTTTTAATATTATAAGGCAAAGCAATCCTAGCTAGCATTGATTAATTGATTTAGTATACCAAAAATGCTTGCAATACTTCTTTGGTTATCTTATCCTGCACAAAAACTACCCCATAATATCTGTCGAGCTCAGCATCTTCATCTTCTATCTCCGCCAGATCCAGATGTGAGACAAAGTCAAATTTTTTTTCTTCCAATGGAGCTAACTGACAGATATCCTGCTCTCCAAAGATATCTTTTACTAAATAAAAGAATTCGCTCTCATCGCCTTCATAGTAGACCATCCCGCCTAACATCAGATTCTGCAATTGCGAATGGCTCCGGTTGAGAACACTTCCCCGTATAATGATTTTTCCGCCGCAGATCTCCATCATTACTTTTATCTCTACCGGCGTAGATTCGGCTAATTGTTTCTCTATAATACTCCGATATGCGGCAATATTCTCATCTATGTCGGCACAATCACTATGCAAGCCATGCACGCGCTCTGCCAGTCCGTTAAAGAAGGCATCGGGGGTGCCTTTTATACCGCTGCCGGTATACCAATCATAACGGGTATTGGCCTGCGGAATATCATGCCCATCCCCCCAGATGTGTGCCTCAACCAGAATTACCGTCCCCGGCTCATAGCTCCAGGCAAGATCTTCCAAGCAAAAAGCGGCTTTGGGACATACCGTACAGTCCTCATTAACAAAAAGCTCTATAAGTACATTGCGCGGTACTTCAGCACATAGATTGTTTTGTATATTTTCTACTGAAGGTTTCTCGGCTCCTTGACCAAATGCAAAATTTATAATTGTGGTACAGGCTATTATAAAAACAATAATATAAACTGCAACTAAATGCTTATTTTTCTTCATATCTCTTTGCACTATTTCCTGATTATTCTCCGATAAAGTTGAGTTAGAACATTAGAACATGCCATTCATCATAGTATTTCCTCATCAGGTATGTAAGCCCTCACTTTTCTGCTTCTAAATTTATTAACAAAGTTTTTGAGTATCCGGAAATTTTGCTTTCCGGTGAAATCTCAATAACTTTTTTTAAGGCCTCTATTGCCTTTTCTTTTTTATCCTGGTTTAGATATGCCCCTGCTAATCCATAATAAGCTTCAGCGCTATCAGAGTTATTAAAAGTTACTCTTTCAAATTGGTGAACAGCTTTATTATATTCCCCAGCTGTCAGATAAAGATTACCTAGCTGCAATAGTAAGGGCTCCATATTTTTTTTGTTCTCCTGATATTCTATTCCTCGCTCTAAATAAGGAATCGCTTTATTAGTCTCTCCCACTTTAATAAATTGAACTGCTATATTCTGGGGTAGGCGATGATGATCAACATATTTTTCAGCTTTAAGAAGATATTCCAACGCAAGCTGATTTATGTCTTTGCTGGCTAAAATATTTCCTATATCAAAATACATTTCACCCTGCCAGGGATTCCATTTTAATCCCTTTTCGTATAGTTTTATCCCTTTGTTGTAATTTCCAAGAGCAATTTGCTCATTACCATAATACCAGTAAACTCTGGACATGAATGGTTTTATTAGCAAAAAACTGGTAAAGACTGCAAGTACAATAATGAAAAATGACCATATAGTCTTTTTAATTACTGGACCATAATTATTAATAAACTTTTTCTCTATTGATTTGTTGACTTTACCAGTGATAAAAGCAGACTCATTACCATGTTTATCATTTAATTCTTGAGAGACAATAATCTGGGCATTGGTAAGACCTATAAACATCCAGAATAAAGATGATGAGGCGGCTAACTGCAAAGGAAATCCAAAAATAGCATCCAGCAATACTGCCATTATCCCACCCATTAATGAAATAACAATACTTTTACCACTCTCACTTATACTGGGAAGATTTATTAAAATATTTCGGCAATAAATGAATAAGATACTTAAAAAGAGCAATAACCCAATAATTCCTATTTCCGACCACATTTGCAAATACTCATTGTGGGCTTGCACTGCATAACCATGCGGATAAATTTCTCTATTATCTCTTTGTGCGAAAAATTGGGCTTGATATTTCAGAGTGTTATATCCGTATGTGCCCAACCCTGAACCAAATAAAGGGTAATCCTTAATCATCATCCAGGTGGATTTCCATATTGCGACTCTTCTTAGGATAGAACTGCCAGAAGACAAAGATTCAATAGTAATTCTTTGTTTCAATTTTCCAATAGGGGTATTCTCTCTATTCAAAGGATGGGGAATATAAATAATAGTTGTTGCTATTATAATGACTAAAATAAAACATAGCATCAGTTTTTTATAGATTTGTTTATCAAACAAATTTGCGGCACTTTTATAATAACACAAAATCACTATGGGAATAGCAATAAAAACACCCAGATAGGAGCCCCTGGTAAAAGTAAGAAAGAGGGTAACGCCCATTACCCCTGCAGCAAAAAATAAGAAAAAACGATTTATTATTTTTACTTTTGAAAAAATTAGACCTAAAGTTAAGGATAAAGGCAAAATAATGTATTCTGCAAAATAATTGACATTTCCAAAAAGACCAAAGACTTTGTTTCTTCCAATATTCTCTGTCCAAAATTCGAAATCAATTCCAAGGTACTGTAATATACCATATATTCCCAATCCTGTTCCCATAATAACTATTACGAATAGAAGAATATGTATATCTTTTTGTCTATACATAGAATTGGTAACAAGAAAATAAACAATTGGGCCCGCCAAAAAAAAGGGCAAAGCCAGAATAGTTCTCTGAACATTGATGGTCCAAAATAATGACGATATCATATAAAGTATATAGATGAAAACAAATACGTCGAGACTTGATTTTTTCAGGTGGTATTCTTCAAAGAAAACAACTCTTAGCAAAATAAAAGCTAATCCTATTAAGGCAGTTAATTGAAAGATTAAGTTTTTTATGGGGTCAAATACCGGTATACTATACGGATAAAATGCAATTGGCAATAGAATAACATTCAATAACAATATTAAGAAGACACACTTGTCCCACTTTAAGCAATGATTGTCTATAATTAAACTATTTTTAACATTCATTTGGTATTGCCGTTAATATAAAAGATAGATTTTTACCTTTTTCCTGTTAGTAATGCTGTAAATAATGAAATAAGATATCGTACCCTATCTTTATTTTCATCTTAGTGTAAAGCTATTTAACATTGACTATTGCTTGTGCCCACTGACCGGCAGTGCCGCCATAATTAACCCATACTTCATATCTACCTATTTTGTTATAGTCCTTAATGTTAAAAGTTGCGGTACGTGAATTTGTCCGCGGAGATATATTACATGCGGCACCGCAAGCAATGCATTGATACACACAGGTCCATTTTATTTGCGATACATCAATATTGATTATTTTATTATCAGAATTATAGGCTTTTACTTCAAATCTTTGGGTCTGATTGGCTTTCATCTCTGCTTGGGATGGAAGCACTTTCAGATATTTTATCTCAGTGTTGCTTTCATCGTATTCATCCTCAGATATAGGAGGAGTTGGTCTAGTGCATCCTGCTACTAAAAAAAACATTAAAGCTATTAACACTATAATAGTTAAATTAAGCATTTTTCTCACAAAAGGATTCCTCCTTACCTTTTTTTAGTTTTTTAAAGGTTTCCCCTGCTGACGCTCGCGCAAAGGGCTGAAGATATGTTCATTTAAAATTTTAATTGATTTGGATTATGCTATATATTGTCAGCAAATCCTTTCAATCAAACAATGAATATGGCAATTACTACAATACTTCCCTTTATCCTATTGTAAATGAGAATCAGGAATTGTGTCTGGATTTTAACTCAGCCACAATTCCATACCATACATAGAACTATACTTATTCTCTTATTTAATTCTTTAACCAATCCATCCATTATTAATTTGAAATGGAGGTTATGTCAGTTTATAAAAAGAGATTGATGCACTCTTTTTTTACCTGTTGTTTCCTGTACAAAGATAACCCCGTCAAAGCCCTTCCCATCCCAATTAATATCTGTTAAAGTTATGCTAAAATTTTTTGTTTCTCCAACTGCCAAGGCAGGCACAGGTACCTTCTCTTTTTCAAAAATATAAGTCGCCGCATAGGCAAGGTTGCCGCTTCTTTTAAAAGTCATTCCATTTATAACCATATTGGAAAGCGTGGTAGTGCCTATATTTTTTATAGTTCCGCTTATCACAGAATTTTGTCCATTTTGAATTCTATTAGCTTGAATAGAAACCTTGGGAGGAATATTTAATTGAGCATCAATTCTATTCTTTAAAGTAGAGTAATCATGGGAGCCTGCAAGATAACTAGCAAGGCCATTAAATATAGTATGTGGAACTGTCGAAGCAAGATTGTACCAGTCATAATGTCTTGTTTTAGATTCAGGTATGGAGTAGATACCCCAGGGGATTATCTCTACCAGAATCATTTCGTCTCGACTGTATTCTGATGCTAATTTCTCTAAATGTGGTTTTAGTTTAGCACAAACAGGGCAATTATTGGTTACAAAGGTCTCCACTAACACTACCTGTTTTACTGCTTCTTCGCCTTCGCCTTCGCCTTCTGTTCCGTTAGGGGGAGTTACGCCGTCACATCCTGTAATAGCAAAAATTGTGAAAAATATTATAAGCAAAAATACTAATGTTTTTTTCATTCGATTCATCTCCTTAAATATTTAATGCTATCTTAAAATACTTTCCTATTCTTTTCTATTTTAGAAAAACAATATTCAATCAGTTACCTAATCACATTAATCCGGGCTCCCGCAGTCAGAGAATTGTATTGTACTCTAATATTTCTTAAACCCGGCGACTCTGGAGCTGTATAGATAGTCTCCAATCCAACCTCTGGTACCAATTCACCAACCATGCACGGTTTACTCCATACTGTTAATTTTTCATCTAAAGGTACTTCATTAACTGAAAATAAATCATATCCTTTTACTATAAAAGATAATTTTTCCCCTACCCTTAAGGTGGCTTCTATCGGCACAACAGCAATAGAAAAAAGCTCCTGCATCTCATAGTTTACAGTACAATAGAAGGGATTTTGACCTTCAGCAGGTAAAATGTTTCCTGCTTCATCTTTAAAGCGAACAAATATATTTTTTATACCGGAAGTTCTTACTGTACCAAAATATCCATTGGCAATGTTAAATTGGTCATATTTTTTAGAAAATCTAATCCATTCAGACCAATCTTCACCATTACCGCTAAAGGACATGTATTCAATATCGTCTTCCTCGACCAATATTTCCATCTCAGGTGTGCAGTCTTTTATAATATCAGGGCTACCCTTAATAGATAAAAAATTTTTGGTACCACTATCACCCTCAACAGCACTATTGCTGTGATCATCTGCATTATGGTAGGAAATAAAAGGATATTGCTGACAGGTACAGATAAAAAAGGGCGTTGAAAAGCATATAAAAATGACAATCAATTTTTTAAAAACGAATGGATATTTCTTCATGCAACTTATTATATAAGACCAAAGTATTATTAGCAAGTATTCGTTATAAGTATTCCATACCTGATTGGTTATAGTTACAGGGTGCCATTTTAAGCAAAGCAGCTTTCAATCCCATGAATATGACACGGATAATGTTTAACAAAATTGATTAAACAGATTTTTGTATTTTGCATTCTCCACAATAAGGAAAGAGAAAGATTTTAAAAATCTTTCTCTTTCCTTATTGTTATTTCTAATTCAATACTATATTGTTTAGTTTCTAATTTAATGTTTTTGTAATAATATATAGTATTACCGCTTAATTGATTAATCTACTCTAATCGCAACAATTCCCTGCAGGAAGACAAGTACCAATGACTCCATCTGCTGTTGCACCGACAACACAGGAGGTATCAGTTGATTCTGTTTCCCAAGTGGTACATGCACAATTCAGTTTATCCGCACAGTATCTTGTTACTGTAACCGCACATCCTGTTTCCCCTGTTTGTGTCATGGTAGCATAATATTCTACTTCATTTCCTACATTATCAACTAAAGTAGCAATAACGTAATAGAGTATTTTATTATTTGTAACGTTTCTAAGAGGTAAGCAGCTTGTTTTTGTATCTATCGGACAATCAGTTCCGCTGTCAGACCAGATGGGGTCATAACAAGTTGTGGCACAGCATTTGTCAAAGGGATTTTTATTATAAATAGCAATTGACCAGCCAGCCAATCCGGAACAATCATCACCGCAGCATTCTGCATCTGCTTTACAATCTTGTGAAGTTACCTGGCTCTTAAAGGTGAATTCACAATCTTCACATTCACAATCAGCTCCCTTTACTTCAATACAGGCAAATGGTGGCAAGCAATCTACGATAACCGGTACCTGGATGCAGGTATCTTCATCACATTCCCCGGCTACTACAGTAACATAGGATGCACAGCATTCACTTGTAAGATTGCAGCTATCTGGGTCGCCGCAAGGAGTACAAGCAAATTTGTATTTACCGGACCAGACGGTATTATCCTCATTGGGCCATAGGACTATCTGAGTGCCAGAGGTTGGTTGTTTGCTATAATCACCAAGACAATCACTGACAAAAACACGGGCGTTAACTACCGGTTTCGGGAAGGTAACTGTAATATCATGGTTACCACCGGAAACATAATTTTTTCCACCAATTTCAACGGCACCGTCTATTTCGACCACAACTCCGTCAACTGGATCATCGGGATCATCGGGATCTGGTCCCGGTCCCGGGGGTAAACAGCCGACAAAGAGAAATGCGGTCAAGGCTGCGATTAAAAGTAGTACTAAAAATTTCTTATTCATTAAGAATTCTCCTTCCATTTTTTTCAATGAATTATGTTTTTTATTTTTCCATGGATTTTCCTGAGAAATTAATTAATTCCTCTTTTTCCGGCTTCTCTGCTCTTCAGCTGTAATTTAAAAGTATTTTACAGATAAATGCCGTATGTCGACCTCATACAGGCTAAGATGCCAGCTTTTATATACATTTTTGTATTTTATATTACCTTCCCTTTAAATGTCAAGTATTACAATCAAAATCCAAGCGAAAGTAATTTTCAGTTATCGGTTAGGGACCACAGGTTTTCAGGTAAAGAGTGCAGGTTAACAACCATTTGTCACCTGTGAACATTTTTCTTTATCTACGCTCAACTTAAAAAACTATTTAGATAGCTGATTAATCTATTTTCAAGGTACGGATACTAATACTATTTAAAGGGCGATGAGCCGCTTTCATTATCAGCAGATGTATCTCCACTGCCGGAAGAAAAGGGCGATGAGCCGCTTTCTCCCGCGGGAGCGGCAGGACCGGAGCCGGAAATAATGCTGCCGTAAGAGGCCGGAATATCCGGACTTGCCGTGATATTTCCGGTACCGTCTGCGTAAGTATCATGGGAAGATGTACCGGATGAAACTTGAACAGCGATTTGTGCCGTGATAAGGTCCTGTATATTCATACAGATATTTTCCATACTATTCCCGTTATCCAGCGCTTGATGAAATATGGTTTCCAATTTATCGCTACCGATGCCTAACTCTGTGGCTCTCAGGCTAAGGCCGGCCAGCTCTTTGGTAACTTCTTCCACTTCTTTCCAGCTTTTGCCCTGTTCGCTGCTTATTTCCAGGACCCGTTCCAGTGCATTTGAAGACACACCGTTAGCCAGAGAATCGGCTAAAACATCGATTATCTCTTCCCGTTTTTCATCCGAGAGCTGCTTTCCGGCTAAAAGGATTTGGGCGGTCTCCATATTTTCCAA
This sequence comes from Candidatus Stramentimicrobium fermentans, assembly GCA_012520575.1. Taxonomy (GTDB): domain Bacteria; phylum Atribacterota; class Phoenicimicrobiia; order Phoenicimicrobiales; family Stramentimicrobiaceae; genus Stramentimicrobium; species Stramentimicrobium fermentans. Next base: position 34,301 of record JAAYOB010000023.1, read on the forward strand.
TTTCCGGTTCAGTACCTCTATGATGGCTTTTGCCTCTACGTTTTTGACTAAACCTTCTTTAACCTTATTGATAAGGGGCTTTTCCGAGATACCGATGTCTTTGGCTGAAATGGCGGTATCTAAAAATTTCTTTACATTGTAGGGATCCACCTTATTATCGATACTCGCCTTTATGATGGATAAGGTGTCTTCTTCCGAGATACCTTTTTCTATTGCCTCCCGGGTACTGTTTGCCACCATTCTCTTTTGGAAGTCGCTATAAGAAGACTTTTCCAAATATTGCTCCAATTGTTCCAAATCAATGTCATCTGCCGGGGCAGAAAAGGCCGGGAAAATTAGAAACAAAAAAAGAAATAGAGAGATTAACAGTTGAACGTTCAGCTTAGATAATATTCCGTAACCCTTATTCTGTTTTCCTTTTATTTCTTTTTTCATAGTGTCTTTAATGTCTTTCATCTTACATTCCGTTTTATTTCACTCTGTTTTTGGTTTTTCTAGGTTTTCGGTCTTCGGTTGTCAATGTCGGTTTTCGCACTCTCGTATATTTTTACACTCTTAAACTAACTGATTAATGGATTAGCGATACCGATTAATCAATTGCAAACACATTTGCTGATTTCCAGAACCGCATTCTTATTACCGAATCCGTCATTAACATATTGGTATGCCGACGGATCGGGCACCCATTTCTGCCCGTCAATAATAAACATATACTCATAGCGCCCCGGCTCTAACTTCAGAGTAGTAGTCCAGAGGCCGTCGTGGTTAACATCGGTGAGCGGATTTCGATTGGGATCCCAGTCATTGAAGTCGCCAACTACGGCAATACTCTGTACTTGAGTGGCGTCCGCTCTCATGGAAAAGGTAATATCGGTTAGGCCATCGGGGCAATACTGTTCTACCGGGTGGAAAAATGCATTATAGCTGAATAGAACCGCCACCAGCACCATAGTAACGGCGGCTCCCCATTTTAAGGAGACCCGGGGTAGAGCCAGGAGGTTGCTTATTCTCTCCAACCAGCCCGGAGCGGCTGTTTGCTCTTCCCGTTCAATTTTTTGCATAACTCTGCCCGTAAAGTCGGGAGACGGCTCCTCATCCAGCAAGGAGAAAGAAGCTAAACTATGGAAAAGCTCCTGCCAGCGGGCAAATTCTTTCTGACAGACAGGGCAAGAGACAAGATGTTCTTCTATCTCGATCTTCTCCTCTGCCGAAAGCCGGGCTTCCAGGTAATCCTCTATATAGTTTTGAATGTTTTGACATTCTTTTTCTTGCATTATCGAGTATACTTAAGGGCTTTCTCCCCTTAAAAACTCCTTTAATTAATATTTTCCAGATATTGTATCTGATTTAAAACTTTAGAAATATGAAGTTAAGAAACTACTTTTAAATTCTACCTTCTACTTAATGATACGGAAGAATTGAGAGAATGTTACATGGATTGTTTAAATATTAAACAAATAAAATTTATCCCTCTATTTATTCTTTATTTTCCTGTTCCTGTTCCTGTAACATATCTTTGAGCTCTACTCTGGCACGGTGCAAGCGCACCTTCACGGAATTCAGAGTGATATTAAGAATTTTAGAAATTTCGTAATAGGAAAGGTTTTGTATATGACGCAGAATAATAATCTCCCTATGGGAAAGCGACAAGGCGTTAATGGCTGACTGCATGGCAAATCTGTTCTGCTTGCGAATCTGCCGCTCTTCAGGGTCTTCAGCCAACTCGGCAGAGTTTGGGTATAGCGGACTCCCTGCCTCTTGATAGTTTTCGGGCTGAGCAGAAAAAGATGCGGTCAAATCCTGCTTTCTAATCCTATCGCGAATGGTATTAAGGGTAATCTGATAAAGCCAGCTGGAGAAGGAATAAGAAGGCTTATATTGGTGCAGTGAGCGGTAGGCCTTTAGAAAAGACTCCTGGGCGATGTCTTCACTGTCATGATAATTAGCGGTCATGCGCAGCGCCAGCTGATAGACCATATTCTTATATTTCTCCACTAAATAGGCAAAGGCATCACTGTTTCCGGCCTGACATAATTCTATTATCTTAAGGTCATTATCATGAGTGTGAGCGGCATTAAAATCCAAGCGATTTTTTATATTCATCTTATCGATTTTCGATTTCGGTTTTTCAAGTTATTCTTAAGGATTTTCTTCTTAGGGTTCGGGAGGAAAATGCTCATTAATAATCCTATCGATTCGTTCCTGAGCCAATGCTCCCATTTGTGTAGATTCTCCCCAGCAAGTACTGTTTGGGTATTGGTCAACAATTATCTGATAGGTGTCGAGGGCTTCCTGCCACATTGCTTTCATTTCATAGCAATACCCGATATAAAAATAGGCACAGGGGGCAATCAATCTATTGTTATCATCCGGCCATTTAGCTGAAGCATAATTGTTGACGGCATTCTGAAAAGCAAGCAGGGCTTCATCATAGTTTGCCAAATTTTTACAATATATTTCTCCAATGAAGTATTGAGAAGCAGGCGTATAAATGCTATCGGGATAGAGGTCTATTACTCTTTGAAAACCTGCAATAGCTTCATTATAATATCCCAATTCCCTGTTGCAGAGGGCAATTCGGTATTGCGCTAAAGGGGTTATATCGCATAGGGGATAATCATCAATAACTTTCCGGAATTCAGATATGGCATTAACGCAATCTCCGGTCCGGTAATAACAATTACCTATACCTAAACGGGCGAAGGCTGCCCAGGGACTATCGGGATAATGGAAGAGAAGGATGGAATATTCATCCCTTGCAGTAATATAGAGCCCATTCAGCTCGTAGATATAGCCGATATGATATTGAGCATCATCAGCCCAGGGGCTGTCAGGATAATCGGCGAGCAATTCTTGAAAAGTATTCAGGGCTTGCTGATATTCTTTCTGTTCCAGAAATTTATAAGCTGCATCATAGAGGGCAGTATCTTCCTTTGGTATAAGCACAATCGGGTCACCGAAATGTACTTGATTAACAGTATTCGGCTCGATATAGACATTGAGTAATTTTTTGATAACATATCCCTCTTTGATAACGGTGAGAGTCCTCTTACCGGAGGGTGCTTCATTTAACAGGAAGTATCCGTTCCGGTCAGTGTAAGCAGTATTGGTAGAACCGCTGATACTGATTAAGACATCGGGAAGCGGGGTGGTGAAATTACCGTCTCCTATTTGTCTGTGTACCACTCCCTCTAAAGTGCCGAATTGGGAATTAAAGAGATTGCAGCCGCTTAAAGTGAGGGATAGAAGGATGAGTAATAACAGTGGTGAGAGTACCGGTAAGGGCCGTAATGAAAAAGGGACTGCTGAAACTAATCTTGATAACTTTGCTTTGTAACTTTTTGTTTTTATTTTTGTTTTTATCTGTTGATCTTTTCTACCTTTTCTATTGTATGAAGGAATCAATACTGTTCTCCTTTTATTTATACTTCTCCGGGATAAGCATAACTACACAACTAAGCAATTATTATATTATATTTTTGTATTTAGTTTTTCCGGGATAATCATTTGCCTATATAATCTATGAATTGACAAAGCTGAACAATATTTTTAAGGTCTTATATACCCCATCCCGATTCCAATCTATTTCTGAATATTAATGAAACAAAATATCATATCTACAAAGCCGGTAATGGAAACCGATTTTTTTCAGGCGAACTTCATAGGGGCAATATGATTTCATCTCTTAATATTATCACAACATGGTATTTTAACTCAATAAGCGCATTATACCAGAATAACTGGTTCTGCTTTAATACTTTTTCAATTCTTTTCGAGCTAATTGTGCCATTTCAGAATCCGGAAATTCGTTCAGGATAAGCTGAAAATAATGTTCGGCTTTTTCCTTTTCCCCTATTTTAGCATAAGAAAGCCCTAAATGATAGTAAGCAAAAGCACTCCTGCGTCCCCGTTTGAGATAAGTCAGGAAGGAGTCTATGGCACTTTGATAGTCTTTCTTCTGAAAATATATCCAGCCCATCTGATAATGAGTATAGGTCAGATAGGGTTTTTCCGTTAATAATTGTTCATAGATAGCAAGTGCTTTTTGATATTCGTCAATTCCGGGTATCAGACTGCGTATCTGATAGATATAGGCGAGCCGCAGATAGTCATTGGTATGGTCCTCATCCGGGCTTTCTTCTATTCTCTGGGAATACTTTTCAATGGCTGTATCGGAAACAGGATAAGCCTGGCGAAAATATCTGGTTGCCTTAATGGCATCATTCTTTCGGGCTGCCTGCTGACCCTGCTGGAAATAGGATTGTCCTATGTAATAGTATATTTCCGGATTATCAGGGTCCTCAGAGATACATTGCTCCAGCTGATCTATTGCTTCATCATATTTTTGTTCAAAATAAAGCTCCATACCCAATTCTAAGCAAGTGGGACTGCTATCTTCTTCTATTGCTATTGCCGATGAGGTCCCCCGTTGGGCGCGGGCTGAAGATTCATCGTCTTGTGCCTGAGCTTGGGCATCAATAGATAATGAGCTGCAGCTGAGTACCATAGATATATATACACCCATTAGTACCACTAAGGGGAAAATCCGGATAGAACGAATGGAATGAGTCGGAACTTTTGATACTCTTGTTCTGATTAAAACAGACAGCATATTACCAACTTTCCGAATAGTATTTCCTGACAGTTTTAGGTCCGGTTTATTCATCAATAAGTATGTTATACATTATTATATCTTAAAAAGTCAAAAATAGATAAATGCTGTGAGAAGAAACAGGGTGAGGCTGCTTTAAAACTAATTTGCTTTCGCTCTGCCAGTAGCAATAATCAATCCAGCTCTTTCTTCCCAAAGTAAAGTAATCGCATTACTCTTCCTCAACCAAGTCATGCTCACTAAGTTTTGCTCGCCCTTCCTTTATATCTTTAATAACCTGCTCCAAATACCTAATATTATTTTCAGAATAAAAGGGATTAGCAGAAATCTCAAAAGGTATTCGCTTTTCACGGGCTACTTTTTTGGCAAAAATAGTAAAGGCAGCTGTCAGAGAAAGCCCTAAATCTGAACAGACCTTTTCCATATTTTTTTTAAATCTTTATCCATTCTAAAATTAACCATTGTTTTTGCCATAAACTCTACTCCTCTCCTTGTGATTTTAATTTATCAAGGTGTAAAGCATTTATCAAGCATATTCCTTATACCAATACTAATGCGGCACGAAAAATGCTTTTCTTTTTTCCGGTCATCGCGAGAACTGTTGAAAACAGTTTGCGGTGAACTCATACTCTGCTGCCTGCATGGAAGAAAATAATTTTATCTAAAAATATTTTATGCTATACTAATGGATAATCTTTAAATATTACATTAAGTTTAATGAATAGCTGCAACAAAAAATACTAAAAGGGAAGCAACTTATGAAGATTCCTGGCATCAAAATCATTGACCGCTATATTCTGTCTCAGGTGATGAATACTTTCCTGGGAATAGTGGCGCTTTTGACTATCCTGCTAATCGTAGAGACTATGTTTGAACTTACCGAGATACTGATTAATAAAAAAGCCCCTATTATGAGTGTCATTGAATTGTTGCTCTATCGCCTACCTGCTTTTTTGGCTGTCACCTTCCCGGTAGCCCTGTTAGGTTCCAGTGAACTGGCCATTGCTCAAATGTCTACCAATAATGAGATTGCCGCTATGCGCACCGGCGGTATCAGTTTTCGCAGAATTATGAAACCTTTTTTGATTGCCGGCATTTTAGTCAGTATCTTATCATTTGTAACAAATGACTACATTGTACCTGAAACTAACCATATTTCCCAGAATATCATCCGGGAAATTGTACTGAAAAAGGGACCGCCCCATATTAAGCGCAATGTCTTTTTCCGCGATGCCGAAAACCGCTATTTTTATATTAATAGACTGGATGAAGAAAATATGATAATGCGTGAGATTATGATTTATGAGATGACCAGAGAGCGTTATCCCAGAGTAATTACCGCAGCTGAAGGACGCTGGGTGGTGGATACCTGGGAATTAAAGAATGGAACGGTGTATAATTATAATGAAGACGGCAAAATTACCTATGAGATGGCGTTTCAGGAAATGAAAATAGAAGTGAAGGATGAACTGCAGGATTTCTTTAAGAATCAGCGTTCCCCGCAGGAGATGAGCACCAAGGAACTGCGGCAGCAGATACAGATACTGAAAGATGCGGGGGTGGACACCACCAATTTTGAAGTAGATTACCATGTCAAATATTCTTTCCCCTTATCAGGATTTATTTTTGCACTTATCGGCGTTCCGCTGGGAATGCAGATGAAAAGGAGTACCAAAGCAACAGGTCTGATTATCAGTATTATTCTGGTTTTCCTCTATTATGTATTTTACTCTCTATGCCGTGCCATAGGCCGAGGCGGCATAATTGACCCATTCAGCGCATCCTGGATACCTAATATAGTATTTTTAGCGCTGGGATTATTCCTGGTGCTCCGTGTAGAAAAAGCATAATATTGCCATGCTGCCGTAGAGACGGTTCTTTCTTTTGGTACATATTAATAGATATTGGAGAAATGACGGAGAAGGCAGAATATAACAGATTTATGTTAAAGAAAAAAATAGAACAACTACCGCCTAAATACAAGAAAAGCAGTTATAAATATAAGTCTTGCCTCAATTTTTTCATAATAGGTTTTCTCACTTTTTTAGTTACCCTTCTTTCCCTTTCTGCCATTCCTGCCCATGCTCAAACAGACCTCTTATTTGATGAACAGATAAAAGCTTTTGCCATTACCCGATTCCGGCAAGGATTCACCGAACATGAAGTCCGTTTGCTCTGGGCTTCTTTTGAATTAGAGACAGCTGATGAGTACAAAGTATTTAAAAGTACCAACCGGATGGACTTTGTAGAAGTAAGGGCAGACTATGAAGATGAAGGATTTCAATTTTGGTGGATTGATGAGGATATTCTGGACCGAAACATCTACAGTTACTATGTAGAAGGATACAGCTCCAACGAGTTGGTGGGCAGAACTCAACAGGTGGAGGTCGATTTCTGGCTACCCTCCTGCACCGCCCTCTATCCGGTTAATAATGAAATTATAGAGGAAGAAGAGCCGGAATTTAAATGGCAGCCTATTGCCATAACCTCTTTTCCTTTTAAAGATGTAATCTTTTCAGCCGACGGAGAATTTATAGTACACGATTTGACAGAGGATAAGGAGATCTGGCGAGTTGCCATTGATGATATAAATAGCGAAGCTATTATGTTTAATAAAGAAGAAGCTAAGGCGGTTTTAGAAAAAAAGCACCGGTATCAATGGCAATTAAAGATTATCGGTTATGGCTCAGATAACAGAGCTATTGCGGAATCTATTACCGGCGGGCTGTTTGGATTTCAGGAAGCCGCTGAAGGGGTTGTGCCTGAGGATGAAGGGGAAGAATATGTAGAAGGAAAATTAAGCATCGATGCCGGCTGGATCAGCTATCAAACAATTGAGGGGGAAGATGTAATTGTCGCTCAGGATAATGTAAAGCTCAATTACGAAGATATTAGTCTTACTGCAAATTATCTGCAGATTACTCTCGATAAAAATGAATTAATCGCTAAAGATGAGGTAACTTTCATTGTCGAAGAAGAAAGCTACACCTGCCAGAGTTTAAACTATAACTGGAAGAACGATAAGATTATTATGGAAGGTTTTGCCGGGGAAACAGGCGGTGAAAATGTCAGAGGATTGGTCTATTACAAGGGCGGAAAATTAGAAAATTTTCCGGATACTGTTGAGATTAACAGCGGATTTTTCACTACCTGTGATTTAGAAGAACCTCATTGGCATATTGAGGCAGAACAGATTACTATCTACATTGATGATAAGATTGTGGCTAAAAAGGTTTCCTGGTATGAAGGAGACCGAAAGATGTTTACCTTGCCCTCTTTTCTAATCTTTCTGAGAGGTAAAAATCAGCTGCCTTATATTCCGGATATCGGACAGAGCAGCAGTGAAGGGTGGTTTTTTAAGAATCAGATTAACTATGTAGAGGATGAATCATCTTATGGCAGTATTTACGTGGACTTAATGCAAAAAAAGGGTATCGGGGCAGGCATTGAACATACCTTTGAGTTGGGTGAAAAAAAGGTAGATGACGGTGAGTTAATCCTCTATTTCTATGGCTTAAAAAGAAAAGGGACTTCAATTTATGACCTCGATGCCAATGTTAATTACTGGCAGAATTTTGAAAATGATTTAAGATTGAAGGCAAATTTGGACTATACAGGTACTATTAATGCCGGCTCACTGGCGAGTTCCGACCATACTTTAAAACCTGATTTTTACCTTTACAAAAAATGGGAAGATTCGCTCTTAACTCTTGCCGGAAAATATAATTTTAATGTCAAAAAGGATAATATAGCCGGCAAGGGGAATATTAAGATGGTCTATGACCATACAATTACCGATGATTTAAAGTCCAACCTGACCCTGCTCTATTCTTCACAAGATGCCACAGACCAGCCCATAGACCACTTGCTCCGTCCGGAATGGCAATTGACATATAACGGTGAGGGTTATACCCTACGGCTAATCACTGAAAAACTATTCGATTTAAGTGTAGGAACAAGACCTGCCGGAACACCTGCACCGGGTACTCTGGATAGAATACCGGAATTGGTCTTTAACAAAAGCAGCGCTAAGTTATGGAATACGGGCATTAACTATAGTATAAATGCCTCAGTGGGACGATTTTACGAGAGCGCTACGGATCAGGAAAATGTGCGGGGAGAATATATTATCAATGTGAACAGACCATTCAAAATCAATGACAATATAAGCTTGAATGCCTCCGGACTTTACCGACAAGATTTTTATTTAACAGGTGAAGCGCGCTACATGCTGGGCGGTAAGTTAGACTTGAAGATCGGCTACCAACCAAAATTTTATGGCAATTTTTCTTATAGTTATTATATGTCTGAGGGACCAACTCCTTTTAATTTTGATACCTTAAGTCCTTTGAGTGAATCGGCCAGTGCTAGCATAACATTAAAACCCGGAAATGATTTGCAGATTAATCTTTCTACCAATTATAACTTTGTCTCTGAATCTTTTGGCAGCTTAGGCGCCAAATTGCAATGGAATCCAAAGGATGAGCATAGTGTGAGTTTAAGCACCTATTATGACTTAAATAAAATGAAGTGGAGTGACCGAATAGATACCAAAATAACTTTAAAGTTAAGCGATGAATGGAAGGTGAATTACAGCGGCTCGCTCTATTTTAACAAATTTGATATCAAGAACAGCGTAATTAGTGTGGTAAGAGACCTGCATTGCCGGGAAGTCAGTATCAATTACCGACAATCGAGCAAATCCATCTGGGTTGATTTCAGCATTAAAGCATTCCCCACCGAATCCATCACCATCGGCGGCTAAGTTTAGTTTTGCTATTCTTTATTCTATTAATCTTTCTGTTCTATTAGGATTTTGTGTAGAGATTTACGGTAACCTTGTTTATGGCAAAGTCAGGTCCCCCAATTGAACTTCCGGAACCTTGCCCTATTCTGCTATAGCTTTCCAAACCGGTATCACCAATTGTTAAATCGGCGGGATTATCGACAGAATCATAGGTTTTATCATTGTTATCAGTAGTAATAACATTCATATAAATTTTTTTGGGGTCGCCTAAGGATTTTAAATCGAGATTTATTTGAAAATATCCTTCAAATCTATTGCCAACACTGGTATACTGGCAGAATTTACCCCATTCTCCCATACAGAATCCAAACTTATCCAATCTGATATAATGATAGCCTTTTTCCCATTCCTCTATATCCCGAGATGGTGGTTGCGTGGCATCCTCTCCGATGTCCAAAACAATGTAATATTTCCCCAGCTCGGTGTTAATTTTCCCGGTTTCATTTATATCCACTCTGATAAGCAAGAGTTTTTGTTTTTCACCGTCCCCTCCTCCGTCATCATCATCGGGCCAGCGGGCACAACCGCTAATCAGGAGTGCCGTTATCAGAAATAATATCAGCATTAAATCTTTTAAAAACATTGTTTTTTTAAATGTTTTAACTGCTTTTTTATTCTTATTATTTATATGGTTAAAGAGCATTTTCTATATATCTCCCTGTTTTAATCCAAAATCATAGTACTTCTGACACCGCCGGTTACATCCAGCTTATCATCTCCGATATGAAAGACGGCTTTTTCACCGGATATTTTTCGGTCATTAGCGAGCTCTTCGATCTTAACCCCACCGGTCAGAGAAATCATATCCTCTGCATCATCGTAAATGGCTTCCAGTGCAGTAATAGTGTAATCTTTTTTTGTGATGAGCACCTCCCCGGTAGCAGTCATATTTTTTGTTCCGGTAAAAATCTCCAATTTCCGGCATTTCCAGGTTATATTGTCCGGCTCTCCCTTGCTATCCTCTCTTTCCTGCACTAATTCCACCTGGTTTTCAAAGATATATTTTTTGTCGTTTAAGAATGCCTCCAGCTTCTCACCGGTAATGGTGATATCCTCTTTGACCAGCTTTACATTTCCCGATATCTGCCCGATTTTAGTACCGACATTGAAGGACGCTAAATCTGCAGTAAGGGTAGCATCTTCCTGAATGATTACCACATTACCGCTAAAAACCATCGAATCGTTTTCTTTATCATAGCTAACCTGATCAGAGGTTAATTCTACGATTGATTCGCCTTTTTCTTCTTTTTCCCGAGACACTTCCGGTTCGGCTATCCCGGTATCTTTCCCTTTATCAACCTCTGCCTGCTCCTGAGCAAAGAGCAACATAGTGGTTAAGCTTATCAAGAAAATAATCATAAAACCTAACAAAACCTTTTTCGTTTTCATATTATTCCTGTTCCTTTCTTTTGTTCTATTGGGTTCAGGTCTCAATAATCAGAGTTTCATGGTAACTCTGGCACCATCGAATAATTCTAATCGGGTCATCTCTTTGTTAGCAGAAAAGCCGCCGGCTATTATATGGTTATCATCAACCTGTAATTCTACTTGTTCACTGCTGGACAATCTTTCATCATCAGAATGCCAGAAAACCCTTTCGCCCTTCAGATAATCACCATTTTCTTTAGTTATGACCACGCCGCCGCTTAATTCCATATCTTTGGTGTACATATTAGCGATACATTTCTGAGCTGAAATGGTCAGGCTTGGTTCTTCTTCTTTAAAAATTATCATCTCTCTAATATTTTCAAATAGTGTATTTTCCCGGTCTTGGGCAATAGAGATACTATCCGCTTCGATCATCCACTCTTTCTTTTCATCTTTAATACCCAGAACTTGCCCCTGGTCAATACGTACCGGCGGTTCATGAATTATAATATCATCCACCACCTGTTCCATAGCCTCCTCAGGAGAAAGTTTATTATCATCATCCGGTAGTTTGTAGTAATAATGGTATATCAGATATCCGCTAATGATAAAAACGATTAATATTAAAAAATATATTTTTTTATTGTCCATTATATTCGGGACTCCGTATTACGCTATCTATTATACAATACACAATGGTTATGGAAACCGGGTCTTGTCATTGGACATTGATTTTGTAATATCAAATGCCAAGCCCGACCCTTATATTTAGCCATATCTGGTACAATTTGATCTCAAAATATATTGTAACATAAAGCGGGTAAAAAGAGCGCAAAAAATTATCGGTTTTGTTTGGTTTAAGGTTGCGGCAGAAATAATGAGAAACAGAAAGAAATTTCGTCGGAAATTTGTAATGAAGGAAGGTAGTTAAAGTTAAAGTGCGAGAGAAGGGATTGAATAGTCAACCAATCAGACAATTTATGGTACAAAAGGCAGTGTTTCAATTGTATATTTCCTATAAATTATTATATAATTATAGGGATACTCAAAATGAATTCAGTAGAATGCTAAGAAAGGTAAAAAAACCGGATATCATCACTTTGAAGCTTTTACGCCTCTTTCATAGGGCGATATGGAGAAAAATGGCAAACTATTACCGGTGGCTATAACGGAGGAAATATCTGTACTTGCTCATATTGCTTAAGGTGTTATATGTCTTTGCAAATTAGCAAAAAAATTTTGTTCACTGTTTAGACAAAAATGATAATTTAATATAAGATAAGGGTACTTTAGTAATAAAAATGTAATTTGTCACAATATTAACTTCCCTATCGTTTATTTAAAATCTTAGGAGGTGAATAAAACTAAGAACAAAAAGAGAGATTAATAAATTTCTTGTTCTTTTTTTGTTGACTTCTCAAGATTTAAGATAGGAAGAGATTTATTAAATGGTATTATTAAGTGTCCCTCTTTTTTTTAAGATTTAAAAGAATCTGCAATTATTGTGATTATATAAAATAGTGTTATATTTTAAGATTAAGGAAATTAGTTGTTATGTTAAAAATGCTAAGACTTTTTTTTGAGAAAACGATAAAATACAAATTTATCCTTTTCTATCTTTTCTTTTTGACACTGCCTTTGCTGTTCACTTCCTGTGTGCCATACCCTACTCCTCCGAATACTATATCAACTTACCGTGCGTTATCCATCGGAATCGGAGACTACATTAATTATGGTCCGGACGGAGATTTATTGTCCCCGCCTTACGATGTTAATAAGATGAGCAGGATGTATTGGGATTGCTGTTTCAGCCCCACTTGTATTACTTTTCACAAAATTGATAAATTGACCGACCGACAGGCAACTAAGGCAAGCATATTCAATAAAATCCAGAGTACTTTTTCCGGAGCAAAGGAAAATGATGTATCGTATTTCTATTTCAGTGGACATGGTACCCTGTATAACCGAACCTCCTATCTCTGCCCGGCTGATTTCAACGGAAATATCTCTACCGCTATCAGTGTCAATGAATTGGAATCTGCTTTAAGCGCTATTCCGGGAACTAAAGTGGTATTTATTAATTCCTGCCATTCCGGTGGATTTATCGGCAAGAGCTTAACAGGCAGAGGTAATAGAAATAATGAGACATATTTTATTTCGGAAGAAGAATATTTATCTAATTTTAACGAAAATATTTTAAGCACATTTTCCTTTAGTGAGGGGTTCATAGCTAAAGATTTGCTTACTTCCAGTAAATATCAGGTGCTCACTTCCAGCCATTGGTACCAATCAAGTTATGAGGTACACCCACTTTATGGCGACCCCCCCTATAGTGTTTTTACACAAGCTTTATATATGGGATGCAGTTTACCCTATAATACTCCAGCTGATATGAATCAAAATGCCCAAATTACATTACAGGAAGCCTACCAGTTTATTACCCAATGGACTGCTTTTTTTGGATTCCACCAGAATGTCCAGGTTTATCCAATCAATTCCCCATTTATTATATTTGAATATTATTTCTCTTTTTGGTAATTTTAAAGCATGACTAGCTAATTTGTTAATTGATTGATTAAATATAGAATTGGGAGATAAATAGTCTTAGCTTAGTGTTTCAATTGTATATTTACAATAATTAAGATATAATTGAGATTGAACATGCTCTTGAAATAAATTTGTGGAATTATTTTAAAAAAAGAAGGAGGCAAGATAACGATGAAAAGAATGCCGCTGGTAAAGCTATTTTTGATTGTTGCTGTACTAACAATAATGGGATTGAGTTTATCAGGGTGTTTATGGATTGTTATTGATGATGGTACGACTACAACGGGAACTGTTAAAATAGTGATCAATAATGATTATAAAGCGTATGAAGTATATATGGATGGTGCTTTTTTAGGTGAAATTCCAGAGGCTCCAACAAGTTGGGGATATACCAATGAAAAGACCTTTTACGACATACCGACTGGAACTCATAGTTTCTCTGTTAAAAGTATAGATCTTGTCTATGAAGGGTCGAAAACTAAAACAATTGTTCCCGGACTGAATACTGTTGAAATATATGTCAAATACATCCATAAATAGTATTTTTATTATATAATTTATCTTATTAAAAACAATTCAAATATAACGAAGAGACCTCAGTTCTCGTTAAATGATGATGACACTACTGAGGTCTCTTCGTTTTTTTTTACTTAATTATAGCGTTTTATTGGGCGAGGGACATGATTTTGGCGTCTTCAGCTACCTCAAGATAAAGCCTAGTCCCTTCTTTCAATATTACATTTTTCCCCGGAACTAAAGCACCGACAGCCAAACCGATTGGATTGCTTAATATAATCAATCCCGCAATGCCGGCACCTACCGCAACCCCTAAACGGGTCTTCTCATCTTCTGTCAGCTCTGCCATATCTAATTTGATATGAGAACCGCCTAATGTTTCAATGGATTTAAAGTCAAGTTCCAGCTGACCTCTTTTCAATAAAACCGAAGCCTTCTTGGCCTTGATTACCTCGCCTTGGGCAGTAGTGCCCTTGGGGATAATTACTGAACCGGCATATACTATATCCTCAGCAACCTGATAGGTAAATGTATCACCGCCTTTATTCTTTTTGGAGCTGATTTTATCTAATAAGGTTACCGGGATTAAAGTACCGGCAGGGATATTTATTTCCTTGCTAGCAGGCCTTCCTTCGGGAAAACAGACATTGAATATTTTTTCAGCCCTCATAGCTAATACCTCTTCTGACAGCTCCCCAAATATTGTTAATTCTAAGTCTTCTATTTTAGGTAATAGGGGATCTTCGGTAATCCTGTCTTGCAAAACCCGTTGAGTGGAATTTATTTTAAAGGACAAAGAAGGCTCTTCGGGAGTACCGGTAATGACGAAATCTTTCAACTGCTTTACTCTGTCTGTAATTATTCCCGGAAGAGTTCTACCTACCAGATCTTTTTCCAGTAATTCCACTCTGTTAAGGAGTGAATCGTCCCGGGGTTCACCATAGATTAGTATCTCGATCTGTGTCAGGTCTTCTATAATCGGGATTTCTGCTGTTGCCTGTGCCAAAGCAATCTGGGGCAGAATAATGGAAAAAATAAAAACAATGGCAAAAAATATTGATATTCTTTTTTTAGTAAACATAGTGTCCTCTCACCTCAATTTGATAATAAATCTAAATAATAATATTCTAAAAAATTAACTAAGAACTAATGACCAAGTACTTATAAGCCATGATAAATCATAACTCTTTTACTAAATATTGTCTATATAATTATAGCTTAGTTTATAATATTATGACAAGTAGTAATAAAAATTATTATCTGGAGAAAAGATGTGGGAATAAGAGAGTGAGGTTGACACGAGGGCTGATCGCGGCAATAGAGCTCTCTCGCAGAGGCGGAAGTAAAGATAGTCACAGGGGAATGGTTGGGGATTAAAAAAGCCTCCGGAAAATTCCGGAGGCTTTTCGTTCAAGATAAAATAATCAGCAATGATCAGAATTTGACTTCGATACCAGCATAGATCTTGGTAACGTCGTTATTAATTACCCAATCATCCTTATCTGACCAATCAGCTATGTCAGCTTCCCAATCGTTCATTTCAACACCGACCTTTAAGGTGGTATTCTCAGCTACGTTATATTTGAGCTGAGCTTCTGCACTGTAGAAAGGAACGAATGCAGAATTAACGCGGCCTTCAACGATTAACTGCATTGGATCATCCGGGAATTTATAGGTAACATTGCCCACAACTCTGTATGCCGGTAATGCTGCAAAGAGATAATCAGCGTGTGCATTAACCACAAATTCATTGTCATCACCGAAAGTAAGATTCAAGTATTCACCTTCTAAGTAGATGTCGCCGGTAAGTAATCTGTATTCACCCTTGATATAGGCTTTTTCGTCCGGGTTATCTTCATTAATATTAGTGAAATCTAAGCGTAAGCCACCGGTATTAGCCTTCGGAACGGCGAAAGCGGAATCCATTACGTATTTCCAGCTTGGAGTAAGTTTAATCTGGAGGTCATCATCTTCATCGGTTAGCATAAAGGCTAATGATGCTTTTACGCCAATCTCGTCAGGATCGTAACCGCTGTTATCAAGAACAAATCCGGGCTGGGTATACCAACCTTCAACAGTTAAAGCTATATCTTTATCATCGCCGAGGTCGACACCTAATTTACCAGCTGCTCCAAAAGCAACGTTAACGAAATCACTTACTACACCGGCTTCTACGTCAACTTTTATAGAATCATCATCACCTGCAACGAATCCCACATTGCCACCGCCGAATACTACATTGTTAATAAGATCGTAACCGGCTGTTATGCCAACAGGTATATCGTCTTCATCCCCTAAATCAAAGGCGACATTCAGGTAGTAGAAATCTTCTACCCGGCTAAACAATGTCCAAGTGCCGAGATCTTCTTCTGTATCCCACTGCCACTGTGCCCAGAAGCCCGGGAATTTTTCATTTTCATCAAAGTCATAGAATAAGCCTAATCCAATGGTAGCCGGAGCTACATCAGAAGAGACCAGCAAATCCCAATCGCCGGAGTATTTTAAGTTATATTTGCGAGGAGTAATAGTTACCGGACCATTGAGTACATTGCTAACTCTAAAGGTAATATCGGCAGTTGTTTCCGGGTTAATCTCAGCGGCAAATTTGAGGTCAACACGGTCTGTTAAAGTTGCCGGGGCGAGCGGATCGCCGGACATATCATAAACATCCTTGCTATAGTCAGCTTTCCAGGTTCCTGTGATTTTGACCGGTTCAAAGAATCTCTCATGTTTATCAACGACTGCCTGTAAGGCTGCAATAGCTTCACTGTTTTTGCCTACTGCTGCTTCTAAGTCAGCTACAGTAACTCCCAGGTTGGCAAGCTCATCAGCAAATTCCACAGCTAGCTTGGACAGGATTTCAACATCTTCTGCCAGAGCACCATACTGTTCAACATAAGCCAATAATCTGGCTACGGCTTCGGCAAATTCGTAACGGGTTAATGTTCTCTGTCCGCCGTAAGTACCATCCGGGTAACCAATAATCACGCCTTTTGCGGCAAGTACCTGAACTGCATCATATGCCCAGTGAGTTAGTGGCACATCTACAAAAGGATTAGCTAAAGCTGGAATGGCCAGAGCAAATACGAGTAATACTACTAATGCTAATTTCTTCATATTTTTCTCCTTGGTATTTTTTTATATTTCCAGCTTAATTCTCTTTCCAAACAATAATTAGCTGAGTATCCTTCGTTTCCTCATCAAGATGTTTTTCTGAAAGAATTAAGTTGGGTGTTTGCACCATTTCTGAATAAATAAAACAGGCACCAATTCTTCTTCACCTCCTTCCTTCCCGTTTTATCTATAAGTTGAAATGACACAAATCTTTAGTCAGTATAATTTAGGGTAATAATATTACGTACTTAAAACTAAGGTATGTAATATTCAAATTTGGGGGGTAGATTTAAATTTAGAAAGAACTTTTTTACTATTATAGAATGGTAAGAATGCCAATGTCAAGCTTTTTTATCTAAAAATTATTATAGTTAGCCGATTAGCTAATCAGTTAATTGATTAGATACTTCCATTATAACCTTAAGAGGTCCGGTTGTCCAGGTATCATTGAACGCTGTTACTTTTACTTGTATGGCAATATCGCTTTGCACCACATCCTGAACCATTTCAAAAAGATTAACAGCCGAAATAGTGCCAACCAGACTGGTACGTGGTTCGGGGATAATGCCTTCTTGTACGGCTTTTAAATTAACCTTACGCAAGAGAGCAAATAATCTATTTTCAGCTTCTTTAGGGTCTTTTGTTACCGGTATCTCTTCTACTAGAAGAACCTCATTTTTATGAAAGACCAGTTTATTTTCCAACAGAGAAAAATTAGCGATAACTGCTTCTCCTTCAATAACATTCATAGCGGCAATCAAGCGGACAATCAATTCTTCTTTACTTTGAGAAATATTTTGCATAGTATCATCAAATTCTTTTTTAGAGATAATCAGCACTTGTCCACTGTTCTCATCGGGTGCTGCACCCAATTCAATTACCTTTGCAGTAGCCTGGCTAAGCAGACTAAAGAGGCTTTGCTCTACCTCTTTCTTTGCGGTTTCAGCTTTGATAATAGTCATGGCGATTTCTTCGCCCTGGTCTATAATGATGTCTCCGCTCCTCAGCCAGCTAATTCCGGAGTATAAAACTTTTATCGCTTCCTGTAATTCGACTATTTCTTCTTGTAAATTATCTCTCTCAATGATCAGTTCCTGCCCTATCTCCCTCAGGGATTCTAATTGAGCAGTCTGTGATTCAATCTGACTATTTAGCTTTAGATATTGTTTTTCTGATTCTTCTAATTCCAGGGTCTTTTCTTCTAATTTGTGACGTGTTTCTGCCAGCAGGGTATTTCTGATATTGATTTCCTCTGTTAATTCACTCTGTCTCCGGCGCAACTCTTCCATACCGAACAAGGCAGTACGGACATCTTTGGAAAGAATAGACAAGATGGTTATTGTGAGAATGGAAATAATAATACCGGTTAAAATAGCAATAAGAATAGCGGTACGCCGGGGACGTAAACCGAATATAGTTATTTTTTTCTTGCCGACACGGAAACCGGTTAAATCCCCGATATAGGCAATTAATCCGCTGATTATTATTAAGGTTAAGATTAGGACTATGCTATACATAATATTGCGGGGGAGGTGTCCCCTAAAAACCCTCAAATATAATAATAAGGTTATCGATTTTTCAGTCAAAAACAAAAAATAAAGAATTCGGGCTAAAGAGCAGGCATGAGATTGCCGCAGCCGCTACACTCCTTCGCAAGGACAAAAAAGGAAATTCCTACTGAAAATTATAAACCATGAACCGAAAACTTCTTTATCTTCATAATGAAAACCGTTCACCGAGATAATATTTTCTGGTTATTTCTAAATCGGCAACCTCTGAAGGTTTTCCCGAAGCTAATATTTTCCCATCATGCATTATATAGGTGCGGTCGGTAATCTTCATGGTCTCTCGAACATTATGGTCGGTAATTAAAATACCCAGACCTTTTTCTTTCAAAAATTCAATAATCTCCTGAATATCATAGACCGCGATAGGGTCTACTCCGGTAAAAGGCTCATCTAATAAGATAAAAGAGGGTGAACCGGCTAAAGTGCGAGCTATCTCTACCCTTCTCCGCTCACCGCCTGAGAGCATATATCCCTTGTAATCAGCCAGATGTTCGATTTCCAGTTCTTTTAACATTTTTTGGCAAGTTTTTTCTCTCTCCGTCTTATCAATGCCCAGAGCTTCCAGTATTAACAGGATATTCTCATCCACAGACAATTTTCGGAAAATAGAGGGTTCCTGAGCCAGATATCCTAACCCCATTCTAGCTCGTTTGAACATAGGGGTATGGGTTATATCTTTCCCTTCAAAAAAAACTTTTCCTTTATCCGGCCTGATTAGCCCTACTATCATATAAAAGGTAGTTGTTTTACCGGCCCCGTTAGAGCCCAGCAAACCAACTACCTCTCCTTTATTAATCTCAATATTTACCTCATCAACAACTCTGCGTTTACGATAAACTTTAACCAGTTGTTCGGTCCATATTTTTCCCAAAAACATCTCCTGTAAGTTTTATGAACAATAAACAATGTGTCTTAATTGTTCATAAAAACAAAGTATGAATTATTTCCCGCTAATAATTTTCCCCAGTACCGCAATTACATCCTGAGTCAAATTATCTCCACCATATAGAACGACAGGATATTCATTTATTTCGCTACCGGTAAAAACCGGAACTTCTCTATTGATAATTAACTGATATTGTTTTTCTTCTCCAACAACACTGATGGCTTTCAATACATCTGAATTTCTCTCGGCTTGCAAAGCCTGCCTTTGTGCTATTATTTTTTGCTTAACCGGGTCCCATTCCTTATTAAACTCTTCTTCCAGCTTTTTCAACTCCAGTTCTTCCAATCCCTTCCCCTCCTGATTGAGCTTAGCCTGTCTGGTCTGTAATTCTGTCATCAGCTCTTTTTCGAGCTCAATAATTTTTTCAGAATTAGGGTGACTGGCGATAACTTGAGTCAGATTGATATAACCGATTTTCTGAGCCAATACACCTATGGAAAAAATAGAAACTAATAGTATAATCAGTGCTAAAGATAATAATATTCTGCCCTTGCTCATAGTTCTTGCCTTCTCGTGAAAAGCCATTCGTTACCTTCCTCCTTCATTTGTATCTAAAAACATATAGTTATTATTTTTAATTAAATTTAGTTTAATAATGGTACAAATAAATCCGGTTTCAAATTTTATTTAAAAAGTATGGCCAATGCTGAAATACGCCTTACCCTCCTCATCACCTTCTCCAAAACCATAATCGATACTGATTGGTCCTAAGAAAGTATCAAAACGTATTCCCACTCCCTTACCGAATTTTAAATCACCGATAGTGATGGGTATACCGTGGTCCCAGGCATAACCAAGGTCCGCAAATAGTACAGCTTGCAGATTGTCTGCCACGGGGAAACGATACTCCACATTAAAAACAAGAGACACATCCCCTACAAATTCCTTGTATTCATAGCCTCTAATGGTACCCAGTCCGCCAATTTCGTATTTAGCGAAAGAAGGAAGTGAAGTATCTCCATAGCCGACCATCATTCTCATAGCAAGTACGCCCTCATTGATAGCGCTTGATATGGTAGTATCTCTTTTGTAGCCTTCCCTAATGGGACCGGTAGAAAAGTAGGTGCGTAGATCGAGATCATATTTACGAAAATTATAATCTCCACCTAATACTCCGCCTGCACTTAAAACTGAAACGGTACCAAACCATCCTTCTGTAGGGTTAAACCGGTCATCACGAGTATCATAGATCAAGAATGGTTTTAAGCTATTGGTTAGCCCTGCCTGGAGGTTATCAGGCAGTTTTCCGGATATTAATTCATAAGAAGCCTCTTCGCTCTTCAGTTCTATACCTACTTTAAAATGTTCCTTAAATTCTTGTCCGAAGGTAAGTTTGCCGCCCATTCTTTCCATCTCATATTTTGAATCAATGCCGTCGATTTGTTTATTTACTTCCAGGAAAGTGTCGTAAACATCTAAACCGAAGAAAGTAGGAGAAGAGGCATTTCCCAGCCATGGATCATAAAAGGACAGGCTATAGGTGGTTCTTCCGCCCACTTCCAGCTTTGCTTCAATGCTCTGCCCCTGTCCAAAGAGATTTGCCTCTTTAACACTGGCATAGGCAAATAACCCTTCGCCGGTACTATAGCCGCCACCGCCGCCCAGCAGACCGGTGCTTTTTTCCCTCACTTCAATGACCAATACAATCATATTCTCGGCACTGCCCGGCTCTAATTTCATAGACACGTCATCAAAAAAACCGAGATTATAAACATCTTGCAGAGATTTCCGTACCTCATTAAAATCAAACAGCTGACCCGGCTCAACTTTAACGTGTCTCCTGATTACCCGATCTACTGTTTTTTCGTTTCCGGTAATCTTTATTTCTTCAATTTTTCCTTCTACAATTTTAATGAGTAGTACCCCGGTGTCCTGATTATAATCAATATCCTCTAATTGAGCTAAAATAAGTCCTTTTTCTCTGTAGAGTTGAGAAATTCTATCCAGATCATTCTGTAATATCATCTGTGAAAATACTTGTCCTTTGTCTAAAACCATAGCATTTTTAATTTCTTGTGCTTCTAAAACAGTACTGCCTTCGATAACAATATCTTTCACTAAGGTATTTTCCTTGACCGAAAAAACAACTCTATAGCCATCTCTGAAGGGCTCTAATTTGACCTGTACATCTAAAAAATAACCCGAATCATAGATAGCCTTCATATCAGTTTGAATTTTATCTTTAGAAAAAGTATCGCCGATATTGGAAGAGATTAGGGAAATAATAAATTTGGTATCGATATGTTCATTATCACGCACTACAATAGCCGTAATTTTACCATTATTTTGTGCGAGAACTACACTCCCAAACAGGAAAAGCAATAAAAGAGATATGATTAAGAAAACCAAGCCTTTATTTATAGTTTTATGCCCCAACTTTTCTTACCTCCTGGATATTTATTTCTCAATCTTGATTGCTCAGTCTTAGCTGATTAACTCTACAGAGAATTATTTTACTCTGTTCATTATATAACATATCTGACAATATCTAAACTAATTTCCAAAAAATATTTCGAAAATAAAGCTTATCGCTCTTTTAAATCAAATTATCGAAAGTATAAAATAAATGGTACTACAATTATCATTAATTATCTACAGCAAGAATTATCATAAACAGTGATAACTGTAGTGATAGAAAATAAAAAATGATGGTTTCGAGACCCCCAGAACAATTAAATTTTTATTCTTGTCAACTGCTTTATCTAATCTGAATACACTTTTTATTTCAGTTAAATTAAAACTGTATATTCATTTTTCGGGCTAAATCATCCAGATAAGTATAGAGAATCGGTATAAAGACCAAGGTAAGAAAGGTGGAGGAGGTTAGCCCTCCTATAATAGTAACAGCCAACGGCGCTCTCATTTCAGCGCCTTCTCCTAAACCAATAGCCATAGGAACTAAAGCCAGTACGGTGGTAAGGGTGGTCATTAAAATTGGTCTCAAACGGGTCTCCCCTGCTTCAATCACTGCTTCATTGCGCCCCAAGCCGCTTTTCCGCAATTGATTAATATAATCAATCAAAACTATAGCATTGTTTACTACGACACCCGCCAGTATGATTAAGCCAATGAGAGAAAGTACATTTAAACTTATTCCGGATAGCATTAAAGCTATAATTACCCCGATAAAAGAAAAGGGAATAGAAAAAATAACCGCAAATGGGAAAAGCAATGATTCAAATTGTGCGGCTATAATCATATATACTAACAGTATAGATAGAATCAAGGCAAAGAAAAGTTCTCGAAAAGACTTGTTCATCTCCTCTTGTTCACCGGCAAAGGCATAATGATAGCCTTCCGGCAAAACTAAAGAATTCAATTTTTGCCGGGCTTCTTGAATGACACTGCCCAAGAATCTGCCGCTAACATTACCGGTTACTTGAACCTGTCTCTGTTGGTTTTCCCGATTGATTCCCTGAGGACCTATCCCTACCTCTACCCGGGCAATCTCTTTCAGGGGAACCTGTAAACCATAGTTAGAGCTAATCATCATATTTTCTAACTCCTGCAGTTCACCATACCCGCTCTTCTCGAGTTTTACGGTTATATTATAGCGCTCTCCACCTTCCTGGAAGTAGCCGGCTACTTTGCCCAAGAGGGCATCATGCACATTAGAGGCTACCTGACCGGCGCTCAAACCATATAAATTCACTTTTTCCCGGTCAATGGCAATATGCAGTTCGGGCCGTACCTCTTCTACACTGCTCTGTAAATCATAAATTCCCTCCACCTCTGATAGAAGAGACATTATGGTATTGGCAATAAAATCTAATTCTCCCAGTGAATCACCACTGATATTAATGGTGAGAGCAGCGCCTGAGGTAAGAGAGAGATTCTGTTCGCTAAAACGAATCTGGGTATCGGGATATTCCCCTATCCTATCGCGCAGTTCGGCAATGATATCCGAACTATCCCTTTCTCTTTCACCTTTTTCTATCAGAGTAGCCATTATAGCTGCGTTATTACCGCCGGATCCCCCAATGTCCATACTGCTTCCACTGCCAACCGTGGTAAAAACATTTTCGATCTCAGGAACACTATGGACCACCTTTTCGATTTCCCGGGCAATTTCTCTGGTCACCTCAAAATTAGTACCCACCGGCAGTGAGATATTGATGCTGAAATTGCCCTGGTCTATCGCCGGAAAAAATTCAGCTCCCACTAAGGGTAAAAGAGTGAAGGACAGAACTAATATTGCTATAGCCATAAGGACCATGATACCCCTGTGTCTTAAAGCCCAATCGATAAGATAGCTATATTCCCGACGGACAGCATTAAAGAAACCTCTCTTATTTGCCTCCTTAGCAGTAAGAGATGAGGACCGGTCAGCAGCATCACTTGAAGGAGATAATATTTTTCTGTTTCGGGAACGGGAAAAAAGCATGGGTACCAAGGTTAGCGCAACAAACAGAGACATTAAGAGAGAGAAAGCAATGGTCAGACCCATAGTCTTAAACAATTCACCGGCAATCCCAGAAACATAGACGACCGGAAGAAAAACAGCAATAGTGGTTAAGGTGGAAGCGGTAATGGCATCCGCTACCTCATTGGCGCCAAGCTCCGCCGCGAGGGCGGCATCTTTACCCAGTTCTCGATGACGAAACACATTTTCCAACACTACAATGGAATTATCCACCAGTATCCCGATACCTAAGGCCAAACCTCCCAGAGTCATCATATTGAGAGTTAATTTAGCAAAATAGAGTAGAGTAAAGGTAGAAATAACGGATATGGGAATAGAAAACCCGATAATAAGGGTACTTTTAATACTGTGAAGAAAGGCATACAAGACAAGCATGGTCAGTACTGCACCAATAAGCAGGGTATCGGAAACTTCTTTTATCGCCTTTTTAATAAAATCCGAGGAGTCAAAGACGGTAATGGCTTTAGTATCACCAGGCAGAATTCCCTTATTTTTAATGGTATTAAGCTCACTGTTCACCCGATTTGCTACAATAACGGTATTCGTTCCGGATTCCTTTTGTAAAGTTAAAGAGATACTGGGGTAACCGTTGATATAAGCTACCGTTTGCTGTTTTTTAAAGGTATCTGAAATCCGGGCAATCTCTTTCAGGGGTATTTGATTACCTTTTACCGTAGATATGATGACATTTTCAATATCGGCAATGCTCTCAAAACGTCCCAGGGTTCTGATTAAAAAATCAACATTCCCTTCCCTTAAGGTACCGGCCGGCAGGTTAATATTCTCACTCCTTAAAGC
This sequence comes from Candidatus Stramentimicrobium fermentans, assembly GCA_012520575.1. Classification (GTDB taxonomy): domain Bacteria; phylum Atribacterota; class Phoenicimicrobiia; order Phoenicimicrobiales; family Stramentimicrobiaceae; genus Stramentimicrobium; species Stramentimicrobium fermentans. Next base: position 59,000 of record JAAYOB010000023.1, read on the forward strand.
CATTACCACCTGGTCCAGAGTCAGGCTGTTGGCTCTCAGTTTTTCATTATCAACCGATACCAGTATCTCTCGTTCCACTCCGCCGCTTACCGAGGCACTGGCAATACCCTCTATCCTTTCCAGACGTGGCTTGAGTAAAAGGCGGGCAAATCTATCCAGCTCATGCAGTGAATATTGCTCCGAATTGATACCTAAGACCATGATGGGCATCATAGAAGGGTCAAACTTAATCACACTGGGGTCGCCGGCTCCTTCCGGCAGTATTCTTTTTACCTGGTCTATCTTTTCTCTGACCTCTAAGATGGCAATATCCATATTGGTCCCCCATTGAAAAGATAAGAGCAGTACTGTGTTTCCTTCTTGGGAAATAGAATTGATGGTATCGACGCGATGGACAGTACTTACCACTTCCTCCAGCGGAATGGTAATCAGCGCTTCCATCTCTTCCGGAGCAGCGCCGGGATAAGAGACCATTATGGCTGATACGGGGAAAGACATATCGGGCAGCAGATCCAGGCCCAAACCTTGATAAGAAACAAACCCTATTACTATCAGAGCGATAAAGAGCATAGAGATAGTGACAGGACGATTAATAGAAAATTTAGGCAGGTTCATTCCAGAACCTCCCTATTGGCAACTCTCACAAGGTCACCCTCTTCTAGAGAAATATTACCTAATATCACTATAATCTCATTACCGGTAATACCATTAACAACTTCTACCTGATTATCCTGAGTTATACCTGTGGTAATAGCCCTTCTTTTTACAGTTTTCTCATCATCTCCAAGTACAAAAACATATAGTCCATCGGCTTTTCTGGTTAGAGCGGAGGAAGGGATGATTAAGGCATCGGGGTTATCTTCAATTATAATATTTGCTCGGGCAAAAACACCGGGAGGAATATCTATATCTGCCTCTTTAACCCTTATTTTTATTTCCATGGTTTTGGTAACCGGGTCAACTACCACTCCTTTGCTGACTATTTCTCCAGAAAATTTTTTTTGAGGGTAGGCATCTATAAATATTTCGGCATCCTGCCCTAATTGAACTGCGCCAATATCTTTTTCTGATATACCTGTTTTGACCGATAATTCGCTGACATCAATTATTGATAGTAACGGCATTGCCGATGAAGCTAATTCTCCGGTCTTTACTGAAACAGCAGTAACACTGCCGCTAATAGGAGCTTTTATAATAGTGCTGTTGAGCTGGGATTGGGCAAGCTCTAAAGCAGATTGCGCCTGTCTAACCTGCGCTTCCACAGCTTTAATATCTTGCGATGAGGCACCCTCAGTTATCAATTTGTAACTTTCAGAGACACTCTGATACTGTGCTTTGGCAATTTCATACTGGTTTTTGGCTTGGTCGTGCTGCTGCTCCGAGATAGCACCTTCGGTGAACAGCTTTTGCATTTTTTGATAATTTTCCTCTGCACTATCTAAACTTATCTTTGCTTGTCTTACGCCGGCTTCAGCCTGACTGACCTCTTGCGGGCGGGCACCGGCCTTGATTCTTTCCAGAGAGGCATGGGCTGAATCTAAGTTGGCCTTTGCTTGAGCAACCTGAAGCCTGATTTGCTCATCATCCAGACGCATTAAAATGGCACCTTTTTCTACCTGTTCGCCTTCCTGTACCGAAACTTCTTTTACCTGTCCCATTATCTTGGCAAATACGCGCACCATTTCTTTTGGTTCAACCACTCCGGATACCGTCAAAAACGATTTAATCTCGCCATGTTGAACTCTGGTAACCTGTATGGGAACCATTCTTTCCGATTGAACTGCAGGCTCAATAACTACCTCCTGCCTCTTCTGAGAGATGCGATTAGCGGCCTGCACAATCAATAATCCTATCACTGTAATTAAAACAACATAAAATACTTTACGTCCGGTAATTCTCATCTTTTACATTCCTCTCTAACATATCAAGGTAAGTTGTATTCATAGCCCACAAAATAGTTCTAAAATTGGCTAAATACTTACAATGTAATTAGTATAAAGTACTTTTGTGGCTGAAAAAGTGCAACAAAAGAACCGTCCCTATGGCAATTTAGAGTAAGCCCATGGCTTTGATAAGTGCCGCTCTATTGGTATTATAATCATATAGGGCATTGAGATGGTTGGTCTCCGCTTCAATTAAGGCACTCTGGGCATCTATTACTTCGATATTAGTAGAGATCCCCTCATTATACTTTACCTGAGCAATGCGAAAACTCTCCTCAGAATCCCCGATTCCTTGTTCGGTAACTTTTACTAATTTCTCCGCCTCCACCATTTTCAGATAGAGGGAACGTACTTCAAACTCTATCAGCTGCAGAGCTTGTTTTTCACTCTGCTCAACCTGGGCTAAACTTAACTCTGCCTGCTTTATTTTAGATTTATTCACTCCGCCATCAAAAATAGGTATTTCCCCCGCAATTGCTACTTTCCAACCTGCCAATCCTGAATCCATGTTCATCATTATTTGCGGCCCTTTATTGCTTTTCGCTATATTTAGCATATTTTTCATGATTTTTTTCTGCTGGCTGACCTGCTCTAATTCAGGACGATATTGCCTGGCACTTTCCAGCGCTTCTTCCAGTGAAATATCACAGGGCTCATAGGCCAAATCATTTTCTAATTTAAGGGACGTTTCAAGGTCAATTCCCATGATGGAATTTAAATTGTATACCGTTAATAAATAACCATTCTCAGCCCTAATCAGGTTATGTTCCAAATTAGATAGCTGTGAGTTGATACGATTTAAATCTATAGGGGCAATCATGCCTTCCGTCAATAAAGAGCGTGAGCTCTCCAGATGTGCCTTAATCTGAGTTAGGGCTTGTGCACTGACCCTCTTCAGGCCTTCTGCCTGCAATACCCGGTAGTAGGCTTCGGTCACCTTATAGATGAGTTCCTGCCTGTCTCCCTCCAATTCATTCAAAGCGATGGACTGTTCCGCTTTAGCCAATTCAATCAGGTTTTTCAGTTTTCCACCGCTGTACAATATTTTAGAAATATTGAAGGAGATTAAGGGAACTCCGGTACCGGAAGAATAGAGGTAGCTGTAGTCTCCTGCGACTATCTTGTCCGGGTCCGGTGCATCACTGGTCCTAACGTAACCGCCTTGAAATTTAGCATTTATTTTTTTTGCACCTTCCGCTTCCTGCACCTGCTCTTCTTTTATTTCCACTTTACTTTGAGCAATCTGGTAGCTCAAATTATTTTGCAGGGCAAGCTCAATGCAATCTTCAATATTTAAACTCAAACTTTCGGCCGGATAAGCTGTACCAGACAAAAATAAAAGAAGAGATGCCACCAACAGCAAGTAGAGGCAAAATCCCCTCAACATTACTCCTGCCCTTTCTAATACTCTTCTCGTTTTCATAAATAACACCCCCTCCTCCCCATTTAGATAAAACAAGATTAATTTCATCTATTAAGCTAAATAACTTATTCTTTATTCTGCCCGTCTCTTTCCAATTGCTTCATTTTTTGCCAGACTAAAAGTGCCTCCTCAGCACTATTGACCCGGATATCGCCAAAAACATGGGGATGACGACGGATTAGCTTGCTTTTAGCTCCCATCAACACCTGCTGATAGTCAAATAACCCTGCCTCACGGGCTATCTCGATTTCAATTAAGATATCCATAAGTAAATCTCCCAACTCCTCGCACAGATTCAGGTAATCACCCTTCTCTGCGGCCTCTTTTACCTCCTGTGCTTCTTCCGTAATATTGTGAGCCATAGATGACAAGGTCTGTTTTTGATCCCAGAGACAGCCCTGAGGTCCCCTCAATCGTGTCGCGATAGAGATTAATTCTGAAAATAACTCCCGTTCTTTCCGATGCATGAAAAAATATTCTCCTTTTGACTGTACCGGCACAACATTTTTTTCTTTCAAATCATAATTGCTAAATTTTTAATTCCACATATTGTTTTATTATATTAACAAAATTGTTAAGAATCTATAAAGTAAATTCGAAGATTTAAAGTTTTTATAAATATTTTCTCTATTATGGTTAAGTCATTCTGATTATACCATTTATAGTAGATATTTCCGATATTCTATACTTATTCCTATTCCTATAGTATTTTTTCTAAAAAAGAAAGTCCTTGGGAAAGTGCACTATTTTCCGGAATTGACTGGCCGGTTCTTGGGGCAGTCAATATTAACTCCCCCTGACTCCCCTTTTGCCGGAAAAATGCATTCTTAACAGGGTTAATCGTTAAACTTTTTTGAATCTTATCAGACAGAGATGAACCGATGGGAAATTTAAGGGAAAGATGGCGCGTAGTTATCCTAATGTCCAAAACTTCCTGATTTTTTAATTTCAATTTCAAAGAGATGATCTGTAGTAAGGTTTCCAGTTCTTTCGGAAATGAACCATAGATATCTTGGAGCTCTGTCTTTATATCATTGAGCTCTTCCTCGCTGTTTATCCGGCTGAGCTTCTGATAATAACTTATCCTAATCTCCGGACTGGAGATATAGTATTCAGGAATGAGGCTTTCGAGCTTTACGTCAATTTCCGGTCCGGTATCTTGCAATTCGTTACCGGCCGTTTCGGGGTGCAGAAGCCGGCTGACACTCTCCTCCAGCATCTGGCAATAATAATTGAAACCAACTTCAGTAACAAACCCATGTTGTTCTTTTCCCAGTAAATTACCGGCTCCTCTAATCTCTAAATCACGCATGGCCAGTCGGAATCCTGAGCCTAAATCGCTAAATTCCCGGATTGCTTCCAGCCGTTTTCGAGCATTATCCGTTAATATTTTTTTAGAAGGATAGAGCAGATAGGCATAGGCACGCCGGCTGCTTCTGCCCACACGTCCCCTAAGCTGATAGAGCTGGGATAGGCCAAAACGATGTGCCTGGTCAATAATGATGGTGTTCACATTGGATATATCCAATCCTATTTCAATAATGGTGGTGCAGACTAAAACATCACTCTCATGATTTATAAAACTAATCATGATCTTTTCCAACTGGTCCTCCACCATCTGACCATGGGCTGTGATAACTCTGGCTTCCGGCACCAGTCTTTTTACTTTTTGGGCAACAGAATCAATATCTTCAACCCTATTATGGACATAGTAGACCTGACCACCTCTTTCTAATTCTCTCCTGATGGCCTCTCGGATAACTTCATCTGTTTCGGACTTAAAAAAAGTGACTATGGGTAAACGGAGTTCCGGCGGGGTATTTATGATACTCATTTCCCTGATACCGGTTAAAGATAAATAGAGCGTTCTGGGAATAGGGGTAGCGGTGAGAGTTAGCGAGTCTATCTGTTCTTTCAAATTTTTGATTCTCTCTTTATGGATTACCCCAAAACGCTGCTCTTCATCCACCACTAACAAACCCAGGTCTTTGAAAACCACATCCGGCTGGATTAAACGATGGGTCCCGATAATAATATCGATATTTCCTTTTTTTAAATCTGCAATAATCTTTTCCTGTTCTTTTTTAGTTTTAAATCGAGAAAGCATCTCAATCCTTATAGGAAATCCCTTCATTCTTTCGCTAAAATTTTCCCAATGCTGTTGAACCAAAATAGTGGTAGGTGCCAATACCGCTACCTGTTTATTGTCCATAACTGATTTAAAGGCAGCCCGAATGGCAATTTCTGTCTTACCATAACCAACATCTCCGCAGATGAGACGTTCCATGGGGTAAGATGATTCCATATCCTTTTTCACATCCTGAAAAGCCTTTTCCTGGTCCGGTGTTTCCTGAAAAGGAAATGCCATTTCTAATTCCTGCTGCCATACGGTATCGGCGGAAAAAGTGTGTCCTTTAATACTCTTCCTCTTCCTATATAGTTCAAATAACTCCAGAGCTGCTTTCCGAATGGATTCCTGTACCCTCCTTTTGGTTGACTTCCAGAGGCTGCCTCCTAAGCGGTTTAATTTTGGAATTCCTCCACCCGCTCCAATATACTTATGTACCGAGGATAATTGTTCTACCGGTACATACAGTTCGTCATCGGAGGCATACTTGATTAAAAGATACTCCCTCCTGATACCATCGGTAATACGAGATTTGACGCCCTCATACCTGCCAATACCATGATTAACATGTACTACAAAATCCCCCACTCTCACTTCATCCAACTCATAAAAGGATTTGCCCTGAAATCTTTTCGGTTTATAACTTTTTTCGCGTTGCTTACCAAAGATTTCCTGCTCGGTAATGAGAAAAAGATTTAGTTTCGGAATAGAAAAACCATTACTAACCGACCCATAGCTTAAGCAGACCTGTTCAGGATTAAGGTCAGCTTCCTTTAAATCCTGCAAACGATACCGGGTAAAGCCCCTATCATCTAAGATATCAGCCAGACGTGAAGCTCTGACTTTGTTACCGGCTAAGATAATAATATTCTGTTTTTCCTGATGATTTTTCCGGAGAGCCTTCTGGAATAAATCTAAATTTCCAAAATAATGTTCTACAGCAGTTGCCTCAAAGGAATAGAAATGATTGTTCTCTTCCCCGCTTTGCTCCGGGCTGAGGTTGTCTTGTGCCAACCAAGGTTCGATAGTTACTAAACGTTGTTTTTGAGAAAATAGCCCCCTGATTTCCGACCAGTTGAGGTAATAATAATCCGGTGGCAAGACATTTTTGTCCTCCTCTTTTTTTGATAAATAGGATTTTCGGATTTCTTTTTCAAAATCCAGGCCATGTTTTTCCATTTCCTGATACTGAGAAACTATGATATCGGTATTCTCAGGTAGATAATCAAAAAAAGAGCCTGCTTCTCTCTCTTTTTCTTTAGATTCGGCAGTCAGTTCAATTCGGGGAACCAGTACAATTTCTTCGATTTTTCTGATAGAACGTTGTGATTCCGGGTCGAAAAGCCGGAGAGAGGAAATCCTATCACCATCTAACTCTATTCTTAATGGATTTTCCTCGGCAAAGGGAAATACATCAATAATCCCGCCGCGTTGGCTGAACTGCCCGGATTGTTCGATCATTCCCGAGGATTGATAGCCCTGGTCTAAAAGATGATTAAGGAAGTTTTCAATATTTAATAGCCCTTCCCGCTCTAATTTGAGGTGTCCTTTCAGAAATTTATCGCCGATAAGGATTTTAGGCAGGAGCGCTCGATAGGTACTGATTATAATTAAGGGATAAGAAAGGTTATTTTTATACTGCTGACGGGAGTATATTATGGGGGATAAGGCAGATAAAACCTTAATTCTCTGTTTTATAATTTCTATATCATAGGGCAGTTCTTCATAAGGCAAGACCTCAGGTGCCGGAAAAATCAGGATGCTATTATTTTCCGGCCAGCCGGTAAAAGTCAGTAAATCCTGGTAACTGCGTTGTGCCTCTTCTAAGCTACTAGTTAAAAAAAGTAACACCTGTTTTATCTCTCCTTTTAAAACTAAAGAAGAGATAAAAAAAGAGAGTGCGCTGGACTGCAATCCTCTTATTCGGAAAGTTTTTTTCTGCTTGATTCCAAAATCCTGTAAAAACTGATTATAATTAGGGTCCTGAGCCCAAAATTTACTTAATTCCATATTATTTACTCTGAACAGAAAGGGCTTTTACTATCAACAAAATTCTTTCTTTATTATTAATCATAGGATTAGAATAAATATAGCTAAAGACCGTACTGCCTTTTGATTATCAGTTTTTGTAGAGAAATGGATTAACGGGCTAAAACATCAGCCAACCGGTACAGTGAATCAGGGAGAGGTTTTTGGTGAGACAAGACTTCTTTTATGGGAATAGCTGAGATCTTATCTCCATTTAAAACAACCATATGGTGATACTGTTTTTGCAGCAATTGCTCTACTGCTGCTGAACCTAAGCGACTTCCTAATATACGGTCAAATGCTGAAGGAAATCCACCTCTCTGCACATACCCCAATACGGTAACCCTCATCTCAAAACCAATCTTATCTTCTAAATATTTTCCAATCTCATAGGGATTACCGGCCCCTTCGGTTACTATTACCAGACAGTGGGTTTTGCCTCTCTCATAACCCTGTTTCAATTTTATGCTAATTTCTTCCAGATTGGCCGGAAACTCCGGAACGATTACTGTTTCAGCACCACCGGCAATTCCACCCATTAAGGCCAGATATCCGGATTCTCTTCCCATGACTTCAATAATGAAAGCCCTGCGCAGCGAGGAGGCGGTATCTTTAATCTTGTCTATGGTAGAAATAACGGTATTTAAAGCGGTATCAACACCAATAGCCATATCGGTGCCATAAAGGTCATTATCAATACTGGCCGGTATACCAGCCACAGGAATCCCTTCCTGTTGATAGAGTTGGAGGGCGCCCGCCATGGAACCATTTCCTCCAATTACTATAAGTGCATCAATTTTATTATCCCTTATAATGGCAGAAGCTTTTCGAATCCCGGACTCGGTTTTAAATTCCTCACTGCGGGAGGTCATCAACATAGTGCCACCACGCTGCATAATCCCACCCACAGTTTTTAAATTAAGGGGAATAATTCGGTTTTTCAACAGTCCTTGATAACCGCTCTGTATGCCTAAGACTCCCAATTTATGGTATATTCCCTTGCGCACTACCGCCCGGATAGCGGCATTCATTCCCGGAGAATCCCCTCCACTAGTCAATACAGCAATTTTTCTAATTATATTCACCTGCCTAGCTCTGCCTTAGAGACTTTCCTCAGTTAAATTCAGACTATTGTATTCTCTCATGGCAAACTCCAAACCTTTTAAGAGAATATCCCTTACTGCCCGTACAGCGTAAGTTAGAGTGGTCTCTATCAGTCTCTCCTCTTCCGACAAAAAAGAGGTTATTACGAAATCGGTATAGTCTAAATTTGTTAGCAGCTGCTCATTCCCTATACCGATTCGTAGGCGAGGAAACTCTTCGGACTTTATGGAATTTATGATAGAATCTACTCCGTTATGTCCCCCGGAGCTTCCATGTCTTCTTATACGTATTTTGCCTAAAGGTAGATGAAAATCATCATAGATAACTAATAATTGCTCCGGCATAATATGGTAATAAGTCATAATTTCTTTTACTGCTTTGCCGCTAAGATTCATATAAGTCTGCGGTTTAACCAGAATAAGGTCCTGTTCTAGAAATTTAAAAGGGAGAATGTGGGCTAAAAATTTCTTTTTCCATTTAAGGTTGTGGTCACCTATCTTGAAAGCAAATTGGTCTACAACTCGAAACCCCACATTATGTCGAGAATGTTTATATTTAATTCCAGGGTTACCCAGACCTACTATTATGTTCACATCATCACAGCCTTAGCTGAATATATTTTTAGTTAGATATAGGATTCTCTTATTCTTTACCTTTATGTTCCTCAGACTTTGCATCATGAGCTTTTGCCTTATCAGCAGCTTCCTCACCAGTCCCTTCAGCAGCTTCTTCTGCTTCCTCTTCCGGTACTTCTTCCTCTACTTTGGTAGGAGCAACTACTGAGGCAATCGTACGATCAATATCCGTTATCAGTTTAACCTCTTCCGGTAAAACAATGTCTTGTAATGTTATAACATCATTAAAGCCCATTTCACTGATATCGATAGTTATAGCACCGGGGTCATCTGCCGGAAAACACTCTACCTCTATTTCGCGTAAAGATATATCCAAAATTCCCCCTTCTTTAACCCCTTTTGGTTCACCTTCCAGAATAAGCGGTACAACCAAGGTAATCTTCTCCTTCATAGAGACACCATAAAAATCAAAATGATTTATTTTTTTCTTCAAGGAATCATATTGGAAATCCTTAATTACCGCTAAGCGAGTAGTTTCCTTAGCTTTGTCAGTCTTTATTTTTAAATCAATTATTCCATGGGAATGTTTTTTATCTGATAAAAAACGAAAGAGTTCCTTTTCCGGAATTTTTAATAAAATGCTATTCTTATCCCGTGGGGAGTAAAGAATACCCGGAACATACCCTGTCTTTCTAAGCCTTTTGCTCTCCTCCTTGCCAGATTTCTCTCTGGTTTCAACTTCTAACTTAATTCGTTTCATAACCCGCTTCCCTCCATGTCATCACTTTTTAAATAGTTATATTAGATATATGTCAAAAATACCTAAAATAGTATTATAGCACAACTTTCTACTAAAATATAATTCCATAGTATGGTTTAATTCTATTACCTGAATAGAGCACTTATGGATTGATTATAATGAATGCGTTTAATTGCTTCTGCAAACAATTCTGAAACAGATAAAATTTTTATACAGTCCAATTTTTTTTCTGCCGGAATCTGTATGGTGTTGGTTACTACTATCTCTTTAAACAATTTTTCCCGTGAATATTTCTCAATACGCTCCCGTGCCGGACCGGCAAGAACGGGGTGAGTGGCACAGATATAAATTTCTTTGGCTCCGGCGTTGAAGATGGCCTGGCTGCCTTTAATAATTGAACCGGCTGTATCAATCATATCATCAACTATAATAGCCGTTTTATCTTTGACATCACCTACAATGTGCATTATTTCCACATTAGAAAAAGAGGATCTGTATTTATCGATAATGGCAATGGGCTTATTTAAATAGCCGGAGAAATTACGAGCCCGGGCTGTTCCCCCTACATCAGGTGAAACAACTACTGCCTTGTCAAGATTTTTCATTTTAAAATAGTCTACTAGTATGGGGGCGGCCTCTAAATGGTCTACCGGGATATCAAAAAACCCCTGTATCTGTCCTGCGTGTAAATCCATAGTTAAAATACGGTTAGCTCCCGCCTCTACTAACAGATTAGCCACTAATTTGGCAGTAATAGGTTCTCTGGGTCGGGTTTTCCTGTCTTGCCTGGCATAACTATAATAAGGTATTACGGCAGTAATTCTACCTGCCGATGCCCGATGAAGTGCATCGATCATAACTAATAGTTCCATGAGATGGTCATTAACCGGATGACAGGTGGGCTGTATTACAAATACATCCCGCCCCCGCACATTTTCACCAATCTCTACATGTAGTTCACCATCTGGAAACCTGGATATATCAGCTTTCCCCAGCTGAGTTCCTAAATGCGCCACTATTTCTTCTGCTAAAGACAGATTAGCATTCCCAGAAAATATCTGCAATTCTTTGCTGTCACATGCAATCAAATTATTGCCTCCAATCTTTTTATTTTTCTATTTTTTTATTTTCGTTCTGCTTCTTTTTTTTGCTTACCCAACCGGTAATATTTTCTTGTTTAGCCCTGGCAATTCCCAAACTTTGAGCAGGAACATTGCCGGTAATAGTAGAGCCGGCGGCAGTATAGGAATCTTTACCGATAATTACCGGGGCTACCAATGCATTATTGCTGCCGATAAAGACACCATCCTCAATAGTGGTGCGATTTTTTCTTACTCCATCATAATTGCAGGTTATGGTACCGGCCCCGATATTAACCTGTTTCCCTAAAACGGCATCTCCCAGATAAGTGAGGTGCCCCACTCTGGTACCCTCACCCACCAGGGTCTTCTTAATCTCTACAAAATTTCCAATTTTTACCTCATCACAGATAATACTTTCCGGTCTGATATGGGCAAAAGGCCCTATGTCCGAGTTGCTGCCAATCCGGCTCTTTTCTACTAAAGAGGAGAAAATCCTGGTTTGGCTGCCAATCTTACTCTCTACGATATGTGCATAGGGGCCAATTTGGCAGCCGCTTCCTATTTGACTGCCAGCGGTAATCACCGTAAAAGGGCAAATAATGGTGCCGGGACCTATTTGCACTCGTTGTTCCAGAAAGGTATTTCCCGGGGAAATGACGATAACACCTTCTTCCATATGTGCCAGAGCATTTCTTTCATATATTAACTGAGAAACCTGGGATAAGGTTTGCTGGTCATTTATACCGGTTATCTCAACCGGGTCGTCTACCGTAATACTGCCAATAGAAGAACCCTTTTCTAACAGTATCCTAATAACATCTGTTAAATAGTATTCTTTTTGGCTATTATCTTTTTTAACTTGGGCTAAGGCCTGAAATAATTCTTTACTATTAAAACAATAAATTCCACTGTTAATCTCGTTTACTTTCCGCTGTTCGGGCAAAGTATCGCCCTCCTCAACGATTTGTATTACTTCTCCCGCTGCATTACGTATTATTCGCCCATACCCTTCCGGATGCTTTACCCTGGCAGTCAATAAAGTACCGGAATTTGCCGCTCTTTGGTGGTGTGTGATAATTTTTTGAATAGTAGATGCCTTCAAAAGGGGTACATCAGCTGAGATAATTAGAATAATACCCGAAAAGTCAGTCAAATAGGGTTCTGCTGCTTGTACTGCATGGGCGGTGCCCAGCTGCTCTTTCTGATGAACAAATAGCACTTTCCGGTCCACACTCAAGATTGCTTCTTTAATTCTTTCGAACTGATGGCCGAGAACTACAATTCTTTTAGCCAGATTTAGAGAGCCGGTTAGTTCTAAAGAATAGGAGACCATAGGTATTCCAGCTACCGGGTGTAAAACTTTGGGAAGTGTGGACTTCATTCTTTTTCCCTGACCGGCAGCTAATATAATAGATGCAACAGCACTCATAGCATTATCCTGTCAAAAAATAATTTATGAAAATTCGGAAAAGATATAATTTGAGTTGAGGTAAAATAATTAATATAAAGAAATTTGGATAAACAAAAATAAAAAAAGAGCAATATTTGGCTGGGGTGGAAGGATTCGAACCTCCGGTGAGGGAGCCAAAGTCCCTTGCCTTACCGCTTGGCTACACCCCATCCAATTGGTTATAACTCCATCTTTTTTAATTTTATTCGGCAAGAAGAATAGATGCGGAATATAGTAAATTCAAAACCGAGTATTGTTTTTATTCTCCCCCACCGAGATAAATTGAATTTAGCTGCTTATATTATAAGAAAGCAATAGCTATTAATCGTCAAATCAAATCTGATTTATTCTTGTTCAGTTGATTCGAATTCGGAATCATCCGAAAGCTCAGTACTACTTAGCTCGACATCTTCAGCTTCTACAGGTTCACTGGTTATTTGCTCTTCATGTTCAGTTGCTTCATATTCCTTTAATACAGCGGTCTGAATCTGTTCCCTGACTTCTGTATTGATAGGATGAGCTATATCCTTATGATTTCCGTTAGGCAATAGCTTGCTGGGCATCGCTACAAACATGCCCTTTCTACCGTCAATAATTCTTAAATCATGAACCACAAAGGAATCATCAAAGGTTATGGATACATATGCTCTCAGCTTGCCATCGGTCTGTATTCTTCTAATTCTAACATCAGTAACTTGCACTTGCTTACACCGCCTTTTTGTTTTTTGGTTTAATAATCTTTCCAGTTAATAACATTGAAGTACCGTACTTTCTTTTTACACAGTATAGTATTTAATATCTAACCCGCATTGAACCTTCCTTGTTGCCAAATTCCAAAAAGATAGCTAAACCCCCTCTGCTACATATTTTCATTTACCTCCTGTCATATTCGCAATTTGATGCAATAGTTAATTACGGTTCTATTAAAAAATAAACACAGCATAATAATAATAATAATTGCTGTGCTGATTATTATCCTATATTAACACTAACTGATTTAAAAAGTAAAAACTTTTCTACTCTTGAGCCTGCCATTATAATGTCTAGTGCTATCATACACTTTTCCAATTCTTAAAGTTATTCCTTTTTCAGAGTTTGTCAAATTTTATCATGTAGAATAGTTATTTGTCAAAAACTTTTTCTATTTTAGAGAACAAGCAGTCTAAAATGAACAAGAAACATGATTATAGCCCCATTTAACTAAAAACCATGCTCTTCAACCAAGAGATTTAAAAATATATATGAAGCCGTTTAACATTCTTTTAGAACAGCGGTGAGACGGGCCAGTTCTTCTAAAGACAGACTTTCTCCTCTCTGATTGGGATTAATACCTGTTTGTATTAAGGTAACTTCTAACAGCTCTTTGGAAAGAGAATCCCCATAATACAATTTAAGTGCATTGAAGAGGCTTTTCCTTCTATGCCGAAAAATGGCCTTTACTATATCAAAGAAGAGCGTTTCATCTGTCACTTTAATTCTTGGTGTCGGTAGGAATTGCATCCTTAGAAGCATGGATTCAACTTCGGGTTTGGGGAAAAAGACATTTGGTTTTACGCGATGTATTTTCTCTGTTTCGGTATAATATTTTGTTATTACCGACAACAATCCATAGTCTTTACCGCCCGGATTAGCGAGCATTCTTTCGGCTACTTCTTTTTGCACCATTACTACCGCAATCTTTAGACCATCTTTCAACTCCATTAGTTTTTTTAATAGGGGTAGGGAAATAGAATAGGGTAGATTGCCTACTAATTTTTCTATATGGTATCCTCTCTGTTCTTTTTGCCGAAGAAAACCGACCAAATCAAAAGTCAAAATGTCTTCGTATATCACCGTAACAGAATCACGGTAAGGTGCCAATATCTCCTCTAATATCGGTTTAAGACGTATATCGTTTTCAATAGAAAAAATGTGCCGTACATGAGGTATCAAGGACAAAGTAAGACCACCAAAGCCGGTACCGATTTCAAATAGAGTTTCCTCTTTTTCTAAATTCAGGGATTTGACAATAATATCTTTAATATTCCGGTCCAGCAAGAAGTTTTGGCCTAATTTTTTCCGGGGTTTAAAGTTGTATTGAGCCATGTATGCCAGTATTTTTTTGAGAGAGGGCTGGGGAAGTGGCGATGGGGCAGGCATAAAAACCTTCCTTTGAATAAAGATTTATTAATGTTCAAACATTACCTTGTTGACTATTGCCCAAAACTTATGGAGCCGGCGATCTGAGTTGAACAGACAACCTACGGATTACGATTCCGTTGCTCTGCCAATTGAGCTACGCCGGCTCAATGTTCATCTTATTTTTTATGTTTTTCGTCATTCAAGTCTTCTTGCTCTGTTGTTAATTAACGTATCTTTTATATTCTACCATATAAATAGACTCAGTAATATTTGTAAACCTAACTTTTTAATTATTCAAAGTCCTTATACTATTTTTTAGAAAATTTTTTAAGAGGAGTGGTTTTAGTGGGGATACCTTAGGATAAGTAATCGGAGCATAAGGAATCGGCGTTAACGATATCTTTACAAAACTCCGGAGTTATAAGCCCTATAGAGCCGGGAGCAACCTGATAATGCCGAAAATAGATGGCAAAGGCATAGACAAGTCCGGAATTTCAGAAAACACACTTTATAGAATCTTTGGTCAATTTTACCATTCAAAAATAATGGTAGGCGGAACAGGACTTGAACCTGTGACCCCCTACATGTGAAGCAGGTGCTCTGCCGACTGAGCTATCCGCCCATTTAATGGAAAACGATTAATTATTTTAATTTAAAAAGGAAATTCTTTTTTCTTTCTATTTCCTGATTAACCTTTTTTAAATTGAGCAATTTAGAAAAGGTGCCCCCAAGGGGATTCGAACCCCTGCCGCCGCCGTGAAAGGGCGGTGTCCTGAACCCCTAGACGATGGGGGCATACTATACAGTAGGCCGTGCAGGTCTCGAACCTGCGACCCTCTGATTAAGAGTCAGATGCTCTACCAACTGAGCTAACGGCCCGTAACTATTGCTTATTTGAAATTATTTCTTTTTCAATTGCTTTCCAATGTTACTATGTTTTAGAAAAAGTGTCAACGGAATTTCAGACAAAAAGTCTTTAAATAATGTCCATGATGGTGTCTATTCCATATCTTCATCTACTATCGCTAAATTTTCAAAACGGGTGTATTCTTTTAAAAAAGTCAGCTCGAATGTTCCGGTAGGCCCATTTCTTTGCTTACCAATATTAATCTCAGCAATTCCTTTCTTACTTGTCTTTGGTTTATAATATTCTTCCCGGTATAGTATCAGGACTACATCGGCATCCTGTTCCAAGGCACCGCTTTCTCTCAAATCGGAAAGGCGTGGACGCTGATTGGTACGTTGCTCAACCGCCCTGGACAATTGAGATACTGCCACCACCGGTATGTTTAATTCCCGGGCAAGTCCTTTCAAAGAACGGGATATTTGCGATATTTCCTGTTGACGATTCTCAACTCTAAGTCCCGTCTGGATTAATTGCAGATAATCGATTAATATTAGCCCTAAATCATGTTTAGCTTTTAATCTGCGAGCTTTTGCCTTAATTTCAAGAGGCGATATGCCTGCCGAATCATCAATAAAAATGGGCGCGGCAGATAATCTACCGGCAGCCGAAGATAGCTTAGGCCAATCTTTGTCCGGTATTAACCCCCGGCGCAAAGCATGTGTATCGATACGAGCCTCTGAACACAATATTCTCTGGACAATTTGTGATTTAGACATTTCTAAACTAAAAATAGCTACCGGGATATTGTGCTGCATAGCAGCATATTGAGCAATATTCATACAAAAAGCGGTTTTCCCCATAGATGGTCTCCCGGCCACTATTATCAACTCTGAGGGCTGTAAACCGGTAGTCAGTTCATCTAATTTTATAAAACCGGTGGGTACTCCGGTGATAAAATTCCCACTATGATATAAATCTTCAATTTTTTCAAAACTCTCTGTTAACAGGTCTTTGATGGGGGTAAAAAAATCTTTAGTTTTTTGCTGAGATACCTCGAAAATCAAGTTCTCCGCCTTATCCAGCAATACCTTTGCCTCATCTTGCTCTTCATAACTCATAGTTACAATCTGGGTAGCATTATTAATTAGTTTTCGCAGGATAGACTTTTCTGCTACAATTTTAGCATAATAGACGACATTAGCCGCAGTAGGCACACTATTCATTAAGGTAGCCAGATAGGAAGCTCCCCCCACCTCATCCAACTGTTTTCTTTTTCTTAGCTCTTCGGTTAGAGTAACTAAATCCACAGCCTCATTTTTTTCAAACAAGTCCAGTGAACATTGGTAGATAACCTGGTGGGCAGTGTTATAATAATCATCAGGCTTCAGGATTTCAATGCAATTCAAGATAGACTCCTTCTCTAAAATAATAGAGCCCAAGGTAGCCTGTTCTGCGCTAATATTTTGGGGAGCGCTTCTGGTTATTTCCATCAATTTTTTCTCCCATTTTTCCTCTCTGAGGCAGAAGGGTTATTCTTTCTTAATCTTCCTTATCTTCCTTTTTTACTACACTTTCCTCTTTTTTATCCTCCAGAGGAAGAGCCTCCTCTGCTTCCGGCTTGACTTCCTCTTCGGGTACTACCTTAATATTTAACTCAGCAATTACTTCCTTGTGCAGACGTAAGCTTAGCTTATAGTCATCAATTTTCTTTAAGGGGTCGCCGGGTTCAATCTTCTTACGGTCAACCTCAATCTGATAATTATCAGCGAGAGCTTGGGCAATATCTTTATTGGTAATGGAGCCAAATAATTTCCCGTCCTTTCCTGCTTTTACTTCAAAGGTTAACACCAGCTGATTAATTTTCTCCGCTAATTCTTGAGCTTCCAGTAATTCCCGATTCCTTTTTTCCCACTCTTTTTTCTTAAGATGTTCAATAGATTTTAGATTACCGCTGGTGTATTCCATAGCCAATCCACGTGGAAATAAATAATTTCGGGCATACCCCTTATTAACCTCTATTACATCACCAGTATATCCCAAATTATCAACATTTTCTTTTAGTATTACCTTCATAAACAATACCTCCCTCAGTTTTCGGTAAGATACAAGATACATCCCTAAATATTTATTTTTTTCTTTATAATTCTATTACTTAACCGGCTTTCTTGCCAAAATTTTGAGAAATTAATTTTCGAAAATCCAGCCAAACATCCGCTAATCCCATCCAAGCAACCACCAGAGAGAGTGAGGGTTGTATAAAGACAAGAATACAGATTGCCCAGAAGAAAAAAGGTTTAATCTTATAATATTGTATAAGATAAGCTATTAGAGCTAAACCGGTTATCAGGAATATTATTGAGAACAATATCTGAATATTAACCCCAATTCTTTGCAGAACCGGGATATTGAAGCGGGTGTTAATAATGAGTAAAGATATCCCCGCCAGATAGCTCCAAAAAAAGGATTGTCCCACTCTCCACTCCCGAAATGGGATAAAAGGTGCTAAGGTATATCCAAATCTTTTCAGTATTTTCCCCGATACCCAATAATTGATTATAGTATCGAATGCAGAAGCAAGCACTAACATCGCCGGAAAAGCAATTCTGAGTAATTCTAAAGACTGTAACAGAGAATTTTTTAAAGTTTCCAACTGTTCGGGGTCAAAACCCATATTCCGGTAAAAAGACAAGCTTTGATTAATACTCTGGTCAATTTGATCTACACCGAGTAAAAGCGGATTGACCCCCACTAGCCATAGCCCTAGAAACATCAGTAATATTTTAGATGCGAAAGAAGTAATGCTCCCTATCAAAAGTATTTCCCATACTGACAGCTTTTTTTTAATTGTGACCCCTAAGGCTATTCCTAATAATCCAAAACCAAATACAGCGATTAAGCCTTGAAAGGGTCCCGCTAATAAGGTCACCATTATAAAAGAAACGAACAGTGCCAGTAGGGCTATTTTAATATCATGGCGCAAGCATAAGATTATCAGTGGCAAAGGGCATAGAAAACTGATCAGGGTACCTAATAAAGGAATATAGAGACTGGCCAGGAATAATAATGCTGTAATTGCCGAAAGAAAAGCTCCTTCTACAATTGATTTTGTCGGCATACGTTCTTTCAATAAAATAACAATCCTTTCTTTTTTCCTTTGCAGGCAGCCTAATTATTACTTTCCATAATATAATAATTACTCTATGAGCGCCTTAAAATAGCATTCTTATCTGTTTCAGCGGAAAACGGTTAAAGATACCATTTGGCTAGTTATTTCTTATATTAAAAAAAATAGAACTATCTGACAAAGGGCAGCAAGGCAGCCTCTCTCGCTCTTTTTATAGCTACCGCAAGAGATCTTTGGTGTTTAGCACATGTCCCGGTAACTCTACGAGGTAAAATCTTCCCATTGTCGCTTATAAAGCGATTTACAAGTTCTACATCCTTATAATCTGCTACCTTTTTTTCAGCACAAAAATAACAAACTTTTTTTCTTACTCGAAATCCTTTGTAACTACTTCTCCTAATCATTAACTATTTCCTTCCTATTTCCCATATCGCTATTGCACTTCGTAGAAACACAAATCTACCTTTATTGAAATACTGACTTATTCTTCTTCTTTCTTTTCTTCTTCTTTTGCTGATTTTTCCTGTGGCACAGTGAATTTTTCTGAGCCGATAATCAAAAGATATCTAATTATTTTCTCTTCAAATTTAATGCTGCTTTCTAAATTAGCTATACTTCCCGGTTCAAGATTAAAATAAACAATGACATAAATGGCTTCTTGAAATTTCTTAATCGGGTAGGCTAGTTTTCTTTTTCCCCACTGGTCTGTCTTAACTACTTTTCCTTGATTGGCAGTTATAGTGTTGCGGATTTTGTCCAGTAAAGTCGTCTTATCCTCATCTGGCAGGTTTGGGTCAAAGAGAATCATCAATTCGTAATTACGCATGTGGTCACCTCCTTCTGGTCATAATGGCCCCTATTCTTTTTATCCGATAGGAGCAAGGAAAAATGTTTTATCATTATAACATTGTCTATTTTAGATGGCAACATTAAAATATGACTTTTCTTAATATTATTTGGTATAGTATTGCTGTAAAAAAGGTGGATTGATACAGTTCTTTAGCATGAAGAATCTTGAATTTATCCAGTCTATTCTTTTGGAGGGGGTTTTAAGGGGCATACGCCCCTTGGTGGGCCGGATTTATTAATCTTTTTTTATGATAAGTTTTATGTTTCTTTCCACCTTTACTCTGGGCACCAA
The DNA here is from genome assembly GCA_012520575.1 of Candidatus Stramentimicrobium fermentans. Lineage (GTDB taxonomy): Bacteria > Atribacterota > Phoenicimicrobiia > Phoenicimicrobiales > Stramentimicrobiaceae > Stramentimicrobium > Stramentimicrobium fermentans. The sequence goes on from JAAYOB010000023.1 coordinate 78,726, forward strand.
TACCTTCCTGCCACAACAAAGGCATCTCAGCCCTATATCTATTCCTGTTCTGCTTATCTCCCAATGGTATCCTCCACAAGGATGCTTTTTTTTCAGTTTTACTATATCTCCCACCCTTAAATCAAGCGGCATTATCTTATCCCCCTCGCTCTATATTTCTAAAACGGGGAGCAAACTTTGCCGACTGACTTTGAGGTCAGCAGGAGAAAAGACTACCAACTTAAGCTTCTGATTTTGGAATATGTCCTGAGCTAACCTGCTCAGGTCTTCTAATTTCACTCTCTCTATTTGAGCAATAATCTCATTAACACTATATTTTTTATTGTATAACAGTGCGTAACTGCACAGGCGGAAGGCAAAGCTCATGGTATTTTCTAACCCCATCAGGACACTTCCTTTGTACATTTCTTTGGCTATCTTTAATTCAGCGGCAGTAACCCCTGTCTCTTTAATATTTTTTAATTCCTGCAATATCTTGCGGATACTATGAACCAGTTTATCAGCTATCACACCGGCATAGATATTAAATGAACCGGTTTTATCAAAATATTGGAGGTAGGAATGGATATCATAAGCCAACCCTTCTTTAACCCGCACTCCTTGAAACAAACGAGAGCTTAACCCTCCACCTAAAATTATATTCAATAAATCTAAAGCGAATTTGTGGTGATGAAACCGAGGAATGGCTTCAAAACCAAAACATAGATGGGCTTGGCTGACCCTTTGGGGCAGCAGTTTTAATTCCGGTGCTGAATTTTTAGTCTGTTCAAAGGGCAAGACCGGACCGGATACACCTTTTTGAACAATAAGAGGGAATTTATCCAGCATACTATTTATTTCTTCGGGAGAGATATTACCGGTAATGCTGATAACTATATTCTGAGACTGATACCTTTCTTGAAAATATCTTAATAATGAGTCCCGGTTAATACTCTGTACTGTTTTTTTCTCTCCTAAGACATCTTGTCCCAATACTGTATCTTTCCACATCAGCTTATTAATTAAAAAAACGATCCAATCTTCCGGTATATCCCGGTATTTATTAATCTCTTCCAAAATTACATTCTTTTCCTGCTTGATATCCTCTTCTCTGAAGAGTGAGTTATTCAGAATATCAGTGAGCACTTCAAAAGCAGCAACAAATTTTTTCTGTGGTACCTTGCTATATAGAAAGGTGCACTCCTCCGAAGTAGAGGCATTTATCTCCCCGCCCAACTGCTCTATGGCTTGCGATATGGCTAAAGTATCCGGTCTGTTTTGAGTGCCTTTAAAGAGCATATGTTCTATGAAATGGGAGATACCCTGCTCTTTTTTTGATTCATAGATGGAACCGGCTTTGATTCCTATTACCATAGAAACGGATTGCATGTACGGCATCATGCCGGATATTACTCTAAGATTATCATCCGTGTTTGTGGTTGTAATGCTATCCATACTTTAAAATATAACCTTTATTTTTTTATTCATTACCCTGAGGCTGTTTGACTACATAAACCTCTTCTAATCTATTGAAGTCAACTTCAGGTTTAATTAATATTTTTTGAAAAAGTTCATGCTTTTCTTTTCTAATAGCCACTACCCGGCCAACAATGATACCTTTGGGGATTGAGCTGCCCATGCCGGAGGTAACTATAATATCACCAATCTGAACATCTGCATCATGGGCAATATAATCAAGATAGGAATAGAAACCTTCAACTCCTCCTTTTATTACGCCCACCTCTCTGCTTCTTTGTACTAAGGCTCCCACGGAACACCCCTGGTCCAGTAATAAAATCGCTTCTGAGGTATGGTGTTCTACCTCTATAATCTTACCCACCAACCCTCTATGGGTAGCAACTCCCATATCGACCTCCACTCCATCCTTGCTCCCTAAATCAATAATTACACTGTGGAACCAATTGCTCGGTTCCCGGCCAATTACCTGAGCAGAGATCATCTCATAATTATAGTACTCTTTGAATTGTATCATCTTCTCTATCTGCTCATAAGAGGCTAATTTCTCTTTCAGTAAGGCATTCTCTCTTGACAGCTCGCGGTTTTCTTGTTGTAATTGGGTATTTTTTTGTTGTATTACTTCAGTTTCTGTAAATACTTGGTAATATTTAGTAAGCAAGTTTACCGTATTATGAACCATCTGATTAAACGGCTTTAAGATTATAAAGCCTGTATTCTTTAATAAGCCGAAAATTCCTTTACCATGGTAATCCACAGTCATAATTAAAACCGACAACAAAGTAAGACATAAGAACAGGATGAATACTTTACTTTCTTTAGATAACCTCTTCCAAAAAAACATTTCCATCTATCCTCTTTTCCAACAATACAAATTCAGGTTCTTATTATGGCGAGCGGGTTATTAAAAAGATAAGATATGCTCTGTAATTATTTGCCTTGGTTAGCATCATCTGCTCCGAGCAGTTTTTACAAGTACACTGCTGTATTTACTAAAATTCTCTAATGCTTCTCCTGTTCCTTTTACAGCACAATAGAGCGGCTCCCTGGATATAAAAACAGGTATTTGGATCTGTTCTTGCAGTATCTTATCTAAATCAGCTAACAGGGAACCACCCCCGGTCATGATTAATCCCTTATTGATAATGTCAGAGACTAACTCTGGAGGAGTTCTTTCTAAAGCCGTTTTCACCGTACTGGCTATTATCTCAACTGAACCATAAAGGGCATCTTTTAATTGTTCTTTGCTAAGCTTTATAATAACAGGTAGGCCGCTGATACGATCACGGCCTCTTACTTCGAAATAATCTTCTTTATTATGTTCCCGGTTATTATTCTTGCAGAGTTCTATTTTTAAATCTTCTGCAGTTAATTCCCCAATATAGAGACCATGGGTTTCTTTAATATATTTGGCTATCTGCTGATTAAGGTGATCTCCGGCAACCTTAGTAATACCGTTAACCACGATTCCTCCTAAGGAAATAACCGCTACTTCGGAGGTACCTCCGCCAATATCAAGAACAAAGTTTCCCATTGGTTCAAAAATGGGTAATCCTGCACCAATAGCGGCAGCAACCGGTTCCTCAATTAGAAATACACTTCGGGCACCACATTCATAAGCTACTTCTGATACTGCCCTTTTTTCCACTTCAGTAACGCCAGTGGGAACACAGATAGTTATGGTGGGCCTAATAAATTTATATCGAGTAAAAATTTTTTTAATAAAATAGCGCAGCATTCCGGCTGTTGCTTCAAAATCGGCAATTACACCGTATTGCAAAGGACGAATGGTGTAAATACCTTTTGGTGTTCTCCCTATCATAGCCTTGGCTTTTAAGCCCACTTCCAAGATACGATTACTATTTCTTTGACAAGCCACTACGGAAGGCTCTTCCAGGATAATCCCTTTCCCCTTGACATATATCAAGGTAGCACTGGTACCTAAATCGATACCTATATTTCGAGAAAGAGTAAAGGGGAAAGAAAGGTTAATTCGGCTCAAATCTTTTCCCATTATAAAAAATTCCTTTTTGTTTTTAAACCAAACATCGCTTCAGTACAAGCAACTGTTTCCTTAAAGATAGCTAATTGGGCGGTATTGCTAAACATTTATCACATCTTTAAAATAATAATAGCATGTTTTTTAAGAATTAAGAAAATATATTTCCGTTAAAAATACCTTTTAACTTCAAATCTTTCAATCTCTACCGTCTCTTCAGAAAAAATTCCTGCTTTTTGCTTAGCGATATCGACCTGCTTCTCTACAGTATCTACACCCTCCAGGTCAGGCAGTAAAAGACCTCTTTTAAATCCGCTGCTCACTATAACCCCATATTTCTTGGGATTCAGCTGGCTGGTGTCTTTAACTTTTTCCGGAACAGAAAGGAGGTCTACCGAGATGCTCAACTGTGATACCTCATCCAACGTTACCGGAGAAAACCTGGGGTCATGAATTGCTGCAGATACGGCATTTTCTATAATCTCCTCTGCTGCATTGCGCTTAGTAGCCAAAGGTGTACCGATGCATCCCCTTAATCTATCCCCTTTATGTAATGACACAAATACTCCTGCTCGGTTTTCAATTAATTCTCCAGGTAAATCATCGGGAGGGATTAACTTTTTTTTATTTGCTAAGTAATAGTTGATACTTTTACGAGCTAATTGTACCGGGTAGCTCTCTTTTCGTTGCTCCATTTTACCTCAACTCCTTCAGTATATATTAAAATTCTAACAGATTCTGGGAAGTTGCTCACCGCTTAGCATCCCCAGTAGTCTTTTACCGCCGATATCTGTTTTAAGGAATACCTCTGCTCTCCCACTGGCAATTACCCTGCCGATAATGGTGGCTTGCTCTCCTAATTTATTACCCCTCATCCTCCGTAATGCTTTCTCGGCAAATTGCTCCGGCAGAAAGGCGATTAATTTGCCCTCATTGGCTAAATAGAGAGGGTCATAGCCCAGAATTTTACAGGTGTCACGGACCATAGTGTCAATAGGTATCTTCTCTTCCAACACCTCTATCTCTACTTGAGATGATTGGGCTATCTCGTTTAGGGCAGTGGCGAGCCCGCCTCGTGTGGGATCGCGTAAAACATGAATTTCTTTAGTCACGGATAGCATCTCCTGTACCAGCTCCGCCAGCGGGGCGGTATCGCTTATTACATTTTCTTCCAACTGCAGGTTTTCCCGGGAGGCCAGGATGCTGATACCATGATTTCCTATCGGACCATTAACGATTATAACGTCATTAACCTGTGCACTACCGGGATGGATATGAACATCATTATCGATAAAGCCTATTCCGGTAGTATTGATAAAGATTCCATCAATATCACCTTTGTTGACAACTTTAGTATCTCCGGTAACTATCTCAACACCTGTTCTCCGCGATGCCTCGGCCATACTGCAGGTAATCTGTTCCAATGTTTGCAAAGTGACCCCCTCTTCAATTAAAAAGGAGACACTGAAATACTTCGGAATAGCCCCGCACATGGCTAAATCATTTACCGTTCCATGTATAGCAAGATCTCCGATATTTCCACCATTAAAAAAAAGAGGGCTGACTGTATAAGAGTCTGTAGAGAAGGCTATTCTTTTTTTTGTCTGCGGCAATATTGCCCCATCGTGTAATTGATTCAAAATCGAATTATTAAAATATTTTAAAAATAGGGAACGAATCAGCTGATTGGTTAATTTTCCTCCACTGCCATAGTCCAACGTAATTATTTGGTCAGTCATGGTTTCTCCTTTCTTTGGAAAATATAATTTTCAGTTCATGGTTTATGGCCATTGGATTATGGTTTTCGGTTTTTGGTAAAAATGGTTAACACTTGTTGGTTTTCAGTAAAAACAATCTCATCCACTCGTACCCGCAGTATTTATTAATTAATTAGTTAATTCGTCAGTTAAAAGAATATGTTTACAATTTCGGTTTTCGGATGCAGGATAACTAAACCATCAAAAACATACTAAACATTTCTTTATTATTTTTCTATTCGGCTTATTAAGAGTTCGTTTAATAAAGCGCAAGTTTTTTAAGTCATTTTAGGGTCTGTTCTTTAGACTGATAGCTAATAACTTAATTACGTATCTAGCCTTTTACTGAGCTATACTTGTAGTATGCCGCACAGACTCCCTCACCGGAGACCATACAGGCACCTATCGGATTCCCCGGTGTACAGACTTTCCGGAAAAGTGGACATTGTAAAGGCGTAATTACACCTCGCAAGACCTCTCCACACAAGCATTGTTCATTCTCTTTGGTAATCTCCGCTACTACAGAGAAATTCCGGGCATCCCACCCGGAAAATTCAGACCTTAATGCCAACCCGCTATCTTTTACCCTTCCCATGCCCCTCCATTCGCTTTCTCTGGGGATAAAGACTTGATTTATCAAGTTGAGAGCTGTCGGATTACCCTCTTCTCTTACCGCCCTCTTGTACTTGTTTTCTACCCTCGGGTCTTTATTAATGTTCTGCATAATAAGATGATAGATGGCAATTAAAATATCAACAGGTTCAAAGCCGGCAATGACACAGGCAATCCCATAGCTGTCCGGAATAAACTGATAGGGTTTGCTGCCTATAATGGCACTGACATGTCCCGGACAGAGCATACCATCTATTCTCGCCTCATGACTTCCCAAAAGAGCTTTTATGATAGGGGGCATGAGCTTTCCCAGGCTGAGCAGATAAAAATTATTTATATTCTTCTCTTTTGCCTCCAGCACTACACTGGCCAACAAAGGTACCGTGGTCTCAAAACCAATTCCAACCAGAATAACCTTTTTTCCCGGAAACTCCAGAGCAATATCCAGCGCTTGGCTGGGAGAATAGATAATCCTTATATCAGCCCCTATTGCCTTTTCTCTTTTCAGACTGGAGGTACTTCCCGGCACATTAATCATATCACCGAAAGTAACAATTATAGTATTGTCCATTCGAGATAAAGCTATGATACGGTCAATATCGGAAATGGGGGTAACACATACCGGGCATCCGGGACCGGAAATTAGATGAATATTTTCGGGCAGCAAATCTTTTATTCCGGAACGAAAAATAGATATGGTATGGGTGCCGCAAACTTCCATAAAAGTGAAACTTTCTTCAGTCAAACTACTAATTTTAGCTATCAGGGCTTGACAGAGTTCTTTATCGCGGTACTCATCATAATATTTCAAGATTCAAGCTCCTCCCAGGCTTGTTCTATCTCATTTGCTTGCTGAAAATCTACTTTAGTAATAGCATATCCGGCATGAACCAGAACATAATCACCATCTTTTACTTCCGGTAAAAGGCTAACTCTAATCAGTTTTTTTACCTTTCCCAACAAGACTTCTGCCTGCTCATTATCAATTTTTTTTATTATCTTACCCGGTATAGCTAAACACATTTCGACAACACTTCCTCTGTAGCGATAACTCTATTTACACTCATTGAACGATGACAATATACCCTCCCGCTTTATCTGTGCATCAGCAATAAGTGACTGTCCTAAGGAGATACAGGCATCATTGGGCGGAAGTGCTTTATGAACCAATACCTTAAAGTGCTCTTTCTTTAATTTTTTGAAAGCTCTCTCCAAGAGAAAACTATTTTGGAAAACACCCCCGCTTAAAGCAACATAATTAATATTATAATCTTGTCTTATTCTAACACATAGTGAAAGAATAAAATCAGCCACCGTATTGTGAAACTGGCTGGCGATTTGAGATAAAGGAACATTTCTTTCCAAATCTGTAATTATCTGTTGAAACATCTCCAGACTATTCACCACCCAATTATTATCTTCCTTTTCAATGAGATAATGGTAATTTTCTTTATAGCTTTCCCGGCACAAAGATTCTAATTCTATGGCCGCTTGTCCTTCAAAATCTACCTCATCCCTTAACCCAATCAATGAGGCAACCGCATCAAATAATCTACCGCAACTGGAGGTCATGGGCGAATTAATTCCTCTGTCTATCATCTGCTTAAGCAAAGGCAGATTTTTCACACTTTTTTTGTTTCTGAATAGTCCGGGAATAGCAGTCAGCTCGGGCCCATAAATAGAATAAAGATAACTGAAGGCCATTCTCCAGGGTTCGTGAATTACCTGTTCCCCTCCGGGCATAGCTATATATTTTAAATGGCCCACTCTCTGATAATCTTCCGTTGAGACAATCAGAAACTCTCCGCCCCAGATAGCACCATCCGGTCCATAACCGGTCCCATCAAAGGCTATTCCAATGGTCTGTTCAGAAATACGATGTTCAGCTAAGCAGCTCGCGATATGGGCAAAATGGTGCTGAACTTTTATCAGTGGTAATCTATATTTCTCCGCTAATTGCTCGGCATAACGGGTGGAGAGATAATCGGGGTGTGAATCACAGGCGATTACTTCGGGTTCAAATTTTAAAACCCGGGAGAGGTGTTTGATTGACTCCTGATATGCGGTGAAGCTTTCTTTATTCTTTAAATCACCTAAATGTTGACTGGGAAAGGCATAGTTGTCACGGACAAAACATACAGTATTTTTTTCTTCCGCCCCTAAGGCAAGAACTGACTTCGTTTTTTGAGCCAACATTATCGGATAGGGGGCGTAACCTCGTGACCTCCTGATAAAGATAGGCTGCAATGGAGTAATTTTTAGGACCGAATCATCACAACGATTATAAATTTCTCTATCATGGATGAGTAGAAAATCTACTTTATCAGCAAATTCCCGAAAGACTTTTTCATCTTCGATTATTATCGGCTCCTCACTATAATTGGCACTGGTCATAATCAGAACCAGATTACTCTTCTGCAATAAGAAATAATGTAAAGGAGTATATGGAAGCATAAAACCTAAATAGGCATTACCCGGTGCAACATTTGGTGATAGGAGACAGGTTTTCTTCTTTTTTAAAAGCAGAATTGGTTTTTCCCGGCTCTCTAAATACTGCTGAGCAATTTTTGAGACAAAACAGAAATTTTTAATGTGGGAAATGCTCTCAGCCATTAGAGCCAAGGGTTTTTGGTCTCTTTTTTTTATCTCTCTAATCTTTGAAACTGCCCTCTCGTTTTGAGCATCACAGGCAAGATGGAATCCCCCTAACCCTTTAATAACACCAATTTCTCCTTTCCTCAACCTCATTTTAGCTTCCCGTATAGGGTCAGGTATGTTAATCTGCTCATTTCCCACATAGAGAGCAGCCTGCGGTCCGCAAACCGGGCAGGTATCGGGTTGTACATGGTAATGGCGGTTTTTTATATCCCGGTACTCCTGAACGCAATCTTCGCAACTTGAAATATCGGGAGGCATCAAAATCATAGGGTGTTTATATTTAGAATTACTTTCTTTTATATAAAATTTAGAGTACCAGACAACAGGAAGATTCTCAATCTTAATCTGATTTATAAAGGCTGGAGTAGGTGGATGATTTTTTAATTCAGCCAAAAATTTCTGATAACCGGACTCTTCCCCTTCCACTTCTATCTCTACCCCTTGATTGGAATTACAAATACAACCATACAAATCATATTTTTTAACCAGTCTATGAATAAAGGGGTGGAAGTCCACCCCCTGCGCAATGCCATACAAGATAATCTTTTTTCTTATTTTCATTATATTCTCAAAATATATTTATGTCATTTGTCCTTAGCGGAATTCTTATTTTTTAACACTAATAAAGTCAAAAAGATCAAGGAACCCTCTTATAATTATACAGGAGATAAAAGCCAATGTTCCTAATTTGCCGCCGGTGCCTCCAAAATAGGGAATACTCAAAATAAAAAAGAAGGCAGTGAGCAGACCAGCAATAGCAATATATATTTCATTAGGAATTCTATCCCGGGAAGACATACCGGCATAGGAAGCACAAATTACCATAACGGCAAGTGTATTGCCAATCTCAGGAAAGAGAGCCGGCATAATCAGCCCTCCCAACAATCCTACAATTCCCGAAGAAAGAACTGGTCCGTGTTTTAAACGAACATTGAGAATATAGGTAACTACAGCGGCAACAACAGAATAGAAGACAAAATATTTCTCAATATCCCATCCCGATATAATTCCTCCGGTGAGAAAGCCTTTTCCGGCAAATACCGATGCCAGAATACAGCCCGTAAGGGCTGAGGCTCCCAATTTACCTCCAAATCCATTAAATGTATTTTTAGACAGGACAAACACCGCACCGGCTATCATGCCGGCAACCGCAATATGGGTATGGGTTTCAAAAAGAAGGCAGGAGGCCATGCCTACAATAGAGCCACAGTGCAATGGTACCGCAAACTTAGGAATTATAATGGCTGAGATTGTAGCTACCAGGGCTGAGGCAACCACTGAACCCATGCCCAGATGATTATTAAAAATAAAGGTGAGTAATGTCCCAGCCAATATCGCTACGAAATTATAACCATCTGTGCTCCGGAAAGAAAATTCCTTTTCAATTTCTTTTTTTCTCTCTCCATTTATGCCATAGAGAAGACCAATTAATAAAATCAACTGCAGGGAAACTAACCCGGAAATGCCGTATGCTGCAACATTATCCTTAAGCACAACACTGTACAATACCAAGGCTGTAATCGGTAAGACTATGAAACCAATAACCGTAACCATATAATTACCTCGCTCATTGAATTTTTAAATATTAATTTAACCGTACCCTCCATACTTACTCCGTATTCTTAATCTGCTTGTCGTGTCAAAAATATCTAAACATCGAAGACTCAACAGCCCATAAAGGTCCGAATATCCTTGCTTGTAGTAATTACTGCCTCGCCTCTTTTTAGGTCCCCGACAACCTGCTTTGCCAAATATTCATTATCCCCCTCTTCTTAAATCTAATTCGATTTTCCAAACAAATTTAAACCCTCTGCCTCGTTTTTATTATGAACTTAATTTATTTCTTAAAGGAATAAAAGAGGGGTTGCGAAAAAATCTTCGGGCAATGGCATAGGCAGCAAAATCATCATAAGGGCGAGGCGGTATGCGTAAAGAGCTCGGTATAATTCTCAGCCATCCACGAGGCGGGTTATACTCAAAGTAATATTTACGAGCCTCTATAGTGGTATCTCTCTCGGGAATTATTGTCACAAAAATTTCGGGAAATTTTTCTTTGACGGTAGTAATAATGATTTCCGAATTGGTTCCACTTCCCACTATCATATTTCTGATTCCGTATTTTTTAATATATCCTCTCAGATTGTCCACTAAATCCTCATTCTTAATCACACTTCCCGCTAAATATCTCAAATCGGAATTTACTAATGCGATGCCACATCTTTTTCTACCCGGATCAATGGCCAATATCGTATCATCCATTTTAAACCCCTTATTTACTTAATTATAAAATATAAAAGAGCAAGTATCGAAACAGGATTAATTTTCAATTCTTTCCGGTAAGTTATAGACATTCATTCTCTCCCCTCGGGTAAATCCAATAAGAGTTACACTAAATCTTTCTGCCAGTTTAATTGCATAATCGGTTACAGCAGACCTGGAAATCACTACCGGTACCCTCCCTATTATAATTTTCTGCATGATACCAGCGGTAATGCGACAGGTGGTCAGTATCACTTTATTTTCGGTATCTATACCTTTTAAGAGAGCCTCTCCTAAAATTCTATCTATAGTATTATAACGGCTGATATCTTCGCAGAATAGTACCATTTGACCGCCGGGGTCTGCCAGGCCACAACTATGAACACCACCGCTTAATTTAAAAAAACCTGCTTTTTCCTGCATTGCGGATAACAGAGTATAAATCACATCGTTCTTAATTCTAATTCTATTTTTGTCGTTGGTGAATTTTTGTGTTTTGAGTATTAACTTACTAATCTGGCTAGGATATGAGACTCTGTTTCGAAAAGCATTTGTGAATAAAGACTGATTAATTTCAAAATAGGCAGATTTTTTACCGATTTTAATAGAGATAATATCTTGCCTGTTCTTTATTATTCCTAAGCTATATAGAAACCCTGCTGTCAGATATTTTAAATTACCGGGGCTGCAGGATAAAGTAGCAATATTTTCCTGATTGACAAAAACATTTACCATTATCTCTCTTGCTACTAAATCGATAATTCTTTTTTTCTCATTTTTGTTAATATGCGTTAATTCCAACTCAACCCCTTTTTTATCTTTTAACATTTTTTCTTTCTCCTGATTAGAGCCAATCTCTCTGCCTCTTTAAAATCATTTCGGAAATTAATATTAAAAAAAGAACATAATTCCGGATCAAATTTTCTAATCTCTTTTTCGGTAATCTTTCGAATGTTTAAAAAGGGGAAAGTAGACCTTACTGCTAAAACATTTTTTTTGAGATTCTGCTCAATTATGCTCAGACAATTTTTACTATAAATGGCACATAAAGGCTCCAACAGCCCCTGACCATGTGTGGGAATAACAATGTCATAGCCTTCCATAAGTCCTGTCATATATTCTATTAAATTAACCTCCACAAAAGGCATATCGTATCCAATAATCAGATTGTAAAATGTTTTAGAATATTGCAAGCCGGAATAAATTCCCCCCAATGGCCCCTTTTGAGGGAAATAATCTTCTACAATGTTCTTATATTGGACAAATCTATCTTTTGGTCCTACAATTATAATATCATGCTCCGTAATTGTTTTCAGAGAAAGAATATTTAGAATAACCTGCCCGATCAGGCTACTACCCCTAAATGGCAGATAACCTTTGTCTTTATCCAAGCCTATTCTGCTGCTTTTCCCGCCTGCTAAAACAATGACCGAAATAGGAAAAGGTTTCTTCTCTGAAATCATTTTTATTTTTACCAACTCAATTAAAAGTTAATACTCTTAGCAGATTGACAGCCTCTCCAGTTAAAAAGGGGTTATACAGATGAAATAAGTATAACCCCCCGCAGAATTTATTTCCTTAACTTCAGGAAACAATACAATTATCCTTCTCTTAAATATGCGTACCGGTATAAAGTAGCTCCAAAAAAGACCCCGCCAATTATATTTCCAAATAATTATTATGATATCTTCCTAACTTTAACAACACATACTTTGTATTCAGGCATTTTAGAAATTAGGTCGGGGCCGCATTGGTCAACACAGGCTAGTTAATGCCTGCCTTTATTGCTGCCTCTAAAATAGTTGTATCAGGTTCTACTATTACCCTTCTTGCCATCAATAGCAGCTTATACCGTTGGTGTGGTATTTGCTTCTCTTTTTGAATCTTTTGTTTTATTCATTCTTGACTTTCTAAAACCTGTAATTTTTGTTATAAGTTTTGTTCAACAATATTTATGAAAATTATTAATGGCTCTTTATGGCATTAAATCGACAAGCATCGTAGCAAACCCCACATTTTATACAGATATTCTGGTCTATCTTATGAGGCTTTTTCTTTTCACCGGAAATAGCCTTAACCGGACACTTTATAGCACAAACCGTGCAACCGGTACATTTTTCCGGATTAATTTCAAATTTTAATAGCGATTTACATACTCCTGCTCGGCATTTTTTATCCCTGATATGTTCGATGTACTCATCTCTAAAATATCTAAGGGTGGTTAGAATGGGATTGGGAGCAGTCTGTCCTAAGGCACAAAGAGAAGTGTCCTGTATGCGAACAGCTAATTCTTCTAAAACATCTAAGTCTTCCATTTTACCCTTCCCCTGACAAATTTTAGTTAACATATCCAGCATAATCCTGGTACCTTCTCTACAGGGGGTACACTTACCACAGGATTCATCTTGAATAAAATTCATGAAATAGCGAGCAATATCGACCATGCAGGTATCTTCATCCATTACTACCAATCCACCCGAACCCATAATGGCCCCGAGCTCCTTTAATGATTCATAATCAATTCTTGCATCGAGATGTTCTTCGGGAATACAGCCTCCTGATGGTCCCCCAATCTGCACTGCTCTTAATTTCTTATTGTTAGGGATTCCACCGCCAATATTGTAGACAATTTCTCTTAAAGTTATTCCTATGGGCACTTCAATAAGCCCCGTATTAGTAACATCTCCGGCAAGAGCAAATACCTTAGTCCCTTTGCTTTTTTCAGTTCCCATTGAAGCAAAATTTTCAGCTCCATGCAGAATTATGTATGGAATATTTGCTAATGTTTCCACATTATTTAAAACAGTTGGCAATCCAAACAAACCTTTATTGGCAGGGAAAGGTGGTCTGGGGCGAGGCTCTCCCCTTTTTCCCTCAATAGAGTGAATCAAAGCAGTCTCTTCGCCGCAAACAAATGCACCAGCACCTATTCTAATTTCTACATCAAAATCAAAACCGGTATTTAATATATTCTTTCCTAATAGCTCATATTTTCTCATTTCGGCAATAGCAATCTCTAGCCTCTTAATTGCTAGGGGATATTCGGCACGGACATAGATATAGCCCTGATTGGCGCCAATAGCGTATCCTGCAATCATCATAGCCTCTAATACACTATAGGAGTCACCTTCTAGCATACTGCGGTCCATAAAGGCACCCGGGTCACCCTCATCAGCATTACACAAAACATATTTTTGTTTACCGGGGGCTTTGGCAGCAAATTCCCATTTCAGTCCAGTGGGAAATCCGGCTCCCCCTCTACCTCTTAATCCTGATTTCTTTATCTCTTCAATCACCTCTTGTGGAGTCATCTCAGTCAAAACCTTCCCCAGTGCTACAAAGCCATCAGCCCCTATATAGTCATCTATCGCATTAACATCAATTATCCCACAATTTCTTCTTGCAATTGTCTTTTGCAGTTTAAAGAAATCAATTTCTTCCATAATAGATATTAATTCTCCCGTGTCCGGTTTTTTGTAAAAAAGGCGCTGTACAACTCTTCCTTTCAGAAGATGTTCTTGTACAATTTCCCGGGTGTCCTCCGGTGTAACCCGTTGGTAAAAAACCCCATCAGGATAAACAACCATTACAGGACCAAGTTCGCATATTCCCATACAACCTGTAGTAATTATTTCGACTTCTTTGTCCAATTTAGCTTCTTTTAGTGCCGCTTTAAATGCTTTTACCACTTCTACTGCACCATTTGACACACAAGAAGTGCCCTGGCAAATAAGAAGCTGGGTTCTTATATTATTCATAATTCAGATACTCCTTATTATACTATTTATACTGTTCTAAAATTGCATCCAACATATTCGTGGTCAACCTGCCATGCACATGATTGTCAATCATAATTACAGGCGCCATACCGCATGAGCCAAAACAGGGCTGACAACCTAAGGTAAACCTCATATCTTCCGTAGTTTCCCCTTCTTTGATGCCCAGTTTCTTTTCTAGTTCGTCCAATATTTTCTGGGCTCCTCTTACATAACAGGCCGTCCCCATACAAACAGTTATCGTGTGCCTGCCTATAGGATTTGTTTTAAAATAAGAATAGAATGTTGCTACCCCAAATACTTCGCTCTCAGATAAATTCATTTCTTGCGCAATAAATTCCATAACCTCCGGAGGCAAGTATTTGAATAATTCTTGCGCTTTATATAAAGCAGGGATTAAGTAACCCCTTTTATCCTTGTTTTCCACAATAAATTTTTTTAATTGGTCGTACTTTTCCCGTGAGGGAGATGCTTTGGGTTCTACAATAGTCATTTTACTCATTAGTTTTTCCTCTTTGAAATATATATTGTTCTACTACCTTGTTATTTAAAACATGTTCATCAAAAATAAGTCTAGCAGCTTCCACATCAACATTGTGATAAGTTACGGGAATTTGGTCTTCTGCATAGATATGTACCATGGGTTCCTGAACACAAAAACCAAAACATCCTGAGGCAGTAACCACGATGTCATTTCTTTCACTCTTTAGGATCAAATTCAAGAACTCGTTCATTGTCTCTCTTGCTCCGGCAGCTATTCCACAGGTACCCATTCCAATAACAATTTTGATATTGTGCTTCCCCGATCTGAGTGCCAAATCTTTCTGCGCTTTGTCCCGCATAATCTTTAGTTCTTCTAGGTTTTTCATAAAAACTCCTCTCCAAATGTTACATTTATATTAAAATATGCCGATATCTGTTTGTATTAAACAACATTTATGCTCTTCAACTCTTTTTTAGTAGTCTCATAAATATGCTTTCTTATCTGCAGATAATCTTTCGAACCTTCTTCTATCTCCTTTTGCAACCCTGAAAAGTCTAAAATCAAATGTTCTCTTCCCTCTTTTATTATAAAAATCTTCAGTCCGATATCAGGCCTAGACAGGAAGATGTCAGAGAAAGTCATAGCTAAATCTCCAAACGGTTTAGCATCAATATGGGAGGTATTTATTTTGAATTCCAGTTCAGTTCCTCCTGCCTCATCTTTTCTTCTTATTTTTAAATATCCTCCAGTGTCTTCTGCTGCCCTTTCTAACAAAGGTAGACCTAGCCCGATTCTCCTGGTTTTCCGGGTAGTTACAAAAGGATCCAGCACTTCCTGTCCGGTAATTCCTCTCCCATTATCAGAGATGCTGCAGAAAAAATGATTTTTATCATAAGCTATTTTTAATACAACTTCATTAGCTTCTGCATTAAAAGAATTTTCTAAAATATCGAAAATGTGGTCAGCTATATCCTTCAATTTCGGCCTTCCTGAGAAAATTATGCAATGAATTAAAATCTTCTCTATCTGTATATTTTCTTGCACATCCCCCAAAATGGGCCAGGCCAACTAACTCATTCATACTTTCCTATGAAGCATTTTGCCTTATTAACCATACTCTCCTTCTTTAAGTCGATTGAGTAAAATAGAATGGACTACCGCATTATGGTCAGTAATAGCAATCAGGTTTAGCCCACTCTGTTCTGCTTTTTTGGTATCCTTTGTGGTGACATTATATTTTCCCCACAAGCTGAAAGAGAAGAATGGATGTGCAAATCAAGCTTGATTTTTATCATCCTCTAATAATTTATAAATCATTCCACATAATTGAAATGAATTTTTATCGCTACTATACAAATTAATTCCTTCTTCTTTGGCTTTATCAGTCAATTCTTGATCAACAACAACATCATTACTAAAAACAATTGCTCGAATACCTTTGATTAGCGCAACAGCGATACTGTTTTTGTGAGCTTGAACGGTTATCCAGATACTTTCACTTTCGGCGTGCCCAATAACATCTGACATTAAGTCTCCACAATAACCTGCTTTAATCTCGTCATTGGAGCAGAAAACTATTTCATTCAGATTACAACTCTGCACAATCTGACTTAGCTTCATCTTGAATCCTCCAAATAAACTATTGCTTTTAATACAGTACCTGTCTTTATAGAAGATTCCCGTCTAATTTGTCAGCACGTTTTTTAGATTAGGCAACTCATTCCGGCACCAAATCCTAATACTCCAATCTGCTCAGAAGCTGCGGCAAAACCGGATTTCAAAACCTTTTCTATATCATGAATACCTGGACTATAATCTACAGCAGCAATGATTATCCTATCTTACTCCACCTGTGAGATTGTATACCTTCCCAGAGAATGTGTACTGATATTTATATCAGCTCCGTAATAGATTATCGACGCTCTTTTTAGAATCTGTTTTTATCAATATTTAATTTTTGTAAATACTTTGCTTATAACACTAGCAGGTCTACCAACATTATCGAAATCAGCCTTTCCTGCTTCAAATCGTAGTGGTTTTTGCTGAAATCGCCCATGGTAAGTATTTCAACTATTTTTGGGGAATGTGTATTTTCTGTTACGGGTAACTGCCCGTATTTATATTTTTCAAATTTTTTAATGGCAGAAACAGGAGAATGGTTCTGAGGGATAGCTATGACATCTTTAGACATATAGTCTTTTATTTTCTCGGTAATATAGTTTTCGTCCAGAGTGGTTATTGCATCATCTAGACTAATGATGCCAATTACTTTTTTTGCTTCATATAAGATAGGCGTACCAGGCATTCTATTCTTCTTTAATGATTGTTGAATTTCACGAAAGGTGACGTCTTCACTAAGAAAAATGACTTTTCTGGTCATGGCATTTTCTATTTTTAATTGATAGATGAGCTCATGGGCTAAGGTCAATTTTTCTCCGGACTGTAAAATATTCATTAGTTTTTCTGTAATTAGATGATTATCATATCGGTCTGCACAAAAGTCATTATATCAAGTAGTCGTATGGATAATATTTACACCATAAGCTTATTTTTGTTTATGATTATCGCTCGCTTAAGGGTAGTTTTTACGATTAAATAGTTTTGTGAAATATATCACAAAGTTAGCCGAAATATTGTACCATATGCCGATAAGACATGTCAAATTTATTAAGTACAGTCTAAGTAAGTACCTACCTAATTTTGCACTAATCCTATATTTAATAGCAACCATTGATTGTTTTTTCTGTTAATATAACATTCTAGTGAAATAGTATTTTCTTTTTACGTATGTTCATTTACCGACAGATTAAAACAGATAATAAACCAATTTTTCTAATTCAATAGCAATATCTATATGTTTAATTGATACTTCCGGTGGGTGCTTAATGTTGATAGGGGCAAAATTAAGTATAGACCTAACCCCTCCTCCTATCATCTTATAAGCTACTTCTTGAGCGGATTCGGCAGGAACCGTTATAATACCGATGTTTATTTTCTGATCTTTTAAACATTTTTCCATTTTCTGAATATCTTGTATTTTAATATTATCTACTTTAGTACCTATCTTAGAAACATCGTTATCGAAAACTAATTTAATATTAAAACCCCTTTTAGAAAAACCCTTGTAACGAAGGAGGGCGGTGCCGATATTGCCAACACCAACCAGGGCGACATCCCATTTTTGGCCAGCCCTCATTACTTCTTTTAATTGTTCAGTTAATCCGAATAGAGGATAGCCTACTCCTCTCTTCCCAAAGGCACCAAAATAGGAAAAGTCTTTTCTAATCTGACTGGAATTAATGCCGGTTATCTCTGACAACTTAGTAGAGGATATGGTAGGTAGATCGGTATCCTGCGCAAATTCAAGTAAAGACAGTAAAGTCCTATAATAAATTGGTAATCGACCAATAGTTGCTTGCGGAACATGTTTTTTTCTAATCTTGATAAGTCATGACCTCTTCTAAAGAGTGCGGGGACTTAAAAAGTTGTCCCCATATCTATATTATTATCTTTGGGTAAGCCAGGTCTCATAACCCATTCTTTTTAATTGCTTCAAGGCTTCTTCTGCTTGCCCCTTAGTTGCATAAGCACCAACTTGCACTTTAAAAGAATTATTTTGTTTTAAAACAAAAGTCTGAAATCCTCGACTTTCAATCTCTTTGGCTAGATTTCTCGCATTACTCTCTACGGAAAAAAAACCTACCTGCACAGTATATGCTGAGCCTGAGGGTGGCGTTATCTCGGCCTGTGGGGCATTCGTTTCTGGTTTTGAAGGGGTTTTAACTATAGGTTTAGCCGGTGTTGGCATTTGGCCTTCTTTAGGGGGTGTTTGTGCCATTGATGGGACCGGACTTTCTTTTTCAACCGGTTTTAGGGGGACCGTTTTATCTGGCTCAACTAATCCTTCGTTTTGGATAAATAGTTCATCGATTGCTCTTTGCTCTCCTTCACTAATTTTAACCATTTCCTCATCAGCTACAGTCTCTTGTTCGGCCTTGAATTCTTTGGGAGGTAAAAAACTTTTTTCTCGAGCCATATAAAATGCCACCGATAAGATTACAATCGCTCCAATCAGGATAATGAGAGTTTCCAGATTACTTCTGGTCTGCCTCTTATAGATTCGTCTGGTTCTTCTCACTGGTATACCCCTCCTTTAAACAATACAGGGCATCAAGAATAGCTTTTGATATAATTTTACAATTCTTTTAACATTACTGCAACTTTTTATAACTTTTTTTAAGATTATGTCGGCAGTATCTCAATTGTTTTTTCTGCTCAAGGTTTGGTTTAATTGACCGTTTAATAATAAATATCAGCTAATCCCGCTTGTATGAATTATGATATTATATTAATATTATCTTAACCTTCTATTTAGTTGAATATAAGCTAGTGTAATAATTTTACAATAAAGAATAGTTGTATATTTTATAGTGTTCCCAATCTAAAAAAATACTATTTCGCTGGGACTAACTATTATTTTCTGCTATGTCTAAAAATTTTCTTTTAGGAATAGGTAATTCTTTACGGACCGATGATGGTGCCGGCTCTTTTGTTGCTCAACATTTCCAGCACCATAACTGGAGAGTTATAGATGGTCAGACAGCCCCAGAAAACTATGCCTCAGTAATAAAAAAATTCCGTCCAGACCTTTTGATAATTATCGATGCTGTGGAAATGAACCTTAGAGCAGGTACTATAAGGCTAATTCCTTTAGAAAAAATTGCTTCTTTCCAATTTTCCACTCATTATTTGCCTTTATCCTATTTGGTGGAATATGTGGCTCCTTATTGCTCAAATATAATACTAATAGGCATACAACCATTATCTACTGAATTGGGTGAAAATTTAAGTGAACCTGTACTAAAAGCATGTTATCTGCTTATTGACCTATTGCAAGATAACAGACTAAGCTCCATTCCAATTTTAACCTGATTCTTACTCTGACTCAATTTATTTCTACATCCAATAAGATTTTATCTTGCTATAGAATAAAAACTTTACTTGAACTGCAGAGAAAAATAGTGGGAATTCATATCTTCTCTGTTAGC
Organism: Candidatus Stramentimicrobium fermentans; assembly: GCA_012520575.1. Lineage (GTDB taxonomy): Bacteria > Atribacterota > Phoenicimicrobiia > Phoenicimicrobiales > Stramentimicrobiaceae > Stramentimicrobium > Stramentimicrobium fermentans. Next base: position 98,774 of record JAAYOB010000023.1, read on the forward strand.
TAAATTATTTAACAATTAATTCCGGGGCATGCCGGTCCTCATTTGCTAACAAAAAATCTTCAGACATACTCAGCACATTGACCGGGCAAATATCATTACACTGTGAACAAAAGATACAGCGGTCAATTCTAATCTTTATTTTTTTATCTTCAGGTAAAAATTCAATCGCCCGAGAAGGACATACCTTTATACATAAGCGGCACCCGATACATTTTTCCCGATCATAGGTTATTTTTCCTCTAAATTTTTCCGGAACTGTAACCGGTGCATTAATCTCAGCTTCACCATCCTGTACTTTATTGATAAGCTCGGTAACGGTTATTTTACCGGGATGGTGTTTCACCGGAAAACAATTTGTAGTCGGTTTGCGTATCAGTTGTTTTATTAATTCCCATATTAACGGGGTCGGCATAATCAAACACCTCTTTCGTCTGCACTGTGTGCCATCAGAGTAAAAACTTCCACACTGATGGCTTGCAGCTTTAAATTTTTTGTTGTAAAAGCATATTTACGGTATAGATGTTAAAAACACCAAAATTAATTTTTCATGAACTATATTCTTTAGTAAAACACTAAGATTATCTTCTTGTAAACGATACTATCCGGATTAATCTTATATCAGATAGTCAACTGCCATAAACAATAAACCGATTAGCCCTATTACCGATAAAAAGATTAAATAGGCCGAGGAGGCTTGATCTATCTTCAATCGTGCCAAAGCAACACGGATAAAGGTTACTTCAAAGAATAGAACCACAAATAATTTAACAAAAAAGAATAGTATGTCCATAATATAGGCCGGGAATCCGCTTAAAGAGAGTAATGGTGATATATTATAAGGAAAAAATAACACTATAGTCAGGGTTCCCATTACCACCATTTTAACCGCATTGGTCAGTTCAAATAAAGCCAAGTTACGACCGGAATACTCCACCAGGACACCACCGGCTAATTCCGTTTCCGCCTCAGGTGTATCGAAAGGTACAACGGATAACTCAGCCGGAGTAACTATAACCAAGGTAAATAGCAATAGTATGGCACCTAAGAAACCGAGTGGGCCAACTATGCCCCAGATAGGATTAGTGCTGAACGATGCTAGTGAAAAGACTTTTAGTCCGGGAAAGGCTAGATTCAGGCGCCAGCCTAAAACAATAACGGTGGTCACTAAGGGTAGCTCATAACTCATCAACAGGACCATCTCTCTTTGTGCTCCGATGCTGGCATAAGAAGAGCCAGAGGAAAACCCTCCTGTCACCAGAGCAACGGCAGGCATAGCAAGTAAATAGACAATCAGTATTAAATCACCGGAATTGGCAAACAGTGCCGGTATAGGACCAAATGGGAGATAGAATAAAATGGTTATTGTAGATACTAATGCCAGAACCGGTGCACCGTTAAAAATCCAGGGAACTGCATTTTTAGGAACAATATTCTCTTTGATCATCAGCTTAAAAAAGTCCAAAAAAGGCTGTCTGATAGGAGGCCCTACACGAGATTGCAACAAGGCTGCCAATTTACGGTCAATACCTTTATAAAACAGCCCTATTATTACCCCTAATACTGCAATTAGCAACGTACCTAAGATTTTTAAAATAAAAATAAAGATACTGCTTACGCTCATTTCATCATCCTCCTGGTTTTAGCAATACTCAATTTTATTAAATCTTCCCTGGTAAGCACCTGTTGTTGATTGGTCTTGGATTCTACCAGTGTTACCCTATCCATGCAACCTATGCAGGGGTCAATAGATGCTGTGACAATAGGGATATCGGCTATTTCTTGGCCCTGCAGCATGGGTATCCAGGACATCAGATTGTTATATGTTGGGGCTCTCGCTCTCCAAACTTCCGGATTCTCTGATTCATTTAATTTTATATAATGGATGGCTTCACCGCGAGGAGCTTCATGTCTGCCCACTCCTTCACCCTTTGCTTTTTTTAAAACAGCAAGCAGTTTCGCCAGTTTAGGCTCTGAAACAATATCCCCCTCAGGCAAGTTATCTAAACAGTATTCGATAATCTCTACTGATTGAGCAACTTCCAATATTCTAACTATAATACGGTCAAAAACATCTCCTTTAACTTCGCCGGTGAAGAAATCCGGTGTTATAGCTTTGATATCCATATCGGCATAGGCAGAATAAGGTTGGTCCTGTCTGATATCTTTTTTGATTCCCGACGCTCTTGCAGTAGGTCCCACGCTGGCTAAATGTAAAGCCTGCTCATAAGTCAAAATACCCACATTCTTAGTTCTTATGGCAATACTGGGGTCTTTTAGAAAGACATTTTCTAAAGTCTGATAAGTCTCTTTATAATAATCCAGAGTCTTTCTGATACGAGGTAAGTGCTCTTCGGTAATATCTCTTCTAACCCCTCCAATCATAAACATGCCATAGTTAATCCGGTTACCGGTAAGCAATTCCAGGAGGTCCAGCACCTCTTCCCGTACTTTCCAGGAAAGGTATAATACTGAATTAAATCCTAACTCCTCTGCAGCTATTCCGGCCCACAATATATGGGACTGTATTCTTTCTAATTCAGCAATGATAACTCTGATATATTCCGCCCTGGGCGGCACTTCAATGCCGGCGGCATTTTCTACGGCACGGCAAAAGGCATAGGGATGTGAGGCAGAACATATACCGCATATTCGCTCAGCCAGATAAATTATCTGGATAATGTTCCTATTTCTGCCCATAAATTCGATGCCTCGATGATTATCGCCGGGGACCAGGTCAACCCTTTCAATTCTTTCACCGGTTATCTCAAAATTGAAGGTCATCGGTTCCGCCAATGAGGGATGAATGGGACCAATAGGTATTTTATAGGTAGTTTTACTCAATTGTAATCACCTCAGCTTTCCTGTTGAACGAGTTCGTCCAAGCCTTTTTGTTCTTTTCTAAGAGGAAAGACGTCTTTGGGGAAGTCTTCCGGTAAAAAGATATTACGCATTTCCGGAAGCCCTATAAATTCTACTCCGAACATCTCTTTGATTTCCCTCTCAGTTGTTTGAGCTCCAGGAAGTAAATCAGTTATACTATCTATAGATGGCTTTTCTCTTTCTAAACTGACTTTTAGGTTGAGTGAAATTTCTTTAAACTTTTCTCCATAAAAAAGGGTAAAGAGATAGGTCAAATCAATACTTTCCCCAGTATCATTACCAACAATTATGGCGATGTGGGGATAGTGCAGACTCATTAATAATTTTACCGTATCTCTGAATTTCTCTTTTTTTACTTCTAACCAGATATTATAAAACTCTTCCTCTTTAATTCCCGCTTTTCCAGTTGCGATATGACTATCTAAAATATTGTCTTTTAAATTTTCTTTTAAAAATGATAATAAATTTTTGGGATTTAAAAACTCCATATTATCACCTGAGCCCTCTCATTATATTTTAAGCATTAACCTCTGCTATTTTCTTTTCAATGTCAGCACCAGAGCCTCTTAACCTTTCTAACTTCAACCATGCTTGTAAAACACCGTTTATGATGGCTTCCGGCCTTACCGGGCAACCGGGAACATAGACATCCACCGGTATATGTTTGTCTACCGGACCAACTACATTATAGGAATCATAAAACACTCCTCCACTGGTTCCACATGCTCCCACTACGATTACCGCTTTAGGGTCAGGAGTCTGCTCGTATATCAATTTTAATCTGGGCAGCATTTTCCTATTTACAGGGCCTGTTACCAGTAAAACATCGGCATGCCTGGGAGTTCCCACTAACTTGATGCCAAATCTTTCCACATCATATCTAGGTGTCAAGAGAGCTACTATCTCTATATCACACCCATTGCAAGAACCGGTATTTAAATGGAATACCCATAAGGAACGATCGAAATAGTTATCTAATTTCATTATACTAACTCACCCCAACTATAATAAAGATAATAGCCATTATTAAGATAATCCAGCCGCTGTAATCGTTAATGCTTCCGGTATGCATCTTGACCAGAGGCTCATAATAATTTTTTAAAGCCTCGGTAAATCCCCAGTAGATATGGCTTGCTCCAACATGAGAATCTTCTTTACTTATTTCCGGGTTACCGGAAAGAAAGGGTTTAGTCTGGTTGGTACCTTTCTTATATTTCTCTTCACCTTCATTCCGTAAATAGATAACCCCTGCTCCGATTATCAGTACGGCTATGAACCATATTAGTGCATTCCAGTGACCACTCCCTGTTTCCAATAAGCCAATATTCATATTACATTCCTCCTAAAATTGTTGAGGTGTAGTGAGATTGATTAATTAAAGCCATCACAGCAGGATGCACAATATATTTAACAATGAGATTGGGGAATAGTCCAAAAAAGATAATGATGATGCTTAAAACCGCCATAGCGAACACCATACTCTTAGGTACTTCCTGTACTGACTTATACTGCTCCAGCTGCGGTCCTAAAAATGCACTATGGAATATTTTTACAAAAGAAGCCAGAGTTAAAATACTGACCAGCATGGCAATAATGGCCAGCAGCGGATTGAACTGATAGACCGATTCATAGATAATCAATTTGGAGGCAAACCCATTGAATGGCGGAATCCCGGCTATAGCTGCTGCTCCAATAATATAAAATAAAGTAGTATAAGACATATTATGAGCTAATCCGCCCATTTTATTCAAATCTCTGGTCCCGGTCCTATAAAATAAAGCACCTGCTGTTAAAAACAAGAGCCCCTTATACAAGGCATTATTAATAATATGAAAGATTCCGCCCTCCATTGCTTTTATCCCATAGCTTGCTAATGCTGCCGGATTGGCTAAAACTGCTAGCCCTACTCCCACTCCTAAAAGCATATACCCGGTCTGAGAAATAGAGTGATAGGCCATCAGGCGCTTAATATCCTTCTGTATAACGGCCATGGTAACACCGATAAACATGGAGAGGACTCCTAAAATAATAAGAATCCAACCCACGGTTACCGTGTTTAAAGTAACATTATAGAGCGAAAAGATAATCCTAAAAAGTGCATATAGACTGGCTTGGCTGGTGGCAACTAAAACCACAGTAATTGCTGATGGTGCTTCAGAATAGGCATCAGGAGTCCACATATGCATGGGTACCGCCCCGGATTTCATAGCCAACATGGTAAGAAAAAGTATCAAGGCCATCTTATCCAATTTAGTAAATTGCATAAAACTCGCAATGGCCGCCATGTTTAAAGTGCCGTATTGTCCATAGAACAACCCGATAGCAAATAATACCATCAGCGCAGAAATAGAGCTGATTACCATATATTTGATGGCTGCCTCTGCCGGCTCTCCATTGAAAGTACTGCGAAAACTAATCAGGGCAACCGAGGAAATAGAAGAAATTTCAAAAAAAACAAAGAAGTTAAATATGTCACCGGTTAATTCCATTCCAAACATACTGGTAGCCAAAAGAAGAAGGAGAGTATAATATTTATCCACTCCGCTATAATCTTCCATATAAGAGATAGAGTAAACAGCAGCCAAAAAAGAAATTACGGCTGTTATTAAAGCCATAAATATTCCCATAGCATCTATCTGGAAAATGATACGGATGGGAAAAGTATATCCGGATGGCAATGCCAGTCCCGCCTCACCTCCCCCAAAGACATAGACAATGGTACCATTGGTGAGAATCTGTCCGGCCATAAGAAGGGTTAAGAGCAGAGTTACTCCAAATACAGCAGAAACAAACCAGCTAATCTTCTTGTAATTAAACCGACCCAATATTGGTGTGACAAAAGCCGCTAACAGGGGTAGGGCAATTACCAGAGCAGGTGCATGCATCAAAATCCCATTCATCCTCTTAACCTCCTTATCTCATCTGTTTCTATGGTGCCATATTGTTTATAAAGAATCATGGCGATAGATAGAACCAGAGCTGTAGTTGCTACACCGATTACGATGCTGGTCAGGCATAGCGCTTGTGGTGTGGGTAGTACCATTTTGACCCCCTCCGGCGCCATAGTATAAATAGGGGCCACCCCGCCCTTGCGATATCCTAAGGTAATCAGAAATAAATTGACACCGCCTTCAAGTAAAGTTAAGCCTATAGCAATTTTAATTAAATTCTTTTTAAACATTAGGGAATACATCCCTAATGCAATTAGCATAATCACAGCAACAAAGGGGAAATTTCCTATCATATTATGATTTCTCCTTATTCTGTATAATTTCAGCGGCAGCTGACATAGTCAAAACTATCACTCCTAATGCTGCTAAAACCTCTAAACCAACAGCAATATTCATCAAGGCTATAGTACCGCTTGTATTTAAATCACCCGGGTTCACTCCGATAACAGTCGGAGAGCCGAATAAACCTCCGCTGTTAGCTACAATATTGTAAAAATAAGTTGCACTTATTCCTAAAAAGCCAAACGAACCAAAAAGGATCAGACCGGTACTCTCTATCACAGAAAGTAAGTCTTTCGCTATATATTGTTGTATCACCTCGGTACCGTAGGTAACCAACAACAAGGCAAAGGCAGAGGCGACGATTGCTCCGCCTTGGAATCCTCCTCCTGGTGAGAGATGACCATGGGCAATAACATAAAACCCAAAGACAACTATAAAACCAAAAATTATATTCGTCATAGTCCTTACAATGCGTGACATTTCACCTATCATTTTGCCACCTCCCTGAACAATGCTACAATACCTATAACAGCGGTGAACAATACCGTCCCTTCGCCCAAGGTATCGAAACCTCGATAATCAAAAACTATGGAAGTTACTACATTATTTGATGACGCTTGCACCTGAGCATTTTCTATAAAATAATCATCCATTTCACTCCTTGCAGGTTCTCCGAAGGGTCTCATATCAATGGCAGCCATAAACATAAAAGCTGCAAAAAATATGAAAGCAAGAATAAAAATTGGTTTTTTCATTTTTCACTCCTCACCTTCTAGTTGCCCTAACCGCAAAAATATAAATTGCCGTAGATAATGCAGCACCAATCGCTGCTTCTGCTATAGCTACATCCGGTGCATGCAGGAGATAGTACTCTAGAGCTAGAAGTAGACTGGCAGCTGCCAGAGCAATAACCGAGGACATTAAATCACGCAAGGTAACTGCCAGAAATGCCGCTATCACCAAGGTAACCAATACTGCAATATGAGCAAAACTAACTAATGGGCTCATTTTAAATCAGCCTCCTCTAATTCGTCTATTACTGCCGGTTTAGGCATAACCCCGCTGCGGTGTGCAGCCCGGGCAATAGCATGAGCACCGGTAGGGTTGGTAATCAGCAAGCAGATTAAGGCTACAGTAGTGTGCAGCGCCATAACTAAAAATTTTGAATCACCGCTGGCTTTCCAGAAATAAAAAGCGAAAATAATCACAGACATTGAAGTAAATATAGAGCCAAAAGTAGTGCATTTAGTGGTAGCATGCATTCTGGTATAAACATCAGGAAATTTTAAGAGGCCAACAGAACCTAATCCGTTGAAAAATATCCCTATTAGTAAAAATACGAATATAATTATAGTTAAAATGATTATCATTTATCTTTTGCCCTCCTCTCGATGAATTTAGCAATATAGAGAGTAGTAATATATGATAATAAGGCGTAGACTATTGCTACATCAATATAGATTATTTCTTCAAAGGCTGCGCCAAATAATATCATAGCTGCTACAACATAAGTATTAATGGTATCTAAGGCTATCACTTTATCAGGAATGGTTGGTCCGACAATTAAACGAAATAACGGTAATATAATGAAGGCAGCAATCAGTGCACCGGTGAATAAAAAGAAGCTCATTAATTGAGTCATTCTGCTATCCTCCTCGCCCATGCGCAAAAAGTACCGCAAATATCTTCTACAGAAGGGTTCAAATTAGTAACGTTAATCCAGTGAATATAAAGGTCATTATTATTTCCATCTATATCTACACTTAATGTTCCGGGAGTAAGGGTAATTGAGTTTGCCAATAGGGTTATAGCGGCATCGCTCTCTAATTGTGGAGATATTTTTACTATTCCCGGGTTAATCTTACCGGTAATAACCCGGTAGGCAACATCAAGATTTGCTGTGACCAAGGCGGGCAAGAATACCGCAATTAAATAATACAAAAAAAGGGCCCATCTCACCGGATTTAAAAGACGGTAATCCTTTTTTTGAAATAATACCCTGCTGGCTAAAGCAGAAGCAATTAGGGCAACAATTATACCGGTGAACACCTCGCACTTACTCCACAGGGCTAATATTTCTCCTGAGCTGGCAGCTATGAATAAATAAGCAAGGAAGGTCAAAAAAAACGTGGCCAAAAAAGGAATCATTATATCACCTCACTATAGGTCTCAATTTATTATTTTAACGACATGCCTATCTATGTCTAAGGGGGGTACGTATTTTTATAGTATTCAGGTAATATACTTCTCATTTAATCAAACAAAATACAAGTAGTAGTGTAACACATTTTTACTATATCTTGCAATTCTTTTAGTAAATATTTCCTATTATTTTCTAAAATTTCTTATCGTTTTTTCAATAACTGTAAGAACGGAAACTGTTTTAAAATTGCCCAAAAAACAGATAAATCTTATTTAGTATTCTTTATAATAAATTAAAAGAGGGTATTCTGATATACCCCCTAGCTACTTACAATATTAATTTTGTTCAATCCCGATTATTTTTTTAAAACAAAGTTTTGCAATGGTGCCGGGAGGGGGATTTGAACCCCCACAAGCATACGCTCACCAGCCCCTCAAGCTGGCGCGTCTACCTATTCCGCCATCCCGGCAACATAAAGGAGTTTTTAGTTTACAACTGTTTGGCAGTTTGCCCAATTTACGAATTTTTATTTTTAAAATCTTTGATTAATAACTATCTTTATCTATTACATCTGCACTCTGTTCTTCCAGGTTTTAGACCGAAAACCAATAACCCAAGCTAACGTTTATTCCCACAACTTATATCAATTGTACAAGTTTTTTATTTTCAATCTTACCAGGAATCCGGCCTCTTTTTGCGATAGGCTTGCCCTTTACCTCTTTAATATCCAGAGTCATATCGATAGGCGAGGAGTCGCTGATATAACTTCCTACCCCAAAAGCATCAACGGCTTCTTTACTTAGCAAGGCGATTCTCTCAGGCGTCACTCCTCCAGAAACAAAAATTTTAACCTTAGAATGTCCGGCCTGGTCTAAACGTGCGCGCACTTCTTTCACCAGATCGGGAGAAACTCCCCCCCTTTCACTGGGAGTATCCAACCGAACTCCCAATAGATCTTTTCCCAGAGCATCTGCCACTCTAATAGACTCTTCCGCCTCATCTTTAAAGGTATCTATTAAAATCACCCGAGGTATATCCGGGGCAAAACACTTATGGTATGCTTCGGCAGCTTTCACAGTATCCCCGATGATGATAATTACAGTATGGGGAATAGTTCCTTGAGGTTCCTGCCCCATTAGCTTAGCCCCCAAAACACAGCTCGCTCCATCCACTCCCCCGATAAGAGCAGCCCTTTCCATAACAGGCGCCACAGCGGGATGAATGTGTCGGGAACCAAAGCAGAATATCTGTTTGCCTTGAGCCACTTCAACGCATTCCCGTGCTGCCGTCGCCCAGGCTGAACTGCTGGCTAATATACCAAGAATAATTGTTTCATATACTCCAAATTCATTGTAGGCACCTTGAATTCTCATAACGGTCTCTTTAGTTTGGAAGGATTCGCCCTCCGGTATGGACCAGAGTTTAATCTTTTTATCTTTGAGTAGATTATAGACTTCTTGTGAACCTGCAAAAATTCCCGCCCGCCGGGAAAATATTTCTGCGGTAACTTCGGTATTAGCTAATCCCAAAAAATTAAGGACCTCTAAGGCCCTAATAAAATATATGTCTGTTGTCAAGCCTTTTTTAATCTCATCATGATTAGCGGAAAAAAATTCTCGTCCAGGGTCAACCCGATAGTTTCTTACTTGGTCAGTGGTATACATTTTTTTGTTTAATACCATTTGTTTCCTTATTTTTTTACTTAAAAATGCTAATCATAACAGAAGAAATTATAAACAGAACTGCTATACCTGTGGTCAATCTGAGTAAGAGTACTTCTTTGCCTTTTTTCCCTTTATGGTCAGCAAGAGTACCTCCCCCGAAGATGCCTCCACCGGCACTTTCTTTTCTATTTTGAAACAGCACTGCGCCAATAAGTAATATACTTATAATAATCTGAAACAACATAAGCCATGTAGGCATCGTTAATAATCTCCTTTTATAGTACTTTTTACCTGGAAAACTGTAAGTAATTCTTTAAAATGAATCATTCTAGTCAATATACTTATGAATAATAACATATTTACCCTATTGCTTCAAGGTGTTTACTATATTTATATTATTAAAATTGATTTTCTTTTCTGTTGGTTTTTAGATTAAACCGTTACTATCATTGTATTTTACTAATCTGGCAAAGGTGTCTGCCTGTAGACTCGCTCCACCGACCAGAGCACCATCAATATCCGGTTCAGCCATAAGGGCTTTGATATTGTCTGGGTTAACGCTCCCTCCATATAAGATTCTGACCTGTTCGGCGGTTTTTTTACCATACTTATCCTTTAATAATTTACGGAGATATTTAATCATATCTTGGGCATCCCGAGGTGTTGCCGCTTTACCGGTACCGATAGCCCAGATAGGTTCATAGGCAAACACTGCCCTGCCAGCATCTAATGGTTTTAAGATAGAGAAGATGGCTTCTACTTCTTCCTTAACTACTTTCTGTGCTATACCTTCGTTCCTCTCTTTTAGTTTTTCTCCCACGCAAATAATCGGCTTAAGTCCAAAATCAAGGGCCTGCTGTACCTTTCTGGCAATATCTTTTGAATTCTCCTGAAAGTATTCTCTTCTCTCGGAATGACCAAGAATTACATAACTGCAACCGATGTTCTGCAGCATACGAGCAGATATTTCTCCCGTATAGGCACCATCGTTCTGAAAATAAAGATTCTGGGCACCCAGAAGTATATTGGAATCCTGAATTAATTCCCGGGCAACCCACAAAGAGGTGTAAGGCGGGCAAATAACAATCTCGGTCTTGCGATAATCTTTCAAAAATTCTGTCAAATCAGTTATCAAGGGAATACTTTCGGTAATAGTCTTATTCATTTTCCAGTTTCCCACCATTAAAGGTTTACGCATCTACAAATCTCCTCTCTTCAGGAACATAAATTATTATCATAATTGTGAGAATTTGTGTTCATTTCTTATTGCCTGTTATCGGTATCAACGGTTAAGATTCAAGAATAACTCTAATATATTATTTAAAACTCTACAGCCTATTTTGTGATATATTTTACTAAATCGACCACTCTGCAAGAGTATCCCCACTCATTGTCATACCAGGATACCACTTTAGCCATATTGCCATCTACTACCATGGTAGATAACCCATCAACTATGGAAGAATAAGGATTATCATTGTAATCAATTGAAACCAGGGGAAGTTCATTATAATCTAAAATCCCCTTAAGGTGACCTTGAGCTGCCGCTTTTAAGGCTTGGTTGATCTGCCCCACGTTTGCCTCATTTTTTAACCATGCCACAAAATCTACGACAGATACATTAGGTGTAGGAACCCTGAAAGCCATTCCATTGAGTTTTCCTTTCAGCTCAGGAATAACTAAAGTAACTGCTTTTGCTGCACCGGTAGTAGTAGGAACCACAGAAACAGCTGCTGCTCGAGAACGTCTTAAATCACTCTTATGAGGCGCATCCAGCAGCATCTGGTCGGGTGTATAGGCATGGATGGTAGTCATCACCCCTTTTTCGATACCGAAGTTATCATGGAGCACTTTTACCACAGGTGCCAAACAATTAGTGGTGCAGGAGGCATTGGAGATGATATGGTGCTCTGAATCCAGGTAATCTTTTTCATTTACACCCATAACGATAGTGATATCTTCTCCTTTTGCCGGGGCTGTTATAATAACCTTCCTGGCACCGGCTGTCAGGTGTTTACCGGCACTTTCCCTATCCCGGAATAGACCTGTAGATTCGATAACAATTTCCACACCTAAATCTTTCCAGGGCAAATCTGCCGGGTCTTTTATTCGGAACACCTTTATTTCTCTTCCGGCAACCCTAATTTCATCTTCATCTACCTCAACCTCATCCTTTAAAATTCCATGTACGGAATCATACTTAAAAAGATGGGCTAGGGTTTTGGCATCGGCAATATCATTCACGGCAACAAAATCAATTTCTTTATCACTTAAGGCAGCTCGTAATATATTCCTGCCAATCCTGCCAAATCCATTCACTCCAACTTTTATACTCATATTTCCTCCTCTTTTAAGAAAAGTTTGCCTTTTTTAATTATACCTTTTACGTAATCTCGCAGAAGGTATATCCATTAGTTTTCGATACTTAGCTACCGTTCTACGTGCTACTTTTACTCTTTCCTTCTCTTGTAATATTTCAGTTAATTCTTGATCTGAATAAGGACAAATAGTGTCTTCCTCTAGAATATATTTTTTTATTAAATTTTTTATTATTTCATTGGATATTGGTCCATTGTTTGCCTGGGGTAGACCTTTAGAAAAGAAGTATTTCAGCTCATAGACACCCCTGGGTAATTGTATCTTTTTAGATTTGATGGCCCTGGAAATGGTAGACTTATTTAAACCCAGAGCATCTGCTGCCTGTTCTAAGGATAATGGCTTCAAGTAAATGACTCCATTTTCCAAAAATTCCTGCTGATAGCTGATTATAAATCTGACTATCTTAAAAATAGTATTTCTTCTTTGCTCTATACAGCGTAAAATCCAGCGTGCAGTGCTAATTTTTTCCTTCAAATAATCCAGGGTTTTTTGAGTTTCCAGCAACTTTTCCTGTGAAAGTGTCTTCTGGTTTCCTGACTTCCGGACCTGCTGATACTCAAACAGCATTTTTTCATAGAATGAGTTAATCTTGATACCGTTAAAATTATTCTTATGTTCAAAAATTTCGTATTGATTATCTATTCTTTTTATTATAATATCCGGAACTAAAAATTTAGTCTCCTGATACTGTGAAAAGACACGGCCCGGCTTCGGATTAAATTCTTTCTTTAAAACATCCAACAAATGTTGTATTTCGGGAAATGTGAGTTCCAGTTCACGTCCGATAGTTTTAAAATCCTTCCTGGACAGTTCATCTAAATATGAGAGTACTAATTCCTTAAGGAATCTCTTTTCGGGCAGTTCCTTTTGCTTTAATTGCAGCAACAGGCACTCTTTTAGATTTCTGGCTCCTAAGCCAGGTAGAGAACAATTTTGAATGAGAGTCAGTATTTGCCTGACTTTCTTTTCCGGTATCCTTAAATCAGAAGCTGCTTCTTTGCAACTAATGGTTAAATAACCATTATAATCAATATTACCAATCAAGTATTCTCCAATTTTATAATCTAATTCGTCATTTACTAATACTCCAAAATTTTGCCGAAGGTGTTCCTCTAAAGAGGTTTTATTTAAAATGGTATCTAATTGTCTTCCCTCTCGTTTCTGTTCATTAGCGTCAATTTTTTTATTAGTGGTAAGCCCTTTCCATCTGACAAGATAGTCTAACAGGAAATTGTCATCACTCTCTTTATTATCACTACTACGATCTCTTTTAGTGGTATCTTCGCCTGGGGAATCAGTTCGGTTAAAAATTATCTCTAAAACCGGATTTTCCTGAGCTTCTTTTTCCAGCCACCTATTTAATTCTATTATATTCATCTGCAATATTTTAATAGATTGATACATCTGGGGCGAGAGTTGTAACTGCTGCCTTTGTTCTAACAATAGGTTCTGTTCCATTAGCATCCCTTGATTCCACAAAATATGATTCTAACTTTTAGACAGTATTATACCACTTTTACGCAACTTTGGTTTTTGTCTGGCGATCTAATTTTAACATTAACACCGATAAGGATAATTTTTACTTTAATGTAGTATCTGTTTAGAGGTAGTCCCCAGCCAGTTGTTCAATTTTTTTCAGACGATGATAAATCCCGGACTTTGTGATGCCCCCTCCCAGAATATTGGCCAGTTCCTGAATACTGGCATAGGGGTTTTCTAAACGGATTTTTGCCACTTCCCTGAGATTAGGAGGTAAGTTTTCCAGACCAATATTTTTTTGTACTGTTTCGATGAATAGTAATTGTTGAGAAGCTGATAATATAGTCTTGTCAAGGTTAGCTGTTTCGCAATTAACCAGTCTGTTTACAGTATTCAATAAGTCTTTGCGTGCAATAATATCCTGAAGATTCAATAAAGCCCTTTGTACTCCTAAAAAGCGTAAAAATTCAAATATCTGCTCATTTTTCTTGATATAAACAGTCCACTCCTTTTGCCAGAAACTTATTTTGGTAGAAAAAGAGGAATCATGCATGATACTTCTGACCATTTGAGCTATATCTTTGGAAGGACAGGCAATCTCCAAGTGATACATCCTTTCCGGATCATTTACAAAGCCACCTGCTAAAAAAGCACCTCTTAGAAAATCCTTACCAGAAAACTTGTCTGTTATTATTTTATCCTTTCCCTCTCCTATGCTCTTTCTAATTAATTCCCCCTTACCATTATAAATTAATCCAAATTGTTCTAAAACAAATTTTGTTTTTCCGGTATCAGGAATAACTATATTATAAATCTTTCTCTTCCTGTTTTTATTGTTCGAGCTTACTCGGGCTTCAAAGTGAAAAACTTTCTTCAATAAAAGATAAACAACTTTAACCATAACCGGATTATCCAGAATAATCAGCAATTGATTATTGAGAGGACTAATTCTGCCATTCATAATAACAAAAGCAAGTAATTCGCTCTTTTGTTCATAATCCTTTTGGGGGATAATACGGGCTAATTCTTGTTTTACCAAAGGTGAAAAATACAATTATTTTTTCTCCTTATGTATAGTATCTATGATGAGTTCAGCTAATCTTCCAGAATGGTGCCGGGCAAAATTATATTCTGATAATAGCTTCTGTCTTATTATTTTGGTCCTCTGATCTAAATCGGTAGGTAAGTCATCTTTAACCATATGGGCATCTTCTTTTTGATATTTTGCGGCTACCTTTTTACTTATTCTCTCGCTATTGATCACTACATAATCTAAGCAATTGTGCGGCAGGTATTTTATAATTTCCCTTACATGCATAGAAGCAGTGTAATCATCAGTCTCGCCCGGCTGAGTCATGACATTACAGATATACATTTTAAGTGCTTTAGCCTGACAAATTGTCTCCGGGACATCTTTAACCAGCAGGTTACAAATTACACTGGTATATAGACTTCCGGGACCAAGAATGATCATATCAGCCTCTCGGATAGCCTGAAGCGCCTCCGGTGAGGGCAGGACCGAGGAGGGTTCCAAAAAAATACTCTCAATTCCGCTTTTATACCGAGAGATTTTATCTTCACCTTTAATAATTTGCTGATTTTTTAATCTGGCACAGAGAGCAACATTTTCTATCGATGAAGGCAGTACTTTACCTCTAATAGCCAGTATTTCACTCGATTTTTCAACGGCCTTAGAGAATTCACCGCTTACTTCAGACATAGCAGTAATAAATAGGTTGCCAAAACTATGTCCCTTCAGACTACCATTACTAAATCTGTACTGGAATAACTTTTTCATTAATAATTCTTCCGTGGAAAGAGCTACCAAGCAGTTTCGGATATCGCCGGGGGGCAGTACACCTAATTCATCTCTTAATCTACCGGAGCTGCCGCCACTATCAAAAGCAGTTACTATGGCTGTGATATTACTGGTAAACTGCTTTAAACCTCTCAATAGAGTGTAAAGACCAGTCCCTCCACCAATCACTACTATGCGTGGTCCTTTTTCTAATCTCCTCTGTTCATAGATAATTTCCGGCAACTGATCTACCTGCTTAGGGATAATGAGTTTTAAAATAGAGCGATTCACATTGGAGATACCTAAAATTATTAGCAGTGAGCCGGAGATTAGTAAGATTAAACCGGAAAAAAGGGGGGCGATACTATAATAGATAAAAAGGTTTTTTATCTGATTCTTTATCCATAAAAACCCTGAGAGGTCAATAAGATATATTAAGCCCACCGCCATAAATATTATGCCCAGTAAAACAATGAGCAAGAAACGTTTTACTCTCATTCCGGGATAAAACCACTTTACCAGTGATTTTAAATAGTAGCTTCTTTTTATCATTTTTCACTTTACTTTATTGCTTTTGTCGAGATATTTTTTCTTCCCTTCTGATATCTCTATGCCTGAAAAAAACAGGATACCCTTTCTGTTTCAACTGGTGGGCCAATTTATTTACCATAAATACTGAACGGTGTCTACCTCCGGTACAACCAATAGCAATTGATAGATAGTTTTTTCCTTCTTTAATATAATAAGGTATTAAAGAATCAATTAGCATAAAGAATTGTTTACTGGCTTGTTCCGTGATTGGAAATTGCCATAAATATTCTTGGACTTTTTTATCATTTCCGGAAAGCTCGCTGAGTGTGCTTTCATAAAAAGGATTAGGCAGGAACCGTACATCTAAAATAAGGTCAACATCAATGGGCAAACCATATTTATAGCCAAAAGACATCAGGCTAATCTGCATTTGGTCAACTGACCCTTGTTGAAAGTATTCGCGAATCTCTGCACTGAGCTGCCTGGGATCAAATCCAGAGGTATCAATGATTATACTTGCTCTGGATTTTAAATCATTCAATTTTTTCCGCTCCTCTTGTATATTCACTAAGATACTGGGAGAGGTCCGTAGGGGGTGCTTTCTTCTGGTCTCTCCAAATCTCCGCACTATAACCTCATCTCTGGCTTCTAAAAATAGTATTTTCGGAGAAATATTCATGGTTTTCAGCTCTTCTAATGATTGAACCAGATCCCGTAAAAATATTTCTCCTCTGATATCAACAACAAAAGCTACTTTAGATAGTTTACCTTTGGATTTCAGGCATAGCTCAGAGAATTTGGGAATTAACTGGGGAGGCATATTGTCAACACAAAAAAAATCCATATCTTCAAATACTTTAATGGCAACACTTTTGCCGGCACCAGACATTCCACTGATAATAATAAGTTGAAAGTTACTCATGTAAACTATTATTTCCTTCACATTTTTTCAGGAGCTTGAATACCTAGTAAAGAGAGTGAATTCTCTAAGACAATTTTAATACAGCTAATCAGATAAAGGCGGGCTAAGGAGAGTTTTTTATCCTCACCAATCACTTTATATTCGGTATAATATTTATGAAATAGGCTGGCTAATTCATGTAAATAGCCGGCAATTAAATAGGGTTTACGCTGCTCCGCACTTCTCTCCACTATCTTTTTAAATTGACCTAATTTTTTAATAATCTCCAATTCTTCTTTTTTATCTAATAGCACTAAGTCGATACTATCCTTATTCCAGTCATTTAAAACTATATTTCTGGCACTGCCCTTTTCTATTATACTGCAAATACGGGCATAGGCATACTGGATATAAAAAACAGGGTTTTCCAGGGATTGGGATTTGGCAATATCCAGATTAAATTCGGTATGACTATCATGGCTATTCATCAGGAAAAAATATCTGGCTACATCCGTGCCTACCTCTTTTAGCAAATCTTTTAAGGTGATGAATTGCCCTCCCCGGGTACTCATACCGATTATTTGTCCTGCCCTCACTAAGGTAACAAATTGCACCAGAAGCACCTGGAAAGAATCTTTGGCATAACCTAAGGCCTGAATGGCAGCTTTCATCCTGTTGATGTAACCATGGTGGTCAGAGCCCCATATATCGATTAAAGTGGTAAAGCCTCTCCGGTATTTATCATCATGGTAGGCAATATCAGAAGCGAAATAAGTATCTTCCCCATTCTCCTTAGTTACTACCCTGTCTTTTTCATCTCCAAAATCGGTCGATTTAAACCACAGAGCGCCTTTACTCGAAAAAATAAAGCCCTTTTGATTTAATTTCTCGATAACTGTCTGTACCCTGTTTTGGACATATAGTGATTCTTCGCTAAACCAATTATCAAATTTGACTCCAAAGGCAATTAGGTCTTCTCTGATATCTGCTAAAATTCTCTGCTTGGCATAATCCCTAACAAAGCGTTTTGTTCCGGAATCAATTTTACCTTTAAATTTGTCTTGATTTTTTTCTTTAATTTCTTGTGCTATTGTAACAATATAGTCTCCCTGATATCCATTTTCCGGAAAGACTACTTCTTCCCCGCAGAGCTGTCTATAACGGGCCAAAACTGACTCACCGAGAAGGTCTATCTGTTTACCATGATCATTAATATAATATTCTGTAGCAACTTGATAACCGGCAGCGGCTAAGATTCTGGATAATGAATCTCCCACCACTGCACACTTTCCATGTCCAATATGTAACGGACCGGTGGGATTCACACTAACATACTCCACTAATACTTTCTCGCCATTGCCTCTCTTGGAATGACCATATTTTTCTTTTTCAGAAATAATTTCAAGTAATAGACCATAGAATAAATCTTTCCGAAAATAAAAATTAATAAAACCAGGTCCCTCTATTTTAATTTTCTCAAATATTTCTGGGTTGTTCTGTTCCGCTTCCCGGCCAATGAACTGAGCTATATTTTTAGCATTTCCTTCTAGCAGTCCTGACAGTTGTAAAGCAATATTGGTAGAAAGATGACCATGTGCCGGATTTTTGGGAATAGTTAAGATAATTTTTGGAATAGCTTTCAGTTCAATCTTATTATTTTCTAGATATTGTGTTACAGCCCTACTAATAATCTGTTTTAAGTTATCGTCATTGGCTTTATCAAACAATTTGGTTTATCCTCTCATTTTTGCTAGTTTTCATAGTTTATATTTTTTCTTAGTGTAGGATTAAAACAATAGTGGAGCGCCCGAGAAGAGTCGAACTTCCAACACGGGGCTTAGGAAGCCCCTGCTCTATCCATTGAGCTACGGGCGCTTGAAATGGCTTTTAGCTATCAGTTTTCGGACTAAAACTGGAAAAGCAATGCCATGCAAAGATTATTACAGTTACTTGACACCAGCGCGATTACCAATAGGCTGAACATTGCCTTTTTAGTACATTCAAATATCACCGATTTTTTTAAAAGTTTACTCTTAACTAATGCTCCGTAGTTTTATTCTGCAATATTATATTCTGATATAATTTTTGGATTTTGGTGTAAAAATAATATGATTTTGAAAATTTTTACTGCACACTATTTTAACACAAAAACTGTTGATTAACAATTTGCTCTTGCACGTATTATGGGGAAATTTCTGATGCAGACTCTAATTTTTTATTATTCAGCGAAGATATTTTTGGTCAATAGAGGTGACATGCTACAAAATGTCCTTCTTCTATTTCTATAAACTCAGGTTCTGCTTTAGAACATATTTCCATCACTTTGGGACAGCGGGGATGAAAATGGCAGCCCTTGGGTGGATCAACAGGGCTGGGTACATCTCCGGGCAATAAAATTCGGTGTCTCTTGTAATCAGGGTTGGGTACCGGTACTGCGGAGACCAATGCCTGAGCATATGGGTGCATGGTCTTCTGAAAAAATTTTTTAGTTGGCGCAATCTCCACCATCTTACCCAAATACATAACTGCAACACGGTCACTGACAAATTTAATAACACTCAAATCGTGGGCAATAAAGAGATATGTTAAGTTAAACTCTTTTTGTAATTCTTTAAACAGATTAATTATCTGCGAACGAATAGAAACATCCAGTGCTGATACTGCTTCATCACAAATAATTATTTTAGGGTCCAAAGCCAGAGCCCGGGCGATTCCTATTCTCTGCCTCTGTCCGCCGCTAAATTCATGCGGGAAACGGTCCATACTATTAGCGGATATCCCAACCCTTTCCAGTACCTCTCCGACTTTCTTCATTCTCTTTTTATTATCCAATAAATTGTGTACTACCAAACCTTCCGCTATAATATTCTTTATTTTCATTCTGGGGTTGAGAGAGCTATAAGGGTCCTGGAATATCATCTGCAAATCTTTCCTATAATCTCTCATCTTTTTTTTACTGATTCTGGCAATATTCTCTCCTTGATAGATTATTTCTCCACTGGTTGGTTCTTCTAAACGAAACATAGTTAAAGCAGCAGTTGACTTGCCACACCCTGATTCACCGACCAGCCCAAGAGTTTCCCCTTCATAAATGTCAAAACTGATATCATCTACTGCCTTTACCCATCCGGCGATAGTTCGAAATACCCCTTTTCTGATAGGAAAATATTTTACTAAATTCTTGACTGAGATTAATCGATTATTCAACTAAAGAAAGCCTCCTACTAAAACCAATCTTTTTGCTCTCTTCTCTTACTTTATCTACATACCAGCAGCGGACCAAGTGACCATCTTCAACTCCGGTCAACTCCGGTTCTTCCCTCTGACAGATTTCGGTAGCAAATACGCAACGGGGATGAAACTTACATCCTGTAGGAAAACAAAGACAGTCCGGTACCATGCCCGGTATTGACTCCAATTTTTCCATTTCTAAGTCTAAACGGGGTATAGAGGTAAGCAAACCGAAGGTATAAGGGTGGAGAGGGTTGAAGAATATCGTTCGTGTATCACTATGCTCCACTATCTTGCCAGCATACATTACAGCTATTCGGTCAGCAATCTCTGCTATTACTCCTAAGTCATGTGTTATCATAATCAAAGAACTATTAAACTGTTTTAATAGATTTTTCATCAACTCCAGTATCTGAGCCTGAATGGTAACATCCAAAGCCGTCGTCGGCTCATCGGCTATTAATAAACTTGGATTACAGGCTAAAGCCATAGCAATCATTGCCCTCTGCCTCATCCCTCCACTTAATTGGTGGGGATATTCGTCAAACCTTTGCTCCGGAATTGGAATACCTACCTGTTTTAAAAGCTCTATTACTTTTGTTCGTGCCTCTTGGTTACCCATCTTATAGTGTATTTTTAATACCTCTGAAATTTGAAAACCAATAGTTAAAACCGGATTTAAGGAGGTCATCGGCTCCTGAAAAATCATACCAATCTCTTTTCCTCTAATTTTACGCATCTGGTCTTCACTTTTCTGCAGTAAATCATCCCCTTTAAAGATAACTTCCCCTCCTACTACCTTTCCCGGATAATCAAGCAGTCTGACAACAGAAAAAGCAGTAACACTTTTACCGCACCCTGATTCACCGACCAACCCAAGTGTTTCCCCCTGGAATATGTCAAAATCAACACCATCGACAGCCTTGGCAATGCCATTTTCAGTAAAAAAATGGGTTTTTAGATCTTTTATTTCCAGAATTTTTTGTTTCCGTTCTACCATTACAATTCACCTCTCAGGCGAGGATCCAGTATATCCCTCAAGGTATCCCCTACTAAATTCCAGGAAAGCACAAACAAAACTATAAAAATCCCGGGGAAGAATACGGCATACCAGTATTTCCCGGCATTTCCCGGTGAACCTATAATCCAATTACGGGCAAAGCTGACCATTTGACCCCAATCAGCATAACCTAAAGGTGCTCCAACCCCTAAAAAACTGAGGGCTGCAGCGGTAACCACCATGGAACCGATGTTCATACTAGCCTGCACCAATACCGGAAAAATAGTGTTGGGCAGCAAGTGTAGCAATATAATTCGAAAATCCTTCACCCCTAAAGCTCTGGCTGCCATAATATAAATCTCCTGTTTAGTACTCAGAATACTCCCTCTGATAACCCGGGCATAGCCCATCCAGCCAAAGGCAATTAGCGCTACCATCACCTTATCCAGTCCGCGCCCTAAAATAGTAGTCAAAACCATGGCAGCAACCAAGAAGGGGATAGATAAAAAGATATCCGTTATACGCATGAGCAGTTCATCTATCCAGCCACCGAAATAGGCAGCAATAGAGCCACTGATTACACCGATTAACATAGAGAAGACCACAGTAATTATTCCTACACGGAAGGCAGTCCTGGTCCCCCATATTAAGCCATAGAATATATCATAGCCACCCTGCGCCGTACCAAATAGGGCTTTATCTCTATCTACCTGTTTACCTAAGGATTCAAAGACAACTCTCATTTCATCAGCCATAGGAAAACCAGGCGGTCTAGGCTCAATATCCCAGGTCATGCGCACTATCTGATAGGGGTCATCAAACAGAGGAGGAGCAATATAAGGAGCAAATATGGCTATAACAACAAAAAACAGGAGAAGCAACAAACCAATTAAGGAAGTAGTATTGCTCAATAATTTTTTAATTATTCTATTCATTTGTACTACTCCAAACGTACCCTGGGATCAATTAAGGCATAGGAAACATCAACAATCAGGTTTCCTACTACCATTATAAAAGCAAACAGTACTGCAAAGCCGATAACTGAGCCATAGTCAAGCTGTTGAGCAGATGTTGCTGCCCAATAACCCATTCCCGGATAGGTGAATACCGTCTCGGTAATTACCACCCCACCTAACATCCCAATAATCATCATTCCGGCTACGGTTACTACCGGTATCAGCGCATTCTTTTGGGCGTGCAGATAAATGACTTTTTTCTCTTCTACGCCTTTAGCCCGAGCAGTGCGGATATAATCTTTTCTCAGCGTATCCAGCATGCTGGAGCGGGTAATTCTCAGCAAATAAGCCCAGCTGATATAGGATAAGGTTATTATGGGACCGATTAAATGAATAATGGCATCCCAGAAAATATCTAAACGTCCGTTTAAAAGGGCATCAAAGGTAATAAAATGGGTGTAGTGTTTAAAATTACCCCCGGTATAGACTGCAAATTGTGCCCAGGCACTCAATCTTCCCGGCGGCATCCAGCCCAATATTCCATAAAAAATAAAAAGGATTAGTAAGCCAAAAATGAAAGTTGGTAAAGACCAGCCTATTATTGCCGTTACCCTGATAACCTGATCCAACAAATCATTGTGATGGACTGCCGATATCACACCCAGCCAAATCCCCACCAAAATCACAGGAATAATAGAATAAAATACCAACTCCATAGTCGCAGGAAAGCGCTGCATAATTGCCTCCCATACCGGTTGATTCGCCGTGGAAGACCAACCAAAATCGAGCTTCATAAGCGATTTTAACCAATGAATATAACCTGCCGGGAAAGGGTCATCGAGATGGTATTTTTCTATCAAGCGCTGGGCAGACTGTGGATTTTTTAGCACATTAGGATTGTTGATATAAGTGGCTAACCTTTCCATGGGACTTAGCAATGAAAAAAGACAGAAGATAAGAAAGGTTACTCCCAATAAGATTAGAGGTAGCATCAATAACCGTCTTATTATATAGGACAACATATTTTTTTCTTCCTTATATTAGCAAACTTTCAACCTCTGGACAGAAGCAATTGTATTATATTAAAAACCATGTCTTATTTTAAAATTAAGGGTATGGAGCGAAAAGGGATATTAATCCCGCTCCATACCCTTGCTATTTTCTATAAAAAACAATTATTTTTAACAAGAAATGACATCATTATCTATATGCTCTCTTCTTTCTATTCCTTGTAAATATAGTAGAAGTCAGCACTTTCCGGTAATCCGGAAATTACCGGGCTATGATAGAATCCTTTCACCCAATCTCTCTGCACATGAATACCGATAGGCTGATAGAGGTATAGGGCTAGCGCTTGATCATGGGCAATCTTAGTTAACTCTTCATAGATAGCCTTCTGCTCTTCCGGATCAACAGATTTGAGCGCTTTATCTATGAGCGGGTCGGTATTCTCTTTAGCCCAATCAACATATGGCTTTCCATAGAAGGCACTGTAAGTTCCGGTGCTTCCTAAATAGGTCGGCGCCCAGTTATGGGGATGAGGATAATCCGCTAACCAGCCGATGGTATACATGGGCAGTTGTTCTGCCAAGAATTGTTTCAAGTAGGAAGACCACTGTACACCAATTGGAGTAAGCTCAAACTTGGGGTTAACAACTTTGGCATAGGTAGATAGCATATCACATACTGCCTTACGGACATCATTTCCTTCATTGTAAAAGATGTTGAATTTACAGCCCTTCTCCCAGAGTTCTCCATTCCAGGCTAATTTGAATTCCTCTTTAGCTTTTTCTATATCGAATTCATAATACATTGCCGGGTCTTCGGTATAACCATATAACGGTCTTGGGAAAGGTCCCGGATTACGAATAGCCTGTCCCTGTACGGTTTTTTCAATAAAGGTATCATAGGGGAATAGATAGGAGAATCCCTTTCGGACATGAATGTCGGAGAAGAAATCGGGGGGGATGCCCTCACCATCCAATTTACCGCTACCCAGGTTGGCATTGCCTTCCGCATTTAAGAGCCAGGGCATATTAGTAACTGTATTAGTCATTGTATCCCAGCCTTTTGTCAATTCTACACCTTCCATGTCTTCTACTTCATTCATATTAGTCACCGGAACATAGACTATATCAGCATCACCCCTCTGCAGCATTAACTTACGAGTAGTCCATTCATTGATATACTGATATACTACTTCTTTCAGATGAGCGGGACCTCTCCAATGGTCATCAAATCTCTCTAACATGGTAGTCTCTTCCGGTACCCATCTCACCAGTTTAAACGGTCCCGTTCCGTTGGTTACTCTATAAAGCGGGTCTTCCTCGTTCTGTGGGTCATGGTATTTCCACCAGGTGTCGGCTTTACCATCCCAAGCACCCTGCTCAATAGACCATTCTTTGTTAATTATTGATGACCAGGAACCGCCATGTGCCAAAATATTCATAAAGGGAGAATACGCCTGAGCCAGATGGAATATGATATTATTGCCGTCAATTTCTACTGCCTTGTCCACATAATCGGTAAATACCTTAATCATGGCTTCTTTGTATTCATCTTTTACTTCACCATCAACAAAGATATCGCTATAGTTTTCTACTCCGGTAAGCTCCATGGCTATACCTTCAATACTATCTACCCCTAACAGGGGCTCTAAGAGCATCCACATTGGACCACCGGCACGGTCAAATATCATACCTCTCTTGAAACTATATTCAACATCTTCCACGGTTAATACGGCACCATTGTGGAATTTGACATTTTGTCTGATGGGGAAGGTGTAATTTAAACCGTCTGCTGAAATTAATCCGTTTTCTGCAGAGGGCACTTCGGTGGCGAGCATAGGAATAAACTTTTCAATACTGCCACCATCGTAAGCAATTAGGTTATCATAAATCGCAAAAATTATCTCACCGCTGGCGGTATCATATGCCCAATGGGGGTCTAGGGTCTCTGGACCACCGATAGTGGCATAGACAACTCTATCCGGATTTGGCGGTTGAGCCAGAGCTCCGATTCCCAAACCCATAACTATTGTTAGTACTAAAAGCATTGTCCATACTTTTCTACTCAACTTTATATCCTCCTTACTTTTTTATTCTTTCCTTCAATCAAAATAAATAGTTATTACCTTTGTATTCCTGTTTATTTTCACCTCCTCCCACTCTTTGTGCTGATCTATTATTGTTTTATAGTTTAGTCTGATATTATCCTGAATTTGCAAGTATGTCTATAATTATTTTTTATACTACACCCCAGGCAAGCAAAGAGCAAACCTGTAATCCCGTGGCAAGCTTGACACCTTTTAGCAATACATCCAGCTCCTCTTTTTCCAAAGTCTCTTTTTCTAAGAGTTGTGTTGCCAGCTTTTTTAATTTTGTTTTATTTTTAACCAACAGCTCTTTTGCTCTGCTATAAGCGCTCTCAATAATCTTTTCTACTTCTTTATCGATTTGAAAGGCAACTTCATCACTATAGTTTTTATCTTCAGCGATATCTCTGCCTAAGAATACTTGGTGCTCTTTCCGGCCTAATGCAATAGGGCCTATAGATTCACTCATACCGAATTCTGTCACCATCTGCCGCGCAATCTTGGTAGCCCTCTCTAAATCATTCTGGGCACCGGTAGTAACATCCTTAAAAGTAATCTCTTCTGCTACTCTGCCAGCCAATAAAACACTCAATCTGTCCATCAGCTCTGATTTACTGACCAGATAGCGGTCTTCAGTCGGTAATTGCAGGGTATAACCA
Source organism: Candidatus Stramentimicrobium fermentans (assembly GCA_012520575.1). Taxonomy (GTDB): domain Bacteria; phylum Atribacterota; class Phoenicimicrobiia; order Phoenicimicrobiales; family Stramentimicrobiaceae; genus Stramentimicrobium; species Stramentimicrobium fermentans. The sequence continues at coordinate 124,722 of JAAYOB010000023.1, forward strand.
AGGGCTGCGCTACCTCGAGGGATAATAGAAACCTTGTGCACGGGATCACAATTAGGCAATAGCTTTGCTACCAGAGCATGCCCGGATTCATGGTAGGCCACAATTTCTTTTTCTTTTTCATTCATAATTCTACTCTTCTTCTCAGGACCGGCAATCACTCGGTCTATAGAGGCTTCAAATTCGGCCATGTTGATAAGTTTCTTACCATTACGGGATGCCAATAGGGCTGCCTCATTTACCAGATTAGCAATATCGGATCCTGTAAATCCCGGTGTCCTGCGAGCCAGAACGTTTAAATCCACATCCTTATCCAGGGGCTTTCCCTTAGCATGCACCTTTAAGATCTGCTCTCTTCCAATTAAATCCGGGCGGTCGACTACGATACGGCGGTCGAAACGTCCCGGTCTTAACAGAGCAGGGTCAAGTATATCCGGCCTATTGGTAGCAGCAATAAGAATGACACCGGCATTCTGGTCAAAGCCGTCCATCTCTACCAATAATTGGTTTAAGGTCTGTTCTCTTTCATCGTGTCCTCCACCTAAACCGGCGCCCCGGTGACGACCAACTGCATCAATCTCATCCATAAAAATAATACAGGGTTTATTTGCTTTGGCTTGTTTAAATAGGTCTCGTACCCTGGAGGCCCCTACCCCGACAAACATTTCTACAAAATCAGAACCGCTGATACTGAAAAAAGAAACCCCCGCCTCACCGGCAACTGCTCGCGCCAGCAGGGTCTTCCCGCATCCTGGGGGCCCATAGAGAAGTACTCCCTTGGGAATTTTAGCTCCCAGCTGATTAAACTTGGCCGGGTTCCTTAAAAAATCTATTACTTCCTGTAATTCTTCTTTGGCTTCATCAACACCCGCTACATCAGCAAAAGTGACATTAGGAGTATCTTTGCCCAATAGTTTAGCCTGACTTTTGCCAAATGACATTACTCTATTGCCACCACCCTGCATCTGTCTCATCATGAATATCCAAATACCGATTATCAGAACCATAGGCAGAAGTGATGAGAGTATTCTCATCCACCAAGATAACTCTACCGGCGGTTTGGCTTCAATACTGATATTCTTACTACGTAAAATGCTCATTAACTCCGGGTCATCCGGTAAATAGGTAGAAAATTTATGGTTATCATTGAGCAACCCGTTTATAGTATTTCCGGAAATGGTAATACTCTTTACATTATTATTCTCAACTTCAGCTAAGAATTGGGAATAAGATAGCCCCTTAATGGAAGAGCCTGGTTCAAATAAAGAACTGAGCACAGAAATTGTCACTATTAATATTAAAAGGTATAAACCGGCATTTCTAAAATTTCTATTTCTGAATTTTTTTGGGTTTAATTTTGCCACTAATTATCTCTCTCCTCATAATTCATAATATTTAAGTCTAAACACAGGGTATTTTAGCACATTTTTGGTATAAAAACAAACAGATGGGCTACATAAAACATTATACCCACTTGTAAATTGTCCTCAAATTGTATGAATTAATATTCGGCTAACCTTTCCTTATCATCGGGGAGTATCTACATTTAACTATGGCTCTTAACCATTACCCATTAATATAAGTTGATTTAAGTACGAAAATATAAGGGATATTGCGATATAGACCATTAAAGTCCAGACCATAACCCACTACGAACTTATCAGGTATCTCAAAGCCGCAATAATCAACGGGCACTTCTAACTTTCTTCTTTCAATCTTATTAAGAAGGGCACAGGTTCTTAGGCTGGCAGGTTTGCGCGATTGTAACATTCTCAATAAATAATCTAAAGTGAGCCCTGTGTCTACAATATCTTCCACAATTAAAACAGCTTTATCTTCTATATTTTCATCCAAGTCCTTCAAAATGCGAACTACTCCCGAAGATTCAGAAGAGACTCCATAGCTGGAAATAGCCATAAAATCAATGGTTAAAGGTACTTTGATATAACGGGCTAGATCAGCCAAAAAGATGGCAGCACCTTTGAGTACTCCAATGCAAAATATCTCCTTACCCTTATAGTCATGGGATATCTGATTACCCAATTGCTCAACTCTTTTTTTTATCTGGTTTTCCGGTATTAGAATCTCTTCTATCTTTTCCTGTTCCATCATTGCTTATATTTTCCTTTTTTATTACAAGCAAGACACACACCCTTTATGGGGTTTGTTTGCAGTTTTTGTTACTTTAAATCAGCATTATCAGGTAATTAAATATCTTGATAAAACAAAAAACTAAACACTAAAATCTTTTTATAAAAATTATTCTATCATACAAATTATATTAGCAGGTAATTAAATTGTAATTTGTTCTATGTATAATATTTTTTTAGTATTTTTGGTAATTTTAAAGCGATTATCTGCCTGATATCCGGCAATCCAAACAATCCTATTAGTACTATCGACAACCAGCATTATTTTCTCTCTGTTATGTCTCTTTATTTTTTGGTCAATAAAAAATGATTTAACTTTTTTATAAAAATTACTATTTAACGGTTGAAATTTATCTCCGGGCTTGCGATTTCTAATTTTTAGGGGTAAGTTTAATTTATGATAATCCAAATATACCTCATTTTTAGTGATTTCTTTACTCAGCTTCTCAAAATTAACATTGTTACAATCATATAGTTTCGTTATAAACTTTAGTCCTAGATTGTGAATCTCTGTCTCTTGTCCAACTGTTAATTCAGATTCTAATGCTTCGATTTCTTTATCTTTACCAGAAATTGGAATATTTCGAGCCGGCCCAAAGAAAATTTCTTCATAGTTTTTTCTAACCCTGAGCCCACCGGGTAAATACAGATATTTTTCACCCTCATCTTTAAGGCACATGAGTCTTACCGCCTCAATATGATTGAACTGAATATCTTCCAAATAATGGTTCAGATGTTTAAGCGCTCTACGTATAACTGTACGTTGAATACCGGGAGACCAATTTCTTAATATTTTGCTGTTTAGTATAACTTGTTCTGAAACCTCTTTCAGTAATGCTTTCCGATAGTATTGCTCTGTTATTTCCTCCCAAAAGCTAAGTTCATCCCTGATTATGGTTTGCAATTGCAGCAAATTTTTAACTATAGCCGGATGAAATTCTTTGTTTAAGAAAGGGATTAGCTCAAGCCTTATTTTGTTGCGAAGGTAGTTGGGCTCTCGGTTAGAGGAGTCAGTACAGTAGGAAATTTTGTTAAGTCGACAATGCTCTTCAATTTCTTGCCTGGTACACTCTATAATGGGTCTGATAAAAACATCCCTCTTGGCCGGAATACCTACTAACCCTCTTAAGCCACTTCCTCGAATAAGTCTCATAAGCATGGTCTCCGCCTGATCATCAGCGTGATGTCCCAGGGCAATTTTTTGGGCTTGATATTTATTAAGTAATTCTTTAAAGAATTTGTAGCGTTCCACTCTCCCGGCTTGCTCCACTGATAAGCCCTTAGCTTTAGCTATCTCCGGCACAGAGACAGTTCGCTGTTCAAAAGGAAGGTTTAGATGGAAAGATTTTAAACGTACAAACCGCGCTTCCAGGTCCGCTTCTTTTTCTCTAATGCCATGGTGGACATGAGCAATGACTAAGGATATTTTAAGCTGGTCTTTTATTCTATTCAGAATATCAAACAGGCAAATAGAATCTGGTCCTCCGGAAACAGCAATAATAACCTTGTCACCCTCCTCTATCATATTATATTTTTCAATTGTTTCGGTTACTTTTTTAACTAATCTGTTCATTCATTGGACTTAGATATTTATTTTTAGCCATTTTCTAATAGGGATTATATCCTAAGAGTATCTGTATCTTACCATGGATGTGGTGGCGGTGCTGAGACTTGAACTCAGGACACTGCGGGTATGAGCCGCATGCTCTAGCCAACTGAGCTACACCGCCAGCAATTATATATTAAGAAGATTAGAGATTACCTGAAATAAATTTCTAAATCAGGAGTATTCTGTGGTTTGAAAATTATCTACTTTTTTATTAATCTTACCTAATGCTTGCATTTAGAAAAAAGCATTCTGAGACATCTAGGCCTATCAACCCTGATGCCCAAATTGCTTTAAAGGTTTGGCTCTATGAGAAATGGTTGCGGGGGACGGATTCGAACCGCCGACCTTCAGGTTATGAGCCTGACGAGCTACCTAACTGCTCCACCCCGCGCCGATTGCAATTTTTAATTACTTAAAAAACTGTTTTATAATTCTAACACCAAAGAATTATAAAGTCAATTAAAATGGCTTCTCATGCTATCATTACTATAAGAGGTGCCGGAGGCCGGAATCGAACCGGCACAAGCTTTACAGCTTCCAGGATTTTAAGTCCTGTGCGTCTACCTATTCCGCCACTCCGGCAAACTGAAACCATTATAAAATAAAAGAAAATAGACGTCAATATAACTTTTTAAAATTTAAGCTTTATTTATATAGAGTTCTTACTTTTTTAGCTAATCGCAAGACAATCTATAAATACTATGCCTTTTCCGGGTGAGAAGTTCCCACTGGACTAATTTTTGATTCCTTTATATAAAATCTCATTTGGCTTAACTAAGTCTAATTCTTCTCGGGCAATTTTTTCCACATAAGAATCAGTATTCAATAATTCCTTCTTTTCTGCTAGCACTCTATTATCCTCTTCCAATCCCTTAATCTCCTGCTCTAAGTCAAAAATATAGGATTTTACCTCTAAAATTTGGGCATATTTTTCGGAAAAGACAAAGGTGACATAAAAAACCAACAATAAGATAATGGCCCAGACTATTTTAGATTCAAACAGGGATTTGACAGTTGACATTATCTTTGAAAAACTTCCTTCCCCCTATAAATTGCCTGTTCCGCTAATTCTTCTTCAATCCTCAATAATTGGTTATATTTAGCAATGCGATCAGTTCGACAGAGCGAACCGGCTTTTATCTGTCCGGCATTGGTTGCTACAGCTAAATCAGCGATTATAGTGTCTTCGGTCTCACCAGAACGGTGAGAGATAATGTTGGTAAACCCAGCCCGTTTTGCCCTTTCAATGGTATTTAGGGTTTCTGTTAGGGTTCCAATTTGATTGAGCTTGATAAGTATAGAATTAGAAGCACCGACCTGTATACCCTTTTCTAAACGAATTTTGTTAGTTACATAAAGGTCATCACCTACTATCTGCACCCTGCTCCCTAATCTTTCGGTTAGCTTGCTCCAGTTTTCCCAATCATCTTCAGCTAACCCATCTTCAATAGATATGATAGGAAATTCTGCTACCAGCTTTTCATAATAAGCTATCATCTCCTGAGCTGTCCTCTCTATGCCTTCTCGTGCCAAAATATACTTTCCATTTTTATAAAATTCAGAAGCTGCCGCGTCGAGAGCGATGTAGATATCCTGTCCTGGCAGGAAGCCAGCTGAATTTATTGCCTCTACTATTACTTCTAAAGCTTCTCTGCTTGATTTTAATTGTGGAGCAAATCCTCCTTCATCACCTACGGAAATATTATATCCCTTCTTTTGCAATACCTTCTTTAAAGAATGGAAGGTTTCTACAGCTATCCGATAGTTTTCGACAAAATTTGCCCCCCCTACCGGTACAATCATAAACTCCTGTAAATCTACCCCGCTATCAGCGTGTTTTCCGCCATTTAAGATATTCATCAAGGGTACCGGTAATTCTCTGGCATTGACGCCTCCGATATAACGATAAAGCGGAAGTTCCTGATAATTGGCTGCTGCCTTGGCTACTGAGAGCGAAACACCTAAGATAGCATTAGCTCCTAAATTGCCTTTATTGGGTGTACCGTCCAGCTCAATCATAAATTGGTCGATATAACTCTGTTCCAAAGCATCTAAGCCAATCAGCTCCGGGGCTATTATCTCGTTGACATTATCTACAGCTCTTAAGACTCCTTTTCCATTGTATCTATTTTTATCGTTATCACGTAACTCAACAGCTTCATAGGTACCGGTACTGGCACCGGAAGGGACTTGCGCTATTCCCATATAACCACTTTCCAGATATGTTTCCACCTCTACAGTAGGATTTCCTCTGGAATCAAGTATTTCTCGGGCGTAAATATCAGCAATTGTACTCATCGATTGTCTCCTTTTTTTAACATTAAATAATTACACATCTTGCCCAACTAACTGAGGCCTAGTAAGAATATTTTTCAGCATGAATCAAAAATGCTTAAAAAGAAATGTTCCCAAGCCAAAATAGACCAACAGGCCCAGAATATCAACAATAGTAGTTATTAAAGGGCTACTGGCTATTGCCGGATCTACCTTCAGATAATTAAATACCAAAGGCAGTAATGTTCCGAAAGTATTGGCAAGCACCACCGTAATACATAAAGATAGCCCAACTATAATGCTCATGATTAAGCTTTTTTGCCAGAGGCAAGTTACTATAAAGATTAGCAGACCTGTTATAGCCCCTATAAATATACCGACTTTGGTTTCAGCCCAGACAATTTTTAGAAACTCCTCCATTCTGAGTTCCCCGGTAGCCAGACCCCTTACCGTTATAGTGGAAGACTGTGTTCCCACATTGCCTCCCATATCCATGAGCACCGGAATAAAAAAGGACAGAGCTAAGACCATTTCTAGTAAACCGGCATGATGCTCCATTATCATACCGGAAATTAATTCTCCTCCCATACAGACCAAGAGCCAGGGCAGTCTCGCTGTTGCTATCTTTAAGGTACTGGTCTTAATTAACTTATCTTCATGCACTTTAACTGAGCCGACCATTTTGTGAATATCTTCGGTGACTTCTTCTTCTAAGACATCAATGATATCATCAACGGTAACAATTCCGACCATCTTGCCTTTTTCGTTGATAACCGGAATGGCGAGTAAATCATAATCCGAGATGGTTCTAGCTACGGTTTCGCGATCCTCAGTATCCAGTACACTTATGACATCTTCTTCCATAATCTCAGATACTCGTTTGTGCGGATCTGCTACAATCAGGTCTCTTAAGGATAGGACACCGATTAGTCTGGTTCTGCTGTCCAGTACATAGACATAGTAGATCATTTCAGTATCAGGACTCATCTCCCGGATATGTTCTATAGCCTCCTCGGCAGTAAAATACTCCTGTAGCGCCACAAACTCACTGTTCATAACACTGCCGGCAGTATTCTCCTCATAGCCCATCAGTATTTCAATCTCTTGTGCTTCTTCTTTGGGTAACAAGTCCAGCAATTCCCGCGATTCTTCGGGAGCAATTTCCCCTAACAGGTCAGCTGCATCATCTGTATACATATCCTTTAATATCTCAGAGGCCTGTTCTTTGCCCAAAGCATTGAGCAGGATAGTCTGCAGATCGGTACTCAATTCAGAGATATAATCTACTACCTTTTCTTGATCCTTGATATGTTTGAATATTTCAGTAATCTGCTCTGGAGAAAGTTCATCAGCTATTTCGCTGAAATCATTGGGGTGCAGATCCCCAACCAATTCTTCTAATTCTTCTGCCCTATTTTCAGCTAATAGTTGTTTAATTTTTTCTATTAATATTTTTTCGGCCATATGTTTACCTAAAGTTAAAAGATTAATTCGTTCTCATTACTGTAATAAAAGTATTTCCTATTGGTCATACCTTACTTTTTCCTCTTTGAGAATCCTATATAGTTCACGTGAAGCCGGAATAGATACATTACCCTCCGGTATTTTTAGTACTTCTATCTCCAGCACTTTATATCTGGAGCGAATTTCA